>NZ_JBSHNV010000145.1:0-3377 GCF_053601575.1 Lacinutrix sp. MEBiC02404 | reverse complement strand
AACTTAATAAAAAGAAATTTCCAACGTTAAATAAGAGCAGATAGATTTTCGCACCAGATAATCTGTTTATTATTTAGTTAATTAAAATCTTTGTGACTTCAGTTTTACTTTTAGTTCCGATTTATCTAAGCAAATTTGGTTAATTATAAGTTAGGGAATTAGGTAAGCCAAAACCAAAACAATAGCAGAGAAAATAGAGGATTGACACTGTTTTTGCTAACGTGTTTGTATATGGTTTGTTGCGTGTTTAAGCACCTAATTTAGCAAATATAAACCGAATAGAAAATCCGCGAGGGTTTTCGTAAGCAGGCTAGAACTAGCAATAAATTATATACGATGTTAGGTGTAGTTTTTTATAAGTTCTGAAATTTCATTATCTGTATGAATCTGAGTAGGATAAAAATTTCTTTCAGATAATGGGACTTTTATATTTTTATAAATATATGAGGTGTAATCTTTATAAGTTCCGTTTAGTTCATACAATTTTAAAAAAGGCGTGAGTGCTATTTTTAAATTTGTTGTTTTAAGTAATCTTATAAATGCTTTTTTGAAAACAGGATTTCTTTGAGTCCAAATATTGTTTAGGAAAAAAATAATTGTTCCAGCACTTTCATCAAAATCTGGTTTTTCTTCGATTAGTCTATTGAATAAAACACTCCAAAAATGATCATCATAATGTTTAAAGTCTTTATTAAAGACTTCAAAGAAATAGTTCGGGTATGATGAAAGACAAATTAAAATAGCAGTTTCATTTGGTAAATTTTTAAGTACAGATACCTCCGGTATTTTAGGTAAAGCACTTAAATATTTTGCTGTAAGAAACTCTTGTAAAGATTTATGTGAAAATTGATAAGAATTATATCCAGTTTGTACAAAAATCCCAGTATGATTTTCTAATTCGGTAACAACTTTTTTGGCTTGTGATGTAGGTAAATTATGTGCTTTATGTATTTTATTATAACATTTTCTAATATCGTCACTACTAAAAACATTTTTGCTTAAATGAAAAGATAACCAATAAGATAATTGAGCTAAAAATTCTTTTTTTTTCTCAATATAGAAGTCCGCATACTTTGAAGGTCTAACAACACTTCTTTGTTGATCCCAAGTTTCTAATAATAGATTTAATACAAAATCGTATATGTATCTTGGTTTCGGTGGGATAGTTTTTTTTCTTTCATAAATTGCACACAGATGCGATAATGTTAGTGGTCTCATCGTTGTGTCATAATATGGTGAGTCTTTTATTTTTTCAAATAAGTCTTTAGCTTTCGTTCTATTTGTAATCCATTTACTTATAAGTGATTTTATTTGTTTATCATTTAAAGGACAAATTTCGTATGTATTTGTATTTGTTAGTTGTAATAAAAAATCATTACTTCTAGATGTCAAAATAAATTTTGAATCTATAAGATTTAATGATAATTCCTGAAACTCTTTTTCAATTCTCGTTTTTAGTTTACTATCTGGTATTTCATCAAATCCATCGGCTATAAGAAGTACTTTACTATCGTTAAAAAATGATATTATAGTGTTTTTTAATAAATTATAATATTCAAACCCAAAATCATCAAGATACTCAACAGGAAATTTTATATGAATGCCTAATAAGTCGACTAAAATTTTGAATAAGCCAAAATTCTTTTGGTTTATATGATTTTCATAATCTAATTCTCTAAAACGAATAACTAAAGGAAAAGAGAAATCAAAATCTTTATTATTATCTAAATAGTCATTAAAAATTTTTTTGATTAGTGTTGTTTTTCCAGCTCCAGCACCTCCGTATATTATTTTGTTTTTATTGAATTCTTTTAATAATTTCTTACTGTTAATTTTAGCAGTTTCTTCATCAACATCAAATCTGGTTTTCAATGGTGATAAATATAAATCTATGTCTACAAAAATATTTTTCAGCTCTTTAGATGTTATAGCTGTACTAAAGTTTATTTCATTAGACCAAGCTATTGCCGCAGTTAAATTATTTTTGATATTAGATAAAACTACATCTTCTGAAATCTCAAGGTCATAATTTTCTTGAAAGAATTCAAACTCTTCTTTTTTGAGTTTCTTTTTTGCTTTAGAGTTTATATTTGTTAATTGCTTATCAAATATAGAACCAACTCCTTTAATTCCTTTATCCAAAAGATTTTTAAAAAGTACTTGTGTAAATATAGTTTCGAAATCAATCATTGAATTTGAGGGTTGGTTTTAAATTACACCTAACGTGTTTGTATATGGTTTGTTGCGTGGTTTAAGCACTAAATTTAGCAAATAAAAACCGAATAGAAAATCCGCGAGGGTTTTCGTAAGTAGGCAAGAACTAGCAATAAATTATATACGGTGTTACCACACGTTTTTAATTTTCGACTTTTTCTAATTCAGAAATATTTTCTTCTTTTAATGAATATGATTTAATAATCATTACAGTTATAATAGCTAAAGGTATTCCGATTATTGACAAAATCATATCTCCAACGGTACTATTTAAAAAGTTTTCTATTGTCTCTGCTTTAAAAGTTCTTTTCATAACATATTTACCAATATAATTAGATACAATCCATAAAGTCCACCAAAGTCCAATTATCATTGTGCTATTGTCTGTGTATTCAGAAGTTTTAGATTTTATTAATTGAGTAGTTTTAGTCCACATTTCTTTCATTATTTGATATGGACGATATAATGATATTATTGGTACAAACCAACTTCCGGATGCCCAACCATCAGAATGATTACAATTTGTTCTAATATTTAAGTTATAATATGCCCTTCTAAACCATTGAATAAAAGTTACCGCAGAAATTATAAAAACTACTAAATATAAAATTCCTATGATTTGTTCCCTGGAATCATTTGAGTTTAACATTTGTTCAGTTACTTCTTCGTTGTTTTGCAGTGACTTAAGTAAATTATATTGTAAGTAAGATGAAAAAATTGATATAATGTCAAGAGCCATAACTATCCAAATAAATAATTGAGCGAGTTTTGCTCTCTTTAAATTAGGTCTAATTGCATTAATTTTATTCTTTGTTCCTAAAATGACATTATTATCAAGGTTAAAGTCTGTACAAGTATTCACGAAGTTCATACTTTTCCCTTTTATATTACAAATGTTTTCTTTTTGATTTACTCCTTTCTTTCGATTTAAACATTGTTTGCAATTTTCGAATTGTTCTTCTGTCATTTTTGAGTTTGGGTTTTAATGTGTGGTAACGTGTTTGTGTATGCTTAGTTGCGTGTGTAAGTTACTAATTTAGTAAATAAAAACGGACTAGAAAATCTGCAAAGATTTTCCGAACAGACAAGAACCTAGCAATTAAATATACACGGTGTTAGCGGTTCGGGCTTTTTCCGCTATTTATTTTTAGTATCAATATTCA
>NZ_JBSHNV010000144.1:0-739 GCF_053601575.1 Lacinutrix sp. MEBiC02404 | reverse complement strand
ATTGCAATGAACAAGGGAAGTTCCAGAAGTCTGGGATTATTAAACATAACGTGTTTGTATATGGAAAGTTGCGTTTTTGGTGACGAGGATTTTCCGAAGGAAAATCAGAAGTTAGTAAAAGCGCAACCAACTTTATTTAAGCACTAATCTAGCAATTTTTTATATACGATGTTAGCTTTTAGTGCTTTTTAGAGTTTCCAATTAAATTCTTTTTTACTCACTTTATTTTTTTAATCCGCAAACTTGCTAAAAATTCCATTTGAGTGCTTTCCCTTTTTAGAGTTTGAGTAATCAATTCATAAACTTACTAAATTCAGTTTTGCAGATTTTATTGATTTATTTTTCCGCAAACAAGCTAAAAACAGTTTTACAAGTTTGAGTGATTTCGTTTTGCGCAAACAAGCTAAAAGATCCGCAAAGTATTTCATTTTGCAATTGAGTGAAAAGTCAAAATGATTTTTAAAAATTAGCAGTATAGTTTTTCGTTTTTTTCTCCTTAAAACTCAAAAAAAATTCGGGATTAAAACCATGCTTTTTTTATTTCCGCAAACTTGCTTAAGCATTAAAGCTAACGTGTTTGTGTATGCTTAGTTGCGTATGTAAGTTACTAATTTAGTAAATAAAAACGGACTAGAAAATCTGCAAAGATTTTCCGAACAGACAAGAACCTAGCAATTAAATATACACGGTGTTAGCGGTTCGGGCTTTTTCCGCTATTTATTTTTAGTATCAATATTCA
>NZ_JBSHNV010000143.1:0-200927 GCF_053601575.1 Lacinutrix sp. MEBiC02404 | reverse complement strand
CACCTGAGAAAATGCATCAACAAAATATTCTAAAAAGAAAAACATATAAATCAAAAAACCTGAACAATAAATCTATTGTTCAGGTTTAATTAATTATTTTTAATCTTTAATAATCTGTATTGATTATTTAGGACTAGACATCATCACAAATTAGTGCTTACTAAATATCTCTTATTACGTGTATGGTTACGGAAAGGTTTCTCACATTCCCCGCAGTATCAGTATATGTTCCGTTAATGGTTGCGTCTATATAGTTACCAGCACTTCCATAATTAGATAAATTTAATTGTAAACTAGTTGGTATGGCGTAATCTATATTTAAATTGGAGGATTCAAAACCAAACTGATCTAAAGAATAATTCCCTAGTGTGGTATCGTTTAAACCAACAAAGAAGTAGTTCAGATTTGTTTGAGAACTAACCGAGAGTCCTGGACTTGGTTGGTTACCTCCTGCATTTATACTAGCTAAAAAATAATCTGTTGGATTATTATCTACTCGCACACTAATAAATTCTGTTACTGTAGAACAAGCAATTATATTTCCAACATTGGTATTATTAAAGGTAAAAGGCAATGCTGTTGTTGTTTGAAAAGTATCAAAATCGACTCCTTCTAAAGTAAAACCTGATAAAGAAGCACATTCTATTACACTTAAAGAAAAACTTCCATTGGTAACATCTACTGTAGCGTATTGATTTCCATAAGTTACACCTGCATAACCATTGGTAACATTAGCACTAGAACAATTTACTAGATTACCTGTAATAACTGCTGCAGAAACTGTTGGCAAGACCAAGTTACCGTAACTTGTATCTGTTGAAAAAGGCCCTATAGTAGTTGTATAAACCACTACTCCACATTGATCGAATATATTTAATGTCATTGTTTCATTTGCAGGTATTAATCCACAGATTTCGCCATTACCATTGGAAATCCCTATTCTTGGGTACGTTGCTTCACCTCTAAACAATGCCACTTTAACATTAGATAATGGAATATTTGCTACATCGACAACATTTAAGCATAATGTAACCGTTGGAAATTGCGCATCACAGTTCCACCATGAAAAGTGAGAAACTTCACCAACATATTTTCCGCCAATTAAAGTAGCTTCCCCATCTTCTATCCAATATCCTTTCACTTCATCAAAATGCCATAAAGGAATAGTTGCAGGCGCATTATCGCTTTGCGCAGGATCTACTGCCATTTCAATTATGGCAATATGACCATCTGCTATATTCAATTCTTGACCTGAAGTTCCTCTTAATTCTACATTTAACATGCCGTAAGATTCTAGAATACGTTCCTCACCATTCGTATTTTCGGCTTGTAAATTACCAGGCATTATTGCATCAATATCCGGATTTGAAGGATCTAAATGATACATAATAACATCTACATTTCCGGAATAGGCATTTCCGTTTTCATCTTTAAACGCTCCGTCAAACTTCACGGTAGTTCCATTTGGTAAGTTTACTTGACTATCTCCTCCAGAGGAAACCGTTGCAATTACATTTAGAGGAACCAACATTAAACGCACCGTATTTGTACCTTGCGTAGGCACTAGACTTTGCATTCCTTTTAGGTAACCAGGTTTTTCTGCTACAATAAATGCTTGTCTTTTTTTAACATTCGCATTACTAATAATAAACATCCCATTAGCATCTGTAGACTCCATTTTTGATCCGATAGAAACCATTACGTTTTCTATTGGAGCATTGGACTCATCCACAATTCGACCCATAAAATCATGTTGTACGCTTTGTCCTAGGTCTAAACCTATTTCGTTATTTTCTCCTGGATCATAAGACTCATTATCCTCGTTTGGATCACAGGATGTAAATAATGTACCCATTGCAATCATAAGGCTAAGTAACAATTTGAATTTGGTGTTTCTAATTTTCATAATTTATAGTTTTAAACGTTCAAAATTTATAGTTTATAGTTTTATATAAACCTATTTAAACTTTTGTTACCCTATTTTTCCGAATTTAACTTTAACCACGTAAAAAACAAAAAGCACTTATATTATGGATTAATCCTCAAATAAATAGGTGTAAAATCTGTAATTAAACAACTTTAAAACTCTTTTATTAAAAACTTTAGCTTCTTATTTCTTTTTTTTTAAATTTGATTTTAATCTATTAAAAATCAAAAAATATGAAAACAAAACTACTTTTAATTTTAACCTTATCCATTGCTCTATTCTCATTTGCTCAAAATGATATTTTATTAGTCACCGACAATGATTTTGACACTGCAGATAATACCACGTTTTACAATTCTATATTAACAACCTCTTACACCAGTGTAACAGTACACGACGCTACTATTAGTGGACTTCCTACTAGTACGCAATTAGAGAGCTATGATCTAGTTATTTGGTTTAGTGGTGACGATGGCTATGGCCTTAATTTTTGGACTGCTGGACAAGCAGGAAACCCAGTACTTACCAATTATTTAGATAACGGAGGGAAACTATGGATGATTGGTAGTGACTTAATATATGAATCTTATGGAGCAGCTCCAATCAATTTTACAGCAGGAGACTTCATGTATGATTATGCTTGGTTAGCATCTTATAACATGCAAACTTATGTGGACGATGGTGGTTTGGGTGTTCCACAATTAGACAGAAACAGTACTACGAACACAGATTATCCTAGTCCGCTTACGTGGATCTTTTCGACCTTATACTACATCGACGGTGTAACACCAAGAACTAATGGTTTAAGCATCTATGAATTTGGGCCTGCATCCTATCCTAATGCAGGAGAAACCACCATGACTTTTTACGAAAACAGTACTTTTAGTGTAATGGCATCTTTATTTAATCCTACAAGTATAAACACCTCTGTAACTACAGGAAAACTAACACCTAATAATAATTTAGATTTTTTCATTGAAGCTACTTTAGATCAAATATTTGCTAGCTCTTTATCTGTTCAAGACAACAACTATAGCCATAATACATTTAATACCTACCCAAACCCGAGTACAGATTATTTTAATATTGTTTTTAATACTGATCAATTATTAAATGATAATTATGAAGTATATTCTATTTTGGGTAAGCTTGTCTTAAAAGGAAACCTTACAAATTTCACTACTATGGTTTCTACTAAAAACCTATCTAAAGGAACTTACTTCTTAAAAGTTGGCAGTATTACTAAGAAAATTATCAAGTACTAAAATATTTGCTTTATGTAATAGAATAGCTCTTTAAAATATTTTAAAGAGCTATTTTTTTTAAAACAAAGTCGTTTTATATTCTAGTTAACTAAACAAACTTAAAAATGCCTTTTTATTGGTTTTAGATATGGGTACGCGATATTCATTATTTAAAACCACATAGCCTTCATTTTCAAAATGACGTACTTTTTCTAAATTAATAATATGCGATTTATGGCATTTAAAAAACTTGGTATTTAGTAGTTTTTCAAATTTACCCAAATTGTAGGAACTTGTAATTGTGGTATTATTTATTAAGTGGATTTTAGTATAGCCTTCATAACCCTCTAAATGTAGCACCTCATCTTGTGGTATAAAAGAAATTCCTTTTTGCGTTGGTACCACTATTTTATTTTTTTTAGAAATATTTTCTTCTAACAAGCCTACTAGTTTAGCGTTAGTTTCACTCTCCTTTTTTAATTTAATAATTTCTAGTGCCTTATTTATAGCTGCAACCAAATCATCATTATCTATAGGTTTTAATATGTAATCTATTGCCGATTTTTTAAATGCTTCCAAAGCATATTCACTGTAAGCAGTTACAAAAATGACTTGAAAGTTAACGTCTTTCAAGTTGGTAAGTAACTCAAAGCCGTTAATTCTAGGCATTTCAATATCTAAAAACAGAATATTTGGTTGCTGTTCCTTAATTGCTGCTATGGCATCTTCTGGTTTTTGATACGCTCCCGATATTTGAATATTAGGAAACAAATTTTCAATCTTTCGTTGCAAGCCTTTTAAGTTTGCAATCTCATCATCTACTAATATTGCGTTTATACTATTCATTAATTGTTTGTCTTGATTAAAAATACCGATTTATTACCTCTATCTGCTCGATCTGGATGTACTTCTTCTTCTTTATACGTTATTTCCCATTTTTCAGAATAATTTAAAAAATGTAATCTATCTTTTAAAACATTCGAAGATTTAACCTTTTTACTTTGTCTCTTTTTCGTATTTGCAAAACCTACGCCATCATCTATAATTTCTACTTTAAATGTTTGTGCATCTACATGTAAGAAATTGAGAGTTACCAAGCCGTTTTCTAATTTATTAAAAACACCATGATTTACAGCATTCTCGACTATTGGCTGCAATAACATGGTTGGTATTCTTGTTCTCTTCGTATTTAAACTAGGATCTACATGAATGCTAAAGTTTAGTTTTTCTTTAAAACGAAGTTTTTCAATTTCTAAATAATTATGAAGCAAACTAACCTCTGTAGCTAACGTGATTTCATTTTCTTTGGAAAGCTCAAAAAATTGACGAATTAATTTTGAAAACTTAACCAAGTACAACTCAGAAGCTTCAAAATCATTTTCACCAATATAATATTGTATTGCAGATAGCGAGTTAAATACAAAATGCGGATTCATTTGAGACCGTAACGCCTTTAGCTGTAATTCACTTAAGCGTTTGTCTTCAAATATTTTTTGATTTTTTTTAAATTGAGAACGTTTTACAAAAAATCTAGATATTAATGCTACAAGAAAAACACCAAACAACACAATAAATACTTTAAATGAAACGGTTTGCCACCACAAAGGTTTTATTGTAAAACTCAGCTCTTTTTTTAGGCTATTGGCAGCAATATGTAATGTATATTCTCCTGGTTCCAGGTTATTAAAACTAAACTTGTTAGTTGTGGTGGTGCTCCAATCTTTATGGATAGGTTCTAATTTATAAGCATAAGAGAAACCTACATTTTTATCTGAAAAATCGATATTAGATATGGTGAAATTTAAATTATTATTTTTTTGATATTTAAAGACAGCATTATTTATCGAAATATCTTGATTGTCATATTGCGCCTTATCGATATAAACATCTAATAATTGGGATTTACTTTTTACCTCTTTTGGAAAAATGGCTATTCCGTTATTGGTACCTACCATTAAGTTATCTTGATAAACAAAAACATCATTAACATGATTGGAAGGCAATCCATTGCTTTTATCTATCTGCATTTGCACCGTATATACCTCTTTTACTTTTGTATACTTTAATATACCAGATTCTGTTGCTAACCAAATGTTATTATTTTCAACAAAAGCATTATTTACAATTAGAAATTCGGAACCTGGAAGTTGCTTAATGGTTTTTAAATCGGTGATATAAGCCCCAAAGCCATCTGTATTTATTAAAAGCTCTTTTTCTGAAACTTTTTTTAGATTTAAAATGGATTTATTAAACTCTTGATTGGTAAATGCTATAGGTTTAAATTTTTCGTCTTTAAACTCTTTTAACCCACTAAATGTAGCTACTAAAAATCGATCATTAAATGGTAGTAATTGATTAATTCCGAGTTGATGATACTCTTTTTCGATTTCAAAATTATTTGGATTTATTTTATTTACTCCAAACGAGTATTCACCATATAAAGAATTATTAGCTACTACTAATTGTCTTGTTTTGTAATGAATATCATTGGAATCACTTAATAAACCTATCTCTTCTATTTTACCATTTTTTACTGTTCTTGAATTTAATTTAGACAGATAAAATTCTGTGTTTAATTCTTTAATATAAGAAGCGTCAAAAAGATATTCTTCTTCTTCTATAAATAATACAAACTTTTTTTTAGCATCATCATATTTATAAAATCCCTTATTAAAAACATTTGCAATAATTTTATTATTTACAGAACCAATGTTCGTTACTGTTTCTGTTGGTAAACAGTATTTAATATTTTGTTTTTCTTTTGGCAAATGGTAAATACCATCTGTAAAAGTACTTACCCAAACAGACCCTAAGCTATCAAAAAAACCAAAATGCGCATTTAAATACTCTGGTATATAGTATGTATTTGTAATGTGTAAATCTTTATCTAAAACACCTACAAATCCCTTTCCAGAAATTTGTATTTGATTATTTACTAGATTTAATCGTACATATTTTGATTGCTCTATACCTATTTCGTCTTTAAAGTATTTTTTATGCAGCTTTAAAGTATTTAAATTAAGAATATTGTATTGTTTATCATTTACCCAATAAAACAGGCTATCTGTAATTTGACCTCTTATGTGATTTTTTTTAAGTACATCCCCAAAACCAAAGGTCTTAACTGTTTTATTTGTTTTATCTTGTATTACTACAGAATCTAATAAACTAGAAGTTTTGTAATTTAAAACCGTAGGATGTTTTATATAATTATACGCTAAAGAATCTTTTGGGTGCCATCCATTTAATACTCTCCATTTCTTATTTTTTAAAACATGAAATCTATTGGAACTTGCAAGAATCAAATCATTACCAACTTGACTTGTTAAAAGAGGACTAAAAATCTCTCCTTTTATTTCACTTTCAAAAGCATAAACACTATCGTTTTTAATATAACCCAATTTTGAAGTTTTAGACAAATACCATAGTTTACCATCTGGCGTTGGAAAAATCCCCCAAACATCATTCGTTGCTAAACCATTTTTAGTAGTAAAGGTTTTCATGGTATTACCATTATACTTCACCAAACCTTTATCTGTAGCAAACCATAAAAACCCTTTCTGGTCTTGCCCTATTTTATATACAAGATTGCTTGGCAAACCATCTTTAGTTGTATAGTTTGTAAATTGTTGGGAAAATGAAATAGCAAAAGTAAAAAGTAAAATAACTAGTAAACATTTCTTCTTTGCTATTCTTTCGGGCTTATTAACTAAAATATGGGAATCAGAAAAAAAACGCCATATCCATAAGGTAATAATTGTGATATGGAGTTTTTGGTGTTTCAAGGTTTCTGTTTTTATAAAACTAATGTAATATTTTTAAATAATTAATCTGTAACCACATAATTTTCAGTACAGATCAATGTGTTTTTAGCTGTAATATTTCTATTAAAACATACGTAAATTAGTCTAGTTTTTATTGGTGTTACGTACCGTACTTACTGTGAAAAATAAGATAAAGAGTGCCATTTTCAAAATAGTTTTCATAATTATTTAGTTAAACAAACATAGCTTTTATATTAGCGAAAAAGAAGACCTATTGAAACAAACGTGTATTTGATACAAGGAACGGTCCTTTTTATTTAACGATAATAAATTTTAAAAATAAATATCAAATTTTTGAATAATTGCCATTAAATCCATTAAAAAAGCAACTCCCATATGAATAATAATTCCGCCAATAATAGATCTACTATGCAAAGAAATAATTCCTAAAAGATAACCACCAAATATGGAGCCTATAATTTCTCCAGTAGGTTTTCCTATATGAAAAAAAACATATAATGCTACCATTGGTAAAATAGCCTTTGAGCCCAAAATTTTAACCATACTTAAAACAAGAAACCCTCTAAAAAACCATTCTATAGAAATAAAATCTAATAAATACACAGGTTCATAAATAGCTAAAGCATGTAACTTATTTATAGCGTTACCTGTATTACCAATTAAAGGATATTGATTTAAAAAACTAGGCTGAAAGGATGCAATACCAATAAAAGGAATAACGATTAACAAGAGTAAAAAATATGGTTTCCAACTCACATTTTTTGTTGAAAAACCATAAAAGTTGGTGTTATATTTTTCAAATAGATAATAGAAAAATAAAATTCCGAACGAAAAAATAATGGTACGCATTGCTCTGGCGGCAATTTTAGTATAAAAAAAAGCTTTTTCTGGTGCAATATTTTCATAAATCCATTTGTAGTGTTCTAAAAACCCTAATCGTAAACTTACTAATAGAATAGCAAATATACTTGTAAACCAAAAACCACTCGATTTTATAAAGCTATAATCTGATTTTGTAAAAACTATTATTGCTATTGTTGTGTAATAAGCAAATCCAAAAAACAAAAAATAAGACAATACAAGTAACGGTGAATTTATATTATTACTTAAGAAATTTACGGCAAAATTTGTAACATGATGTATATAGATAAAAACACTTAAAAACAATAAAAAAATTAAGTATGTAGCCGTTTTATAATCTTCTTTTAGATGTGTTCTTATATATTTTACTATGGTTTTCATTTTGAAATGGATATTAAGATATATTCGTTTTATAAACTTTCACCTATCCTGTTAACAAACCTAATTTCTGTATATGTGGTTACTTGGTAAAACAGTAGCTATTAGATAATTGGTAAATTATTGAGAAAAAGAAAAACTCCATATCAATAGTAAATAAATTGTGATATGGAGTTTTAGAGGTTTTAAAGTTTCGTTTGCGCTATTTTCTAGGTATTATCTGCACCATCACAATTACTGTCTATACCATCATTTAAAAATTCTCTAGTATATGGGTGTATATTAGCATTGGTATCATCACAATCTAAATTATTATGCACACCAGCTGCTGGTGGTGGCAAAGCAGCACCTGCACCATAACCATCTCCATCTGCGTCTGTGTAATATTCTATAATATCTGTTTCACCATCGCAATTATCATCCATTCCATTCCCTAAAACTTCATCTGCTAAAGGATTTGTGTTTGCATCATTATCGTTACAATCTCCTGCATAATAAGAATAACCACTAGGTATGCTTTCACCTACCAATAAATCTACAACTTCTGTTGTGTTTGGATTACCAAAACCATCTCCATCTGCATCTACAAATAAAGTGATAGATATGTAACCATTACAATCCTCATCAATTGCATTATCAGGAATTTCTGTTGCTCCTGGATATGCGGTTGCATCGTTGTCATTACAATCGGTGTTATCCATTACGTAATTTGCAGGAGCATCATTAGCTGTGTAAGAAGTAGGAGATACAGATGCATCGCCATAGCCATCTTGATCTATGTCTGGCCAATAATTTTCGTAGTCTTGTGGTGTATTAACTATACCATCTCCACAGCCAGAACCTATTACAAATACTGCTGTTATTAAAAGCATTACTGGTAAAATTCTTTTTAAAAATTGTTTTTTCATAATTTTAAGTATTAATTAAGTTAGTATTCCTTTGTTTATAAAATTTAAAATAAAAATAAGCTGCAATTGCTATGAGACAAAGCCCTATAAATTGCGAATGAGACAATATGTTATCTATAATATAGCCTCTGTTATCTCCTCTAAAAAGTTCTAGAATTCCTCTACCAAAAGCATATAGCATTAAATAGATTAAGAAGATTTGTCCGTTGAATTGTTTGTTTTTTTTAATCACCATTAGGAATAGCATTATGGCTACTAATAGCGTTACCTCGTATAACTGTGTTGGATGCACCGAAATACCATGCGTAGTTGGAAAAATTAATCCTATATTACTTTCTGTGGGAGCTCCATAACAACATCCTGCAGCAAAGCAACCTAATCTACCTATAGCATGAACAATGGTTGTAGTTATTGCAAATATGTCTAGCATTGGCAAAACGGGAATTTGATGTCTTCTTAAATACCATATTACATATGGAACAATCACAACAAAGGATCCATAAAACACAAAACCACCTGAAAAATTATCAGACATTAAGCTTGCGTTTTGCATGTATTTCAAAGGATCTTGTAAATAGTAAAACAACTTTCCGCCAACAAAACCTGCAACAAAAATCCAATAGAAAAAGGAATTAGGAAGGTTTGCAATTCCCAACTCTCTCTTTGCTGTCCTTTTAGTATATAGCGCTGCTATTAATGTACCTATTGCAATTAAAGTTGCATAGGTATAAACAGTAACTTGTTCTACACCAAAAAGGTTTACCAACACATCAGGCAGAGAGAAATCGAATAATTTTGGAAACATATTCTGTTTAGTACTTTATAATAGATTATTTATTTTTATTAGCGTTATAATAATTAAAAGCTTCTGAAAACTTAAGACCAAAGAAAGCATCACCATCCTCGTAAAAAACTATTTTTACTCCATCTACAAAATCATTTAAAAAAATGATTTCATGAAAGTCTTTTTCGTCCATTTTTTTGCCATTAATCAAATAGTATTTTACTATTTCTCTTTTTTCGTCTTCACTTAACTTCTTGGCAGTTTCCGTTATAGTTGTATTTCCTAATTGTTCTGTTTTACTTTCGTTTTTACAATTAAAAACAAGCAAACTAATAGAAATAACGAAGTACTTAAATGGTGTTTTCATATTGCTTTATTTTATAAAACTTCATCTATAATAACACAGAACTCTACTTCTATACTACCGCTAACCACATCTAATCTAATTTCATCTCCTACTGCTGTTCCTGCACGTTGACATGTTACGGTTACCAATTCCTCCACGCCGCCATCAATAGTCATTCTTCCTTCTCCTATTTCATTTAACAGTATCACATTTGTAGTAAAAAATAATGTTGTTGCACCAGTAAAAGAAGCGATTTCAATTCCGGGCGCACCATAAGGTCCATTACTCGCATTTGGAAAATATTGTGTGTTTAATTCAGATTCAGGTATAATGGTTTGATCATTACTATTTCCATCTAAATAGGAAAATCCTTGATAGCTACAAACATTGGTATTTGTCGCGTTGTTATCATCATTATCACAATTAAAGAAGGATAATGCTAATACGAGCACTACTGTTATTTTAAATATTGATTTCATAATTAGCGTTTTTTATTTTAGTTGTTTTTATTAAATAGGATTAATTTATAATGTCTAAGCCATATAAATATTTACCATTTACAGGATATTCATGGACAGTATCACTTATAAGTTTAATTTCAAAAACTATAGAATTCATTGTAAAAGGATTGGTATAATTAAAATAGAAACTGTCATCACAAGCATCATAAGCTGCATTTATTTGTCTATCTCCACCAGGAGCTAAAAGCGCATTCGCACTCAAACTAAGGCTATTTGTTAAATCTTTTATTACAGAAACTTGCGGTACACTTCCACTAATATCTACTTTTAAAAGTTCTAGCGTATAACTACTAGAAATCGTCTCGTCCGATTTCAAAATATAAAGCGTATTATCATCAACATACTCTATACTTCTATAAAAAACCTTATTGGTGGTTTCGTTATACATCTCTAAAAGATCATCACTCCAAGTATCTGTTGTTTTATTGTAAGTAAGAAGTTTCGTGTTCGCTAAATAATATAGCTTGTCTTGGTTGTTTGATGTAGATTTGAATAGAAGTAATGTACTTGCTCCAGAATTACTAATATCTACATTTTGAATTGTTTGACCAACATCATTACCTGACTCATCGATTATGGTGTAATCCGATAATACACTAGAGCCAATATAGGTGTGTTTTATAGCATATAAACTATTCCCTAAATATTCATAATTATACCCACCATTAAAAGTACTTTGCGCTACCGTATTCGAATTGATATTATACTTAAATATCGCGGGATGATATGTAAATTGATATGTAATTTCTCCTGTATTCGGATTTATTGCAGATAGCATTTCACTTAACGGCCCTCCTGTAGCATTATTCAATGAATTCCCAGAAGTAAGCGCCATTGGTGTAGCGAGCACATTGGATTTTTCGTATTCAAAAATATCAAAAACACCAACCGATGAATCCGGAATATCTACTGCCATTGTGTAGAACTTGGCATCACAAACGGTTGTGGTGTCATTGTCTTCATCAGAATCACAACTACTAATAAAAGTTGCGATTAAAAGAGTCAGTAAGCCTGTTTTAATTGCTTTCATAGTATTACTGTTTTACAATTTTTTTAGTGGAAACACCTTCACTAGTTCGTACTTGTAAAAAGTATAAACCGTTAGATAGTTTTGAAACATTTAATATATTCTCTCCCGTTTGAAGCTGGCCGTTTTTAATTACCTGACCATTTACTGTGATTAAGCCATAGCTAGCTTCTGCCTGTATAGCAATGGTAAGGTAATTGCTTACAGGATTAGGGTACATACTAAAAGTTATCTGTGCAAACGCTGAAGTACTTAGTGTTGTACACTCTGCTTGATTGTTAACGTATGTTGAAGCAGCGTCTTTATTAAGCCAGTTCACTGTACTCCAAGCGGCATCATCAACCTCAATGCAAGTAAGGTTTGGGTTGTTAGTACTATCAAAATTAGTAAAATTTGTGTTGTTACCATTCTTAACATTTAAAGAAGTTAATTGGTTGTTAAATACGGTCAAACTTTTTAAGGAAGCCTTACCAGAAAAATCTAGCGCAGTTATATTATTTTGAAAACAATTAATTATTTCTAGATTTAAATTAGAACTAATATCTAAAACAGAAAGTTGATTGTTTTGACAATATAAATTCTTTAAAGCAGCATTTTGAGATACATCTAAATCTGCACTACTTAAATTGGAACTATGACAATATAAAGATTCCAACATGGTGTTTTGACTTACATCAAAAACAATATTATTATTACTACCAATATTAAGTATTAATAATTGTGTAAAATCTGCAATACCCGTTAGATCTAAAATGCTTTTTGAGCTTACATCTAAAATTGTAACCATATTTATATTAGCTGTAGCTACATAGTTGTCTAAAGCAATACCGTTCCCCATGCTGTTCGCTGCGCCAACAGCAACAACATTTCCGCTAGCATCATGTGTTTCTAGATAGTTTTCAAAATTATCATCTGGTACATACGTTAATGGAGTAACAATTGTAGTTGTATATGTATTTGTAATTACCGGTGCATTAAAATCAAAATAAATAGCTGCATTAGCATCAAAATCATCTCCAAGAATCACCGTGCTTTTTGGTTTTATTTTATAAAAAATCCAACCATGACTTTCAGGCTCGTTAGTAGTACTATCGTCTAAATTGATATTATTAAAGTTAAAAGTTAACTCGTTTCCATTTACCAATGAAGTTGTATATGCATGTGAAGCAGAAATTGGTTGTAAAGTGGCCCAATCTAAATCTGCATCTAAATCTGTTTTAACCGAAATATTTACTGCAGATGCTGTTCCTGTGTTTTGAAAGCGAATTCTATAGATTAAATCATCTCCTGTTTGTGAAGGTGCAATTTCATCGCCTTCTAAACATAACACATCATTAGGGTCATAAGCATTTACAACATCTTGATTTAATGAGGATGTATTATCTAAAGTATTAGCATCCCCAACTATTGGATCTGCTATTACATTAAACGTTAAAACATCACCACTATTAACTGTTGGCGGTGCATAAAGGGTAAAAAACACATCAATAAATCGAGTTTCAAAGAAATTTAAATTTGTATAATTCCATGTTAAAGAATTACCACTAAAACCATTATCTAAAGGTATGGAAGACGTATAACTGAGTTTCGTATTATCAAAACTTAATGTTACCACACCACTAGTATTAGGCACACCCAAATTAGTATAATAAATTCTATAAGCACTACCAAAACCCGGCCTAGCAAGACCTATTGGTACGATTTGAATATTTAAATCATGTTGCGTTGTTATTGTTGTTTGCGTACAAAAATCTTGATTTGTATATGCTTGAAAAGCAGATGTAAAAGTGTTTGTAATTGAGGTTGATGTTAAAGAAGGAGATTCAACACTTGTTACAACATTCCCTATTTCATAAAACTCTTGAAAATAATCGCCATTATTATCTGTGTACGTATAATAAATGTTTCCAGAGGATTGCGCCACATTTTTTATTAAAATATTGTTTAACGGTGTTGCTGATGTCGCGCAATTATCTGCATTAACATCATATTTCACATTACCTGAAACAGAATGAGGAATAACGGCATTGATTTGCACATCTTTAAATGCATAAATTTCGCTTTGCGTAAACAGAAAACTTCTTCCTACTGCTCCAGAAAACTCTAAGTAATATGATCCGTCTGGAACAGAAATAACATTACTCTTATAATAATCCACTTCAGAAGCAGGAGCTGCGCCTAATGGCCAAGGCTGCACTGTTAAGGTTAACGTTTCCACAACTGCATTTGTACTCGCGTCTTTTAATACAATATTGGATAATTGAGATAATTGATTTCCACTAAAAGTATTATCATAATGTCCGTAAATAATATCTAAACTATATACTTCACTTTGTAATAAGTTAAACGCGGAAGAGGTTAAAGCAAAAGTTTCATTAACTGTTGTGCTATTATTGATAAACATATAATCACTAGCATAAGCACCTAAGCTAATATTATTACCTACTACATTCCAGTTAGCTGTTCCGCTTGCAAAAGCCCCATTAGGAACTTGAGAATAGGACATCATACTAAATAAAAGCAAAAAAAGGATTTGTATTCTTAGTACTATTTTCTTCATAATCTATATGTTTTAAATATTAAATAAGCTTATTTTTAATAGCTTTCTAATTCTATATCAACAAAGGAGTCTAAATGTTACCTCTTTTTAATAAAAAAAATCGCCAGCAAAATAGGCTGTTATTCTACTGACGATTAGTAATGTATTAATTAATAGCAAGCGCAAAATACGGTGTAATACAAAGACTACATGTGCCGAATCAAGGAATAGTCATTTTGATTTAAGGAAAAGTCAGTTTCATTCAACCAACGGATAATTTGTCCTATTATAAAAAACAGCTTATGTTTGTAATAGTATTTTTAAAAACTATGGAACAACAACTTATAAACCTTTTGATGTATATTATTCCTGCCTTGGTTACAGGAGCAATTGCTTTTCTATTTTTTAGAGAGCATATAGAAAATGAAAACAACCGAAGAACTTTTTTAATGCACAAAGAATTGCAGAAAGAATCCTTCCCTTTGCGCTTGCAAGCCTACGAACGTTTAACGCTATTTCTAGAACGCATCGTTCCTGCAAAATTACTTTTAAGAGTGCATCCAACTTCTTCAGAAAAAGAAAGTTACGAGTCTTTATTGATAGCGTCTATAGAACAAGAAATGGAGCATAATTTATCGCAACAAATATATGTTTCCGAAGAATGCTGGAATGTGGTTAACGCTTCCAAAAATGCGACTATTCAGTTAATACGAAAAGCTACTTTATTAGAAAAAACAAATTCAGCAAACAAACTTCGCGAAGTTATTTTAACCGAAATGATGGAAGGACATCCGCCAAGTCATGCCGGTTTATCTTATATTAGAGATGAAGTAAGTAAAATGTTTTAAAGTAGAAGTATAAAAAACAGCCTAATATTTCATAGCAACCGCGCTAGAGTCTTTACCATGCTTATTTTCTGCATACAAAAAGCCATCTAACCACCAAGCAGTCATTAGTTTTTTACTGAATATCAAAGAATTTTCCGTTAATTTAGTTGGTGTATAATACAGATTAAGCTTTACATTTCTGTGCTTTGCAGCCAATTTCCCTATAGCAATATCACTTTTCTCCACCTGATCTAACAAATGACCAAACAGGTTTAACATTAACGAAAAAGGATTTTTACCAAGTACTTTATTGTACTCCATATTTTCACTTTCTAAAATAATAGCATCTATTTCTGTAGCACCACGTAAAACCGCTTCACGAATTGGTACTACACAGCCAAAAGCACCATCTGCATACTCAAAACCATCTACTTTTGCCAAAGACATAAAGGGAATATAATTACATGAAATCCAAATCCAATTACAAAACTCTTCATAACTAAACTCTTTAATAGACTTGTACTCTACTCTATTTTTAGAAAGATTAGAAACGGTAACCACCACATCTTTTCCGCTTTTCCTAATCGCATTAAACTCTTGTTCGGTAAAATTTCGTTTTATATGTCTTCGTAAACTTTTACTCTCACCAAAAGTTCTTTTCCTTTTAATAAACTGCCAGATAGAATTCATATAGTTAATAGAAACATATTCTCTTCCATCTTTTTTATGCTGCACAAAAGGGTTTACACTAAAAATATTGTGCTGACTCACATTAGTAAACATATCATACAGCTTACCTATGTCATTTAAAGCTAAATGCGGAACCAATAAGCTTCCTGTAGATGTACCCAAATACATATCGTATTCGCGTTTTTCGTGTTCTATTAAATATTGTGCTACGCCACCTGCAAAAGCACCTTTGCTTCCTCCTCCAGATATTACTAATGCTCGCATTAAATTATTTTAGTTCGTTAGTTTTTCATTATTTCTTTCTGCAAAAGCTCTCGCAAACTTTTTTAATCGCCAATTATGATGCTGCTCCGCTTCTTTATAATGCTTTAAGATATCGCTGTTTATAATTTTTAAATTCTCTAAAAACGAAAACGCTTGCATCCTTATTTCAAAATTATATGCTGGTGACGTATATGCAATTAACTCCTTTAAACGCGCTTCCTTTAACGCCACATCATAATCTGGAGTCACCAAAGATAGCGTTAACCAAAGCAATCTAACGTTTTTATTAGGCAAGCCAAGAACATTTTTTGTTTTATCTAAATATCTATTTCTTTCTTCCGGAAAATTAGTCCAAAGATTATACAAAGCAGCCTCTGCAGTTACATAGGATTTATCTTCTAAAAGCGATTCATAATCCATCTTTAATTCGGAAGGAATCTCCACGATACTTTGCGCTATTGCTTGTCTTACTGGAATACTATTTTTAAATACTTCGGAAGTAATTCGCTCTGGTACTTGTGCAATCACTTTCCTTTTTGCTTCATCTGAAATACCCGAAGTCAGATAATAATCGCACTTTGCATTAGCTGCTTCACAATCTACCATGACATATTCCGTAATAAATTCGGATTGTCTTTGCAAAGAAGCTTCCACTTCTTCATAATAAAACGTTTTGTCTTGTAACCATTTAGCAACAAAAGCACTTAAATCTTGTTTGCTAGTTTGCGCAACTTCATCTATAAAATTCGAAGTCTCCACATTTTGAAATGCATACTTCTTTAAATAATTCTTAACTGCCGTTTTAAAAGCGATATCCCCAACTTTTTCATGCAACATATGCAAAACGATAGCTCCTTTCTTATAAAACGTTGCACTACTCGCTTTCGCATTCATAACCGCAGTACTTGTCCCTAAACGATCTTGAGCGGCTAATTCTTGCGCGTATTCATATAATTTAAAATAGTAATAATCGTCCCCAAAAACGTGTCGCTCTGCAAGTAATGCGTAATACGTTGCAAAGCCTTCCTGCAACCAATGATGTGTTCCCGACGTTTCGGTCACTAAATCACCAAACCATTGATGTGCCAACTCATGCGCGTTTACATTTACATAGTTTTTATCTATAAACGCGGTTTCGTCAATCATAAAAGCATCCGAAAAAATAGTACAGCTTGTATTCTCCATTCCCGCATACAAGAAATCATGAACAGGAACTTGTTTGTAGTTTTGCCAAGGATACGCAACGCCAATTTCATCTTCTAAAAAATCAAACATCTCCTTTGTATATCTATACGTTGGCGTTACTTTTAAGGAATCTTCGGGATAATAATACATTTCTAAAGGAATGCCACTTTTAGATTTTACTACTTTTTTATCATATTTACCAACTACCAAAGCAGCCAAATAGCTAGACATTGGTTTTTGCATATCATATTTCCAAAGCATATAATCTGTGCTTCTATTTTTAAGCACCAATTTCCCATTAGAAATCACTTCATAACCAATTGGCGCCGCAAAAGTAAGATCAAACTCGATCTTATCGTTCATATCATCTATACTTGGCAACCAATGACTTGTGTTTTTCCCTTGACCTTGTGTCCATATTTGGTTTCGCGCTTCATTATTCCAACCCACAAAATACATGGCTTTTTTAGGCGAAGCGAAAAACAAAAATTGCAATTTATTTTCTTCGGAAGGCTTGAATTTACTATAGATAATTAGTTTTTTATTATCATTATCGAACTTTACTTTCTTTCCGTTTAAAGCAATATTTTTAAACTTCATCCCAATAGCATCCAAATAAATTGAATCCGTTTTTTTTAATATATCGAAGGTAATTTCATAAGAATCATAAAGTGTGCTATCTATTTTAATCTGATTAAAAAACACAACAGCATCCAACTTTTTAAAGTCCACAATATCTGCCTGTTGCGCATAAGCAGCAAAAGAAAAAAGGATAAATAATAAAAATAAAATACGTTTCATAAATCTTTAAATAGCAACCATTACGCCAAAGTACACATAAGTTTTGCCATTTTAAAATTACACGAAAACTAAAATCTATTCAAACTACACTTTTTGAGATTCCTTGTTTCAAAGGAATTGTTTAATTTCGCTTTTATGAGTATAAACTTGCAAACTCCTATTGATTATTTAAAAGGTGTTGGACCAAATCGTGCAGATTTGCTTCGCAAGGAACTAGGTATTCACACCTATCAGGATCTTCTTAATCTTTTTCCGAATCGACATATAGATCGAACGCAGTATTACAAAATCAATCAACTACAACGTAACAACGCTGATGTTCAGGTAATTGGAAAAATTATTAAGTTTGAAGAAATTGCCCAGAAACGCGGAAAACGATTAGTAGCAACGCTTCAAGATGAAACAGGAACCATGCAACTGGTTTGGTTTAGAGGGCAAAAATGGATTAGAGAAAGCCTGAAACTAAATACTACCTATGTAATCTTTGGAAAAACCAATTGGTTTAACGGCAAGTTCAACATGCCGCATCCAGATATTGAACTACAAAAAGACCATGAAGATAATCTACGATCTTCAATGCAAGCGATTTATCCTTCCACCGAAAAACTATCTAATAAAGGAATTACAAATCGCGTGATGACCAAAATCATGCAACAATTATTTTTAGAAAGCAACGGGAAATTTGTAGAAACGTTACCTGAAAATATGCGCTCCGAATTGAAACTAATTTCAAAACCAGAAGCTGTTTTTAATGTGCATTTTCCGAAGACTCCAGAGTTACTTTCTAAGGCACAGTTTAGACTGAAATTTGAAGAATTATTTTACATACAATTACAGTTAATTTTAAAAAATTTAATCCATAAATCGAAGATAAAAGGGTTCCCTTTTAAAACCGTCGGAAATTATTTCAACTCCTTTTTTAAAGACCATTTACCTTTCGAATTAACCAATGCACAAAAACGCGTTTTAAAAGAAATTCGTCACGATTTAGGAAGCAATGCGCAGATGAATCGTCTTTTACAAGGCGATGTAGGTTCTGGAAAGACAATTGTAGCACTAATGTCTATGTTAATAGCACTTGACAACGGTTTTCAAGCTTGCCTAATGGCGCCTACTGCTATTTTGTCAGTACAACACTATGATGGTTTACGTGAAATGTGTAATGAGTTGAATATCAACATAAAACTACTCACAGGTTCAAGTACTACTTCAGAAAGAAGAATTATTCACGAAGAATTAGAAAATGGCGAATTACAGATACTAATTGGCACACATGCACTACTGGAAGACAAGGTGAAATTCAAAAATTTAGGACTTGCAATTATCGATGAGCAACATCGATTTGGAGTTGCACAAAGAAGTAAACTATGGAAGAAAAACACTTCTCCTCCACACATTTTAGTAATGACTGCAACCCCAATCCCTAGAACTTTAGCCATGTCTGTTTATGGCGATTTAGACATCTCTTTAATTGACGAATTACCAGCAGGAAGAAAGCCTATAAAAACAGTACATCGATATGACGCAAACAGACTAAAAGTGTTCCGTTTTATTCGAGATGAAATCGCAAAAGGAAGACAAGTTTACGTCGTCTATCCATTGATTCAAGAAAGCGAAAAAATGGACTATAAAGATTTAATGGATGGCTATGAAAGTATAGAACGAGACTTCCCAAAACCAGAATATCAAATCTCTATTGTACATGGAAAAATGAAACCTGCGGATAAAGAATATGAAATGCAACGCTTTATTAAAGGCGAAACGCAAATCATGGTTGCCACCACCGTAATTGAAGTTGGTGTTAACGTACCAAATGCTTCTGTAATGATTGTGGAGAGCGCAGAACGCTTCGGATTAGCGCAACTACATCAATTGCGAGGTCGTGTTGGTCGTGGTGCAGAACAAAGTTACTGCATACTCATGACGAGCCATAAACTCTCAGAAAATAGCAAACAAAGAATACAAACCATGACAAGAACTAGTGATGGCTTTGAAATTGCGGAAGTAGATCTACGTTTACGTGGCCCTGGAGACATCATGGGAACCCAACAAAGCGGTATTTTAAACCTTAAAATTGCAGATATTATTAAAGATCATGACATTTTACAATTGGCAAGATTTCACGCAAAGCAGGTTTTAACCAAGGATCCTTCTTTAGCAGCTAAAGAAAATCAAAGCATTTTAAACACCTACCGACAAATGAGTAAGTATAGAAATATTTGGAATTATATTTCTTGATTTCCGCACAGTAATCGACCTTCGTTTTTCTTAAAAAAGAGAAACCTTTTCAACACAAAAAGGAAATGATTTTTCCCTAAACTTAAAGACCAACTAAAGAAACCTAAAAATCTACAATTCAACGCTGCAACACAGCTTTATCTCAAGCGAAAGTTTAACATAAATACATAACATTTATTCCCTGCTAAACTTCTCTTTTTAGAAAATAAACAACTATAAAAATTGATATATCAGCGTGTTTTTTGATTTCAATAAAAGGCACTTATTTAGTATAATCTCATAAGAGCCTATCTATAGATTAAAGATTATTTATTTAAAAACAGACGCTACAAACAACTACTTTCCACTTGTTTTTCACACCGTTTTACATCTTTTATTTACCAGAAAAAGAAGCACCGAAGATGCCGTATTCCTAAAATCTTATATAGAATTAGGTATTCCTATTTTATACAAAAATTAGATACCCATAAAAGATACCACAAAACTTATAACAATGCTTGAATGCTAACCGCATTATTTTATCTTTGCAGTTCAATTTAAAGAAGGTAAATGAAAATATCATACAACTGGTTAAAACAATTTATAAAAACCGATTGGACAGCAGAGCAAACCGAAGAATTACTTACAGACTTAGGTTTAGAAGTAGAAGGCATTGCAAATTACGAGTCTGTTAAAGGAGGATTAAAAGGCATTGTTGTTGGAGAAGTACTTACTTGTATACAACACCCAAATGCAGACAGGCTAAAGATTACTACGGTTAATATTGGCACAGATACACCTTTACAAATCGTTTGTGGTGCACCAAATGTTGCTGCTGGACAAAAAGTACCTGTTGCTACTATTGGTACTACTTTATATACCGAAGAAGGCGAAGCTTGGACCATCAAAAAAGGGAAAATTCGTGGGGAAGAAAGCCATGGAATGATCTGCGCGGAGGATGAACTTGGTTTAGGAAAATCGCACGATGGTATTATGGTTTTACCCGAAGACACTGTTGTTGGAACGCTTGCTTCCACCCTTTTTAGCATTGAAAACGATCAGGTTTTTGAAATCGGACTTACACCAAACCGAGCAGATGCCATGAGTCATTATGGTACCGCAAGAGATCTTAAAGCTGGTTTTTTACAAAAAGATATTAATGTCGAGTTAATTACACCTTCTGTTAGTTCTTTTCATGTAGACAGCAGAACACTTAAGATGGACGTAGATGTACAAAATAAAGAATTAGCACCAAGATATTGTGGGGTTACTATTTCTGGTTTAAAAGTTGCAGAATCTCCAGATTGGTTAAAACACCGATTAAAATCTATTGGCTTAACACCAAAAAATAACATAGTAGATGTTACCAATTATGTATTACATGAGCTCGGACAACCACTTCATGCTTTTGATGCCGCAAAAATTATAGGTAACAAAATTGAAGTCAGAACCGTTGCTGCTGGAACCAAATTCACAACACTTGATGAAGTAGAAAGAGAATTACACGAAGATGATTTAATGATCTGTGATGCAGAAAAGCCAATGTGTATTGCTGGGGTTTTTGGAGGAATGGCTTCCGGAGTTACAGAACATACCACGAGTATCTTTTTAGAAAGTGCTTACTTTAATCCTATAAGCATTCGTAAAACAGCAAAACGTCATGCACTAAACACAGATGCGTCTTTTAGATTTGAAAGAGGTATTGATCCAAATATTACAGAATACGCCTTAAAACGCGCTGCACTATTAATTATAGAGCTTGCTGGAGGAGAAATCACAAGCGATATTATAGATGCATACCCAAATAAAATAGAAGACTTTCAAGTGCGTTTAAGTTTTGAAAATGCAGAAAAGCTAATTGGTCAAGAAATACCAAAAGAAATTATTAAACGTATTTTAAGTTCTCTAGAAATTAAAATAAATAACGTTACCGAAACTGGCTTGGGTTTAACCGTGCCTGCATATAGAAACGATGTACAACGTGAAGCAGATATTATTGAAGAAATTTTACGTGTTTATGGGTATAACAATATTGGTTTTACGAATAAATTAAACGCTTCTATTTCGAACTCTTCCAAATTTGAAGATCATAAATTACAGAATGTTATAGGTAATCAATTAGCATCTCAAGGTTTTTATGAAATGCTTGCTAATTCATTAACTAGTCCGGAGTATATTAAATTAGACGAACAGCTCAAAGAAGAACACAATATAGTAATGCTTAATCCATTGAGTAATGATTTGTCCGTAATGAGACAATCCCTTTTATTTTCTGGCTTAGAAGCACTTTCTTATAATATCAATAGAAAACGTAGTAATGTTAAGTTTTTTGAATTCGGAAAGACTTACCATAACTTTAGCGAAAATCGTGAAGAACATAAGCATCTTACCCTTTTAGTTACAGGAAATAGAACTACAGAAGCTTGGAATGGTTTAAACAAACCTAGTGACTTCTTTTACTTTAAAGGAAGCATTACAAGTATACTAGAACGCTTAGGCATTTCTAGATTTAAAGAAACACCTACTAAAGATGCCATTTTTAGTGAAGGACTAACTTTAAGTTTAGGAAAAAACAAACTAGTAAGCTTCGGTTTAGTCAAGAAGAATATTTTAAAGCATTTCGGAATTAACCAAGAAGTATTATTCGCAGATTTTAATTGGGATAATATTATTGAAGTAGCGAAACACAACAAAATTAAATTTAAAGAAATTCCGAAGTACCCAGAAGTACGAAGAGATTTTGCTTTATTATTAGATGATGCTGTTTCTTTTGAATCGATTCACACTATTGCAAAACAAACGGAAAAACAACTTTTAAAAGATGTAAATCTATTTGATGTATATCAAGGGAAGAACTTACCTAAAGGTAAAAAGAGTTACGCGGTTAGTTTTACAATACAAGACGAAAACAAAACACTTACCGACAAGCAGATTGATAAAATCATGAATAAGTTACAAGCAAATTTTGAAAAACAGCTTGGTGCAGAATTGAGATAAACAAAACAAATGGAAAATAAAACACCACAAAAAAGCATATTTAGCTTAATATCTGGAATCATTTTTTTAGGCCTTGGTAGTTATATTGTTTACCGATATTTTTTCGGAAACGAATTAATCACGACTTTAAGACTAGCATTATCTTTGGTAATGATTGGCTTTGGAGTATACCGATTATATAATTACTTAAGAGCTTAAAAAAATAACAACGAACAACCATGTAATTTTAAAAAATCAATATAGAATACCAACAAAAAAGCCTTTTCATTTCTGAAAAGGCTTTTGTTCTTTTAAAGAATTGTAATACTTAGTCTATTACTTTAACGTTTATTGCGTTTAATCCTTTTTTTCCTTCTGTAAGTTCAAACTCTACAGCATCTCCTTCTCTAATCTCATCGATTAAACCAGAAATGTGTACAAAATGTTCTTTGTTGTTGTCGTCTTCTACAATAAATCCAAATCCTTTAGAATCATTGAAAAATTTTACTGTTCCTTTACTCATCGTAATATAGTATTGATTAATTTATAATGACAAAGATAGTTTTTAAAATGTTATATTTCCATTTCACTGCAATTTAAGTGATATATTTTTCGTTAACTTTTAAAGAACGTAAGTAAACAAAAGAATTACCGACTATAAACACGCTTGAAAACAAGAAAATCACTTCAAAATATGATAAATATTTTGTAACTTTAAGAGAACACAAAATCTAAAAACTATGGAAGAGTCGAATTATACTAAAGTCTACACTGGAAATTTCATTATTACCCAATTAATGGTGGACAAATTAGAGGCTATTGGCATTCGTGCAATTATAAAAGACGAATCAGAATCTGGCAGATTAGGAGGTTTCGGTACCTTTAATCAAGGCACGCAAGAGTTATTCGTGAACAAAGACGAATTAGATACCGCCTTACCAATTATAGAAAGTATTACTGCAGAGATGCAAGCATAAAATTTAGTTAACCGTTTACAGTCGCAGTAAACAGTATTTTGAATTTAAAGCAAAAAAAATCCTGAAGAAAAACTTCAGGATTTTTTTTATTCTATTTCTTTTACGCTTTAACCAAATACATTTGATCCCGTAATTCTTTAATTTTAGCATCTTGCATATACTCATCAAAAGTAGTATGTCTGTCTATTACTCCGTTTGGTGTAAGCTCTACTACTCTATTTGCTAGTGTTTGTGCAAACTCATGATCATGTGTAGAAAACAACACAGTACCTTTAAAGTTTTTCAGTGAGTTATTAAACGCTGTAATACTTTCTAAATCTAAATGATTTGTTGGTTCGTCCAATTGTAAAACATTAGCTCTTACCATCATCATTCGAGATAACATACAACGTACTTTTTCACCTCCAGAAAGCACATTCGATTGTTTCAATGCTTCTTCTCCACTAAAAATCATTTTACCTAAAAAGCCTCTAATATAAACTTCTTCTCTCTCTTCTTCTGTAGTTGCCCATTGACGTAACCAATCTACTAGAGATAAATCATTTTTAAAAAACTCACTATTATCTAAAGGTAAATAAGATTGCGTAGTGGTAACTCCCCAAGCAAATTTTCCTGCATCTGCTTTTTCTTTATCATTTAAAATTTGGTAGAATGCTGTTGTCGCTCTAGAATCTCTAGAGAAAATCACCACCTTATCGCCTTTATTTAAATTTAAATCGATGTCTTTAAAAAGTGTTTCTCCTTCAAGGGAAGCAGCTAATCCTTCAATATTTAATATTTGATCTCCCGCTTCTCTATCTCTTTCAAAAATAAGTGCTGGATAACGACGACTAGAACGTCTTATATCTTCAATATTTAACTTATCGATCATTTTCTTTCTACTCGTTGCTTGTTTTGATTTTGCAACGTTAGCAGAGAATCTTCTAATAAATTCTTCTAGTTCTTTCTTTTTATCTTCTGCTTTTTTGTTTTGTTGTGCATGTTGTCTTGCTGCTAATTGAGAAGATTCATACCAAAACGTATAGTTCCCTGAGAAGTGATTAATTTTTCCGAAATCAATATCCGAAATATGCGTACAAACCGAATCTAAAAAGTGTCTATCGTGAGAAACCACAATGACACAACTGTCGTAATTAGCAAGAAAGTTTTCTAACCAGGAGATCGTTTCGTAATCTAAATCATTGGTAGGCTCATCCATAATTAAAACATCTGGACTACCAAACAAAGCTTGTGCTAATAAAACACGTACTTTTTGCTTACCATCCAAATCTTTCATTAAGGTATAATGTGCATCTTCTTTAATACCTAAATTAGAAAGCATTGCAGCAGCATCACTTTCTGCATTCCAACCATTCATTTCTTCAAACTTTACTTGTAGTTCTCCAATTTTTTCGGCGTTCTCATCGGTATAGTCCGCATAAAGCGCATCAATTTGTGCTTTAATTTGATAAACAGGTTTGTTTCCTTTTAAAACAGTATCTAAAACCGTGTCTTCATCATGCAAGTTGTGATCCTGTTCTAAAACAGACATACGTTTACCTGCTTCTAAATGCACATGTCCAGAAGTTGGATCTTGCTTTCCAGCAATAATTTTTAAAAAGGTTGATTTTCCTGCTCCATTGGCTCCAATAATACCATAGCAATTTCCGTTATTAAAAGTTGTATTTACTTCATCAAAAAGAATTCGTTTTCCAAATTGAACGGAAAGATTAGAAACTGATAACATATTTGTATTTAATTTTTACTCAGATATTTTTATATAATTGAAAAGGACTTATAGAACTTACAAATGAATTGGTTTTACTCCTTGACATAAACCTGTAATATAAGTTTTTGCAAAAGTAAAAAATTCTAACCATAAGAAGAAACTTCTTAGGTTAAATTAATAGGTACTAAAAGTTGTAATTACTAGACTTTGTTTTTAACTTTTAACAACGAATTAACAAGAGGTATAACTTGCAACGCATACTTTTGTTAAAGCACCTTAACTTCGTTTTTACCTAATTATGAGATTACTTTTTTCCTTACTAATATTAACACTTACCTTTTCTTCGTGCAAAAAAGACCTTGCTACAAAGGAAGGGAAAACGGCTTATATTGGTGGCGAAATAATCAATCCTATTGACAGACAGGTTGTTATACATAAATCAAATATTATTATTGATACTATTTTACTAGATAATAAAAATAGATTTCTATATAAATTTAATGATTTAGAAAGTGGTTTATATATTTTTAAACTGCAATCGCAACATGGTGAAGAATTTCAATTAGCTTTATTAGAACCTAATGATAGTGTTCTGGTTAGAATAAACACTATTGATTTCGATGAATCTTTAGTATTTACAGGAAATGGAGCAAAAAAGAATAATTATTTAATTAACATGTTTCTTGAGAATGAAGACATAAACGAGAAAATATTAAGCTACTACCAATTAGAACCTATCCTTTTCGAAAAAAAAATTGATTCCATTAGAAAACATAGAAATACAAACCTAACCTTGTTTCTTGAAAAGAATATAACTTCGGAGTTGTTCCAGAAAATTTCCAAAGCCAACATAGACTACAACTATTATTTAAGCAAAGAAATTTATCCATTTGCTTATTATGGAGATAATGAAATAAAAAATTTACAATCGTTACCAAAAAACTTTTATACCTACAGAAAAGATATAGATTATAATAGTACTGCGTTAAAAGATTATTTTACATATAAGACTTTTTTAAGATATCACTTTAAAAATCTAGCATTATCAGAACATTTAAAAACATCTAAAGACAGTATATTAAAAAGAAATTCTTACTGTTATAATTTAGATAAACTGAAACTAATTGATAGCTTGATAACAGATGAAGATATTAAAAATCCTTTATTAAGTATATCTTCTATTAATTATATAAATAAAACCAAGAACTTAAAAGAACTAGACACTTTTCTTGACTTCTATTACGAAAAAAGCACAGACGAAAAAGACAAAAATTATATTAAAAAGCTAGTCAAATCCTTAAAGCAATTAGAGACGGGAAATAAAATACCAAATGTAACTTTGGTAAATTATAAAAATCAAGCAATAGATTTACACAAATTAATTAGAAAACCTACTGCTTTATATTTTTGGTCTAAGGATTATAAATCCCATTTACAAGAAAGTCATTCTAAAGTAAAAGAGTTAATGTTAAAATATCCTGAAGTAGACTTCATTTCTATAAATATAGATGAACCTAACACAAGGTATAGCAACAACAAACTACTACAACAGTATAACTTTACTGACAAACATGAATACCAGTTTAAAAACCCAAAAGAAGCAAAAGAAACATTGGCTATAAACCCAATAATCAAGGTGTTACTAGTAAATAAATATGGGAAAATTATAGATCCTCACACTAATTTATTTTCTGTTCAATTTGAAGAAGAGCTGCTAGGCTTATTGAATCCATAGAAACTAAGATCTCGTTTTACAACTCCTTCCTATCTTCTATCCATCCATAGAAACTCCTATTTGTTTATTGTTTTCAAAATAAACAGAAAAGAAATAGTTTTTACCTTCTTTTTCCTGAAAGATCATTTCAAACCCTTCGGTATTCACAGAGATTCCTTTTAACTGAAAATGGCTATCTAAAGACACAAATTCTATTTCGGCATTGGTATATTGTTCTTGTAGCGCTTTTTCAGCGTCCAACTTTATAGTCGCTTCATTATTTAAAGCCTGCAGTAAAATTTGCTTTTGTTCTTTAAAAATCCCTTCGATATTTCCATCTATTAATATTTCAACATCTACATCTAGATATCTTCTATTAACTAGCCAACCTATCCTATTTCCGTTAGTACTAAAACTTTCTATTTCTCCAAAATCAATATCTGTAATTTTTAGCTTATCTGTGCCGAATAGTTTTTCTAATATTCCCATTTTGTTCTTTTATTGTTCGATTAACAACCTATCTTTTAAGTGTAAAATGGGCTGAAAACGCTTTCTTTGTATTGTTTAATGGTTCTAGATAATCTACGGTAAACCAATAATCGGAAGTTGGCATATCCTCCCCATTAAAAGTACCATCCCAACCAATACTTGAAGGACTTAGCTGTTTCATAAGCTTTCCATATCTATCATAAATATAGATTTTTGCTCCTAATTGATTTTTAGTTCCTAGAATATTCCAGGTATCATTATACCCATCATTATTAGGAGTAAAAACCTTCGGATAATCTACTATAATAGCTTCAAAAGTTAGTTCTTCACAATTATAAACATCTCTAACTTTAACCGCATGCTCGCCTCCTATCACGTTACTAAATACAGGAGAATTTTGCCAATATCCTTCATATAAACTAAACTCATAGATACCAATTCCGGTAACAGTTACTTCTAACATACTGTTATCTGAAAAAGCATCTGTTAATACTTCTACAGAAATACTTTCTGGCGGGTAAGAGGAAACCACTTCTGTAGTATCTAAATATGTACAGCCAGAAATGATATTCGTGACCTGTACGGTATAAAACCCAATAGCTGCGGCATTATATGAAGCTTGGGTTTCCCCAGGAATACTATTTGCTGCTAAAACACCTTCGCCCGTATACCATTGAAAAGTGTAATCTGTTTCACTTAAATTCGTATCTATTGGAGGCGTTTGTAATGCTGTATCCTCTTCTCCAGGAACTAGAATATTATCATTTGCGGCTAAACAAATAAGATATTTATCCTCTAAACCAATGTCTAATAAAGGATGTACAATAAGTGTTATAGGTACAACCTGAAAGCATTCATTCGTTATTGGTTGCACTCTTGCATATACAATTTGTGATGTGGCCGTTGTATTATTAAAATTTGTAGGTGTGGCTATTTGCGTAGCATTACCAAGAATTGCATCTACTTCATTTTCGTAATAATTAAACGAATAATTTGCTGCTGGTAACCCATTTAAAATATCAGATTCTGCTACTGTTAAATCGAAAGTATTAAAACCATCTGTATCTAGGTCGCAAGCACGTAATGGTAAAGGGTTTGATGCTGTTAACGAATTAAAAACATGAATATCAAAAGTAGTAATATCATAACAATAGGTGTATGTATTATCTTCTATTCTTACAAATATAGTTTCTAATTGATATGCATTTTGGTTTGTATACGGAGTCGTTATTGGATTTACATCATTCTCTGCATCATTTTGAGATAGATGGTAGCTTACCGTATAATTGGAAGCAGACTGTGCACCAAGAACAGAATCATTAAACACCTGAAAATCAAAGGTATTAAAACCATCATTATTATCATCACAAATAAATTGGTCATCTATAGCATTCGCTATCGGAACCTGAGTAAACTCTATAGTAATTTCAGCGGTAGCTATACAAGAAGTACCATAAGCAACCGAAACACTATAATGACCAGCTATTGTAACATCTAATGTATTATTATTTTGCCCAATAATTTCATCTCCGTTTCTAAACCACGTATGTGCGGCATCTGTAATTGGTATTTCAGTTTCTAAGGTATACGTGGAACTACCACAAACAGGGTTTCCAGAAGCAAAAGTTATATCATCTCCTAAATCTAAACCAAGATTAAAACTTCCTGCTTCTAAAAAAATAGCAGAATCGTAAGCCGAATCTCTTTGATCTGCCACTACTATTTTTATTTCATATTCTTGATTTGGTATTACTGTAGCATTAGCGGTTAAAACTTCTGTTCTTCCTCCATAGTTGGTACTAACAAGATTATATCCGTAAAAAAAATCTGCATTTGCAGTACAAACTCCTGAGTTGTTTATATTGGTTACACTAACAGGAGTTCCGTCTGGTAAAACAGCCAAATTAGCATAAGTAGTTGTACCTACTTCTCTTAATAAAAAAGCAAGACTATCTGAATAATTACATTCATCACTTCCAGTATACTCTTCGGATGCCATTAAAAACCTAAAACTAAAATCATTGGATGTTGGCGTAAAATTAAACTTGACAAAAGTAGCGTCTCTAGTATTCGATTGCGACAAAGCTATTTCTAGGTCTGTATCACCTGGTAGTCCATTACCAAAATCTGGAAAAGCAGCACTACTCGTATTTCTTACGTTTCCTGCAGGAAAAGCTCTTCCTGTGGTTAGAATAACACCACTTTCAAAAGGAAAATCACTACCTGTTGGCGTTTTAAAATACCCATAACTTTTTGTTTGCGTACTTGTTGGTAAACCCGATGCTTGCTCAGAAAAATTATCAATAACTGCACAATCACTAGCAATAAGAACATCTTCTACTAATTGCTGTAGATCATACTCCGATTCCGGATCTGCTGCATCATTTATACTAATGATTTGTGCATAATTTGTATACGCTAAAAGCATAAAAATTAACACAAAAAAGTTTCTTCTATTTTTCATTCCTTTCTTTTTTCTTACGTATTTCCATATGTTTTTTTTGGCATAATTTTATAACTTATAATGGTTTAGCAACATCTTTTCATAAACCTTATCTGGTAATATGCGTTTTAAAACAATAGAGAATTTTTGCATAAACTCTCCTACTTTATAATGCGTTTTTGGCTTTTTGGTATTCATTACTTTGTACACCGCTTTTGCCATAAGCAAAGGATCTTTACCTTCATCTACATGCGCATCCATTAATTTTAGGGTATTACCATACGGTTTTTTGTATGGTGAATTTTCTTGTATTGGCGCATGAAAACGTCCGGAAGCAATATTAGTAGCAAAATCGCCAGGAGCAATATTAGTCATCTGTATATTAAAGTCTTTTATTTCCATTCTAAAAGCTTCGGTAATAATTTCTAAAGCACCCTTACTAGCAGAGTAAATTCCTCGATATGGAAGTCCCATATATCCAGCAATGGAAGTTATATTTATTATTAAACCAGACTGTTGCTTTCGCATTTGTGGTAAAACAGCTTTAATAACGTTTATTGGTCCAAAAAAGTTAGTTTCAAAATTGGCTTTAATTTCTACTTCTGGTATTTCTTCAATTGGTCCGGTAATACCAACTCCTGCATTATTTATAAGCACGTCAATTCTTCCTTCTGCTTCCACCACTTTTTTAATAGCTGTTGCAATGGTATCAATTTTGGTTACATCTAAAGCGATAATTTTAAATATACTACTAGTTAACTTATTGGGATTTCTACTAGTTCCATAAACGATGTACCCTTTTTCTGTTAAAAATTCTCCAACAGATTTACCAATTCCGGAAGAACCTCCGGTAATTAAAACAACTTTAGACATAAATGTATTTTTAAGGTTTCAAAAATACAATATTAATGGAGAGATTCCCATTATATAGGAACTTCAATAAACCAAAAAAATTTTGATTAGCTATTGCTTTCAAGATTTGAGTTTATTGCATAAAAAAAGGCAAGCTACCTACATCACACTGCTCAACCATTTACCTTTGCTTCGTTCCCGACCTGGAGGATTCAACAGGAGCTAGTTGTGTAGGACTTGCCGAGTGCAAATATACAACCTTTTAATTTTTTCACAATGTTTTTTTTAACTGAATTTTAATAAATATCTTGCATAAAACTTTTAAGACAACATGAGAACATTCAAAATACTCACAATCATATTTTTAGCAACTTTTATTGTGTCCTGCGGAAGCAATGCAACACAGAAAAAAAAGGACTTTACCCTAGTTACTAATGCAAAAAACAATGCTTTATCGCTAGGAGAAGCCTTAAATCTGTCTATAAAAAATCCTAAAAAGCATACTATTACATCTGTAAGCTACACTTTAAATGGTGAAACTATTTCCGAAAAAAGTATTTTAGAAAACACAAAGCTTGGGGAGCATACATTAGAAGCTACCATTATATTGGATGGAGAAACACAAACGGTTTCTCAAAAGTTAACTGTTTTAAACAATACTTCTCCTAAAGTATATACCTATAAAATTATTAATGAATATCCGCATGATATCACATCCTACACCCAAGGATTAGAGTTCTATAATAACGAATTATACGAAAGCACAGGACAACGTGGCGAATCGAAACTTAGAAAAGTGAACTATAAAACAGGAGAAGTTCTTAAAAATATAGATTTAGAAAAAGCTTATTTTGGAGAAGGCCTAACCGTTTTAAATAATAAAGTGTACCAATTAACTTGGACAAGCGGAACTGGTTTTGTCTATGATGTAGATACTTTTGAAAAAACAGGAAGCTTTAAATACAATAATAGTAAAGAAGGTTGGGGAATTTGTAATGACACGAAAACTTTATATAAAAGTGATGGAACAGAAAAAATCTGGACTATAAACCCAGAAACACTTACCGAAGAAGGTTATATACAAGCATACCACAATCAAGGAAAAGTTGTTGGACTAAATGAGTTAGAATGGGTTAACGGAAAAATTTACGCCAATCGCTATCAAAAAAATGGTGTAGCAATTATAAATCCTACCAATGGAGCAATTGAAGGCGTTATAGATTTTTCGCCATTAAAAAAGAAAGTAACACAACACCAAGGTTTAGATGTATTAAATGGTATTGCGTACAACCCGGAAACCAAAACGCTTTTTATTACCGGAAAACGTTGGGATAAATTATTTGAAGTGGAAATCATAGAAAATTAAAAGATGCAGGTTTTTGAATCTATAGTTATAGTAGAACAAAGTGATTTAGACGATCTAAATCATGTGAACAACGTACGTTATGTGCAGTGGGTAAATGATATCGCAAAACAAAACTGGGAAGAAATAGCAACGCCTAATATTAAAAACGAATATTTTTGGGTAATGCTATCCAATCATATAGATTATAAACAAGCTGCATATTTAAACGATACTCTTTTAATTAAAACCTATGTTACTAAATCTGCAGGCGTAAAATCTACTAGAATTGTTGAAATTTTCAACAAAAACACCGATGCTTTATTGGCCAAATCGGAAACGCATTGGTGCTTAATTAGTAGAAAAACACAAAAACCCACTCGAATAACTCCAGAGATTCGCAATCTATTTTTATAAAAAATAATAACGAATACTAACGTACTGATTTTAATAGAGACTACTTCTCTTGAAAACAAAATTCTTCACTCTTTAAAATAGCAACACAAACCATTTGATACAGAAGTTATTACATGATAACTAGAAAAATGGTTTTATAGCTGATTTAATTTTCAGAAACTATTCGCTTTCCTATATTTAAGAAATCATACTTTCCTAAAAGAGAGTCTTCGATTAATAGCAAACTTTTATTGAACACAATTTTTAATTTAATACGCTATTAAATGGACTTTATGAAAACCTTCGAATTTACAGTTACTGTTACCAAAGAAGATTTAGACGAACTCAACCACGTTAACAACATTCGCTATATACAATGGATTCAAGATATTGCCAAAGCGCACTGGCAACAAATAGCTACGGAAGATATATACAACGCTTACTTTTGGGTGGTTCGTAAACATCTGGTAGACTATAAGGCTTCGGCACACTTATATGACGAAGTAAAAATAACTACCCAGTTTATAGATGCACAAGGTGCAACGGCCAAAAGTATTATAGAAATGCACAATAATAGTACACAAAAATTACTTCTAAAAGCAGAAACCACTTGGTGTTTAATGGCTGTACAAACCAAACGTCCTACTCGCGTAACCAAAGAAATTGATGCTATTTTAAATTAAATAATATCAAATAGATACTAAAACCTAGTTTCAAAAGTTATATTTTTAACGTTTAAAATGCATTTAATTATTTTTGCCTTATAATCTGTTTATTATATATGAAAAAGACGCTATACTTCTTAATCTGTTTCTCCTTTCTTTTACTTTGGAGTTCTTGTAGAAAAGACTTTAACTTTTCCTCAAGTGATGGTAATCTTGGTTTTTCTAAAGACACCGTTTATTTAGATACCGTATTTACCAATATTGGTTCTAGTACTTATAACTTAAAAGTATATAATAGAAGTAGTGAAGATATTAGCATACCTAATGTAAAATTAGCTTTAGGCGAAAGTTCAGAGTACCGATTAAATGTAGATGGTATTGCTGGAAAATCTTTCGATAATGTAGAAATTCTTGCAAAAGACAGTATGTACATTTTTGTAGAAACTACCATAGACATTAATAGTTTACCAAATCTTAATGGTGCATTTTTATACACAGATAAAATAGAATTCGATTCTGGAAGTAACCAACAAGTAGTAGAATTGGTTACACTTGTTCAAGACGCTGTATTTATTTATCCTGACAAAGATAATACCACAGGAGTTATTGAAACACTTACCATAGATATTGGAGGAGAGCAAATTGAAACTGAAATCCAAGGTCGATATTTAGAGCCAGACGAATTAACTTTCACGAATCAAAAACCATATGTGGTGTATGGTTATGCCGCGGTACCAAACAATCAAACTTTAAATATAGAAGCTGGAGCACGAGTGCATTTTCATGCAAATTCAGGACTTTTAGTTGCTGAAGGAGCTTCCTTGCAAGTAAATGGAGCGCTAAGTGCCGACCAAGAATTATTAGAAAACGAAGTTATTTTTGAAGGCGATAGATTAGAACCTGCTTTTGCAAATGTACCTGGACAATGGGGAACTATTTGGTTGCTTGACGGAAGTATTAATAATACCATAAATCATGCAACTATTAAAAATGCATCTGTTGGTATTTTATCGGAAGGAAATCCAAACGAAGTCACAAACAAACTAACCATCACAAATTCTCAAATTTACAACACGAGTAATTTTGGTGTTTTAGGAAGAAACACGTCTATTGAAGCAAATAATTTAGTAATCAATAATGCTGGTCAAACTTGTTTTGCTGCTACTTTAGGAGGAAAATATAATCTTACACATTGTACCATTGCTAATTATTGGAACAATAGTTTCCGTCAGTTTCCTGCTTTATTAATTAATAACTTTCAAGAAACTGAAGATGCTACTTTTTTAGCGAATCTAACCGAAGCTAATTTTAATAACTGTATTATCTACGGAAATGATAATCCGGAATTCATAATCGATGAAATTGAAGATGCTTCTTTAGCATTCCACTTTAAATTCACCAATTGCTTAGTTCGATTTAGTGATACTGGGAATACGTTTTCTGGAGCTAATTATGACTTTAGTGATGAAACAAAATATAAAAATATCATTCGTAATCAAGATCCAGATTTTAGAGATTCTAGTGAAAATGATTTCATTATTGGTGCTGATTCTGCTGCTAACAATCAAGGAGACGCAACCTTTGCTTCTCAAGTTCCTTTAGATATTCTTGGAGTAAACAGAACGGCTTCACCAGATTTAGGTGCTTATCAACATATTACTTTTGAGTAATTACGGCTATGTAGACCGGTTCGGTCTTCTTGGGCTTGCACTACTTCTTAGCTAAATTTGATTTTAACCCGCTCCTCTCTTTGGCTAAAGAGAGGTGGATTTATTGAAAATAAATTCGGAGAGTTTGACATAAAATGCGAAGCGATTTTAAAACTTAAGCCAACTCCTTTATCTTCTGGTTAAGAAAAGTTCATAGTGTTAGAATAATGCTTTCTTAACTCCTCTTTCTTCCAATTTTCTTTAAGGAAACTTAAAATTCATTCTCCCTTAAAATAAGAGGAGAGCCACATACTCAGAAAATTTTTATTAAGCACAAAAAAAGCCTACTAAACAGTAGGCTTTTTATTTCCGCGAAAGCGAAATTATTTTAATAAATTTAATCTACAAAAAGAGGTAAATCATGCATCATAGCATTTACTTTACCTGCAATAGTTTCTAATTTATCTTCATCTTCATGGTTTGTAATTACTTGATCAATTAGATCTACAATACCTTCCATATCTTCTTCTTTTAAACCTCTAGTTGTAATTGCTGGCGTACCAATACGAATTCCTGAAGTTACAAATGGGCTTTTATCATCAAAAGGAACCATGTTTTTATTCACGGTAATATCAGCTTTTACTAAAGCATTTTCTGCGTCTTTACCTGTAATATTTTTGTTACGTAAATCGATTAACATCATGTGGTTATCTGTACCTCCAGAAATGATATTATAATCTCTCCTTACAAAAGCTGCCGCCATTGCTGCCGCATTTTTCTTTACTTGTAACATATAGTGCATATACTCTTCTGTAAGTGCTTCACCAAATGCAATTGCTTTTGCTGCTATAATATGTTCTAACGGTCCTCCTTGATTTCCTGGAAAAACTGCAGAGTTTAAAAGGGAAGACATTTTCTTTAAGTTTCCGTTCTTCAATTTTAAACCAAATGGGTTATCAAAATCTTGCCCCATCATAATCATTCCACCTCTTGGTCCACGTAATGTTTTATGTGTTGTTGTTGTAACAATATGGCAATGTGGTAAAGGATCGTTTAAAATTCCTTTTGCTATTAATCCTGCTGGATGTGAAATATCTGCGATTAAAATAGCACCAACAGAATCTGCTATGGCACGAAAACGTTTAAAGTCCATATCACGAGAATATGCCGAAGCTCCTGCAATAATTAATTTTGGCTTTTCACGTTCTGCTACTTCTGCAACATGGTCATAATCTATTAATCCGGTTTCTTTTTTTACACCGTAAAATACAGGATTATATAATTTACCTGAAAAATTTACTGGAGAACCATGTGTTAAATGTCCACCATGAGATAAATCGAAACCTAAAATAGTATCTCCGGGATTTAAACAAGCAAAAAATACTGCGGTATTTGCTTGACTTCCAGAATGTGGTTGCACGTTTACGTATGCGGCACCAAATAAGGCTTTTGCTCTATCTATTGCAAGTTGTTCTACTTCATCCACAACTTCACAACCTCCATAATATCTTTTCCCAGGATAACCTTCTGCGTATTTATTCGTTAATACAGAACCTGCAGCCTCCATTACTTGGTCGCTTACAAAGTTTTCTGATGCTATTAATTCAAGACCATCAAGCTGTCTTTCTTTTTCAGCTTGAATAAGTTCAAAGATTTGTTCGTCGCGTTGCATATAGTTTAATTTTAATTTTCTTAAAGTTGAAAATCTAGTTATAGTTAAATATTTATCAAAAATAACAATTAGATTATTTAAATACATCAAAAAACATATATTTACTTCTAGAATATGTTATTTTTTTAAATAGCATAATAGGAACCTACTTTTATCTTATAAAATTAGCATTAATTTAAAAAGTTATGTAGGTTTGAATAGATTTAATAATTTTTAATTTAAAATATACTATGCCAATTTCAGCTAACAATCCAGATAGAATCTCCTGGTTGCATGTAGATAAAAACTCAGATTTCCCTGTTCAAAATATTCCCTTTGGTGTTTTTCTTACAAGAGATGACATCATTACTATTGGAACAAGAATTGGAGATACAGCAATAGACTTAGGTGCTTTACATCAACTAGGTTACTTTGAAGGTATTCCATTAACAGACGATATTTTTCTTCAAGATACTTTAAATGATTTTATTGCAGATGGAAGAAAAACCTGGAGAGCTGTTAGAAACAGAATTGCAGAAATTTTTGATGCAGATAATGATACGCTTAAAAACAATGTAAAACATAAGGAAATTGTATTATTTCGTTTAGACGAAATTGAAATGCAATTACCTGTTCAAATTGGGGATTATACCGATTTCTACTCTAGTATAGAACATGCAACTAACATTGGAACCATGTTTAGAGGAAAAGAAAATGCTTTAATGCCAAATTGGCTGCACATTCCTGTTGGTTATCATGGTAGAAGCTCTTCTATCATTCCTTCTGGAATTCCTGTGCATAGACCAAAAGGGCAAACGCTTCCTCCGGATGCTACAGAACCCGTTTTTGGACCTTCAGAAAGAATTGATTTTGAATTAGAAATGGCGTTTATTACAACCGATGCTAATGATTTAGGAGAACCAATTCCCATTGAAGAAGCGGAAGAATATATTTTCGGATTAGTTTTATTAAATGATTGGTCGGCAAGAGATATACAGAAATGGGAATATGTACCATTAGGACCTTTCTTAGCTAAAAATTTCGCTTCCAGTATTTCTCCTTGGATAGTTACTTTAGATGCTTTGGAGCCTTATAGAGTAGAAAGTCCGAAACCATTAAAACCACAATTAGAATATTTACAATATAAAGGAAAGAAGAGTTTCGATATTAATTTGGAAGTTGCTATACAACCACTAAAAGCGAAAGAAACAGTGGTAAGCAAATCTAACTTTAAATATATGTATTGGAATATGGCGCAGCAATTAGCACATCATACGGTTAATGGTTGTCCTATAAACTCTGGTGATATGATGGGAAGCGGAACGCTTTCTGGGAAAACTCCAGATAGTTTTGGATCTATGATAGAACTTACTTGGGCCGGACAAAATGCTATTAAAATGGCAGATGGTTCTGAGCGTAAGTTTATTAATGATAACGACACTGTAATTATGCGTGGTTATTGTGAAAAAAATGATACTAGAATAGGTTTTGGAGAAGTAAGTACTAAGTTACTGCCAGTATTCAATCCTAAAAAAAGCAAGTAAACTTTCAAAGATATTAAATAAAAAAAGCGACCAATTGGTCGCTTTTTTCATGTGCACTTGTCACTATATTATTTAGTCCACTCTGCAATAGACTCCTCATTCATTTTAACGTAATCTGTATTACCAGCTTTTTCAGCTAATGCTAATGAAGCTTTGGCAGCTTTAACAGCTCCTTTTTTATCTCCAGATTTTGCATAGATTAAAGCTTGTCTTCTTAATTGCCAAAATTTAGGATCTTCTTTAGACATATCGATAGCTTTATCAATCCAAACTTTAGCTTTAGAGATATCTTTTCCTTCTTCTAAATAATACGCTGCAGCAGCATAATAATCACCTGCTCCTGGTCCTGCCATTATTTTATCAATGCTTTTAGATACCGCTGCATCTGTAGGCACTGTAAAAGGTACACCAACATATGTTTTTGCCCAAAGAAATTCTAAAGTTCCACCATTATTAGATAAGTTATTAATATCCATAGTGAAAGATTCTACATTAAAAGGAATTTCATGAACATCAGCAGAAACTCTTGCTGCAACTTTAGTTTCGTCTAACTCAGCTGGAGCGCCTCCTCCTGCATAATCTGTATAAAAAACAACTTCCCATGCATTTGCTTGTGGAATAGTAAAGATAGCGTAAGTACCCGCTTTAAGCTCTTTTCCTCCTACAGTAATAGGGTTGTTAAAAGTTATTTTAGTTCTTGAGTTTGCTCCTGTTCTCCATACTTTTCCGTAAGGTACAAGGTCTCCAAAAATAGTTCTTCCTTTTACTCCCGGACGAGAATATTCAAAAGTAAAATCGGTTAAACCAACCTTCTGCTCTACTTTACTAGTTGGACTTGGTTGTGGTGTTTCAATTTGTGCATTTGCCGTAAATGAGAGTGCAAATACTAAAGAAAGTAATAAAATTTTTTTCATTGTTTTTAAGTTTTAATGGTTGCTAATTGTAATAGCCCATAAAATTACGCATTACTAAAACTATATTTGTTAACAAAAGCTTAAATAAAAAGGATGTTTTGCCATAAAAAGCAATCTATACAGGTGGAAAAAAAATGCCATTTCTTGCAAGTTTTCATATATTTTATCAATTCATATAAGCTTTACTTATAGTGCTATATTAATTTTGTCTAGTTTTTAAATGAATAAGTTGGACAATTTTGTATATTTGCTTCAAGCATAACAAATTATGCCTATAAAAAGTAATTAAGCATATTCCAACTAATGAAAACGATAGATAAAATACCAATTTCAAAAATACAACGTGCTTCTAAACTAGTAAGCACAGGAGCTAAAGTTGGTGTAAATTACATGAAATATTATGGAGATAAAATGGTTAATTCTAAGGAAGAAGCCAAAGAACGTCTTAATAAAAATAATGCCGAAGATATTTACAACAGCTTGAAACAACTTAAAGGGAGTGCTTTAAAAGTGGCACAAATGCTTAGTATGGAAAAAAGCATTCTTCCACAGGCTTATGTTGAAAAATTCTCTTTATCGCAATTCTCCGTTCCTCCTTTATCGCCTGCACTCGTAATTAAAACATTTAAAAAATATTTTGGGAAATCTCCAAACGAACTATTTGATACTTTTAATGCAACTTCTGTAAATGCTGCTAGTATTGGCCAAGTCCATATAGCAGAAAGAAACGGGAAAAAACTTGCTGTGAAAATCCAATATCCAGGAGTTGCAGAAAGTATCTCATCAGATTTGGCTATGGTTAAACCTATAGCAATGAAAATGTTTAATATTAAAGGAAAAGATTCAGACAAATATTTTAGTGAAGTAGAAACCAAATTAATTGAAGAGACGAATTACATTTTAGAAATAGAACAAAGCATAGAAGTTTCAAAGGCATGTGCACATATTCCTAATCTTAAGTTTCCAGAATATTATGAAGAACTATCTTCTAATAGAATTATTACTATGGATTATATGGATGGTAGACATCTATCCGAATTTACAGCAATAAATCAAAATGAAGACACGGCAAATAAAGTAGGCCAAGCACTTTGGGATTTTTATATGTACCAAATTCATGTGCTTAAAAAAGTACATGCAGATCCACATCCAGGAAACTTTTTAGTTTCCGAGGAAGGAAACTTAATTGCTTTAGATTTTGGTTGTATGAAAAGCATTCCAGATACTTTTTACAAACCATATTTTGAATTAGCAAAGAAAGAAAATATTGAAAATGAAGCGGTATTTCTTTCCAAATTATACGAATTAGAAATTTTAAAAGAGGAAGATACAGAAGAAGAAATTGCATTTTTCACAGAGATGTTTCATAAAATGCTAAGCCTATTTGCAAGACCATTACAGGATAAAACTTTTGATTTTTCAAATCCATACTTCTTTCAAGAAATAGCAGCACTTGGAGCGCATTATTCTAAAAGTACACAATTAAGAAAAATGAATGGAAACCGAGGTTCTAAACATTTTATTTATATTAACAGAACCTTTTTTGGACTCTATAATCTTATGTTCGACTTAAAAGCGAAACACATTAATATTAATAATTTTCACACCATATAAAAAATGAAAATTCTTGTAACAGGCGCAACAGGCTACATAGGTAAACGTTTAATTCCTTTATTGGTAAATGAAGGGCATCATGTTATTTGTGCGGTTAGAGATAAATTACGTGCAGATAAAAGTTACTTACAAGAAGAACATATTGATGTTATAGAAGTTGATTTTTTAAAACCAGAAACTTTAAAAAACATTCCTAAAGAAATTGATGCTGCATATTATCTTATACATTCAATGTCTAATACATCGAATGATTTTGAAAAGTTAGAAGAAGCCTGTGCATCTAATTTTAAATCCTATGTTGAAAAAACGGAAGCAAAACAAGTTATATACTTAAGTGGTATTATTAATGATGAAAACTTGTCTAAGCATCTTAAATCTCGTAAAAATGTCGAGCACACATTACAATCCAACAGCTATGCCTTAACGGTATTTAAAGCAGGAATTATTGTCGGCTCTGGTAGTTCATCATTCGAAATCATTAGAGATTTAGTAGAAAAACTACCTTTTATGATCGCTCCTAAATGGTTAAATACTAAAACCCAACCTTTAGCCGTTCGTGATGTACTTTCCTTTTTATTTAAAAGTTTAGGTGTAAAAGAAACCTTCAACAAGTCCTTTGATATTTTTGGCCCAGAAGTTTTAACCTACAAGCAAATGCTTTTACAATTTGCGGAAGTAAGACAGCTAAAAAGATATATTTTAACGGTTCCAGTAATGACTGCAAAACTGTCTTCCTATTGGCTCTATTTTGTAACGTCCACGTCCTATAAATTAGCTTCCAACCTGGTAGATAGCATGGGCGTTGAAATAATTGGCAAACCAAGTGATATCAATACCATATTAGATGTACATCCCTTAAGTTATAAAGAAGCTGTCGCTTTGGCATTTGAGAAAATAGAACAGAATAGTATTATATCTAGTTGGAAAGATTCTTTTATTAGTAGCGGAAGATTAAAAAATAGCTTTCATAAATATATTAACGTTCCTAAATACGGTTGCTTCCAAGATTATAAAGAACGCAAAGTAAATGACAGCAAAAAAACAATAGATAAAATATGGGCTATTGGCGGACAAACAGGTTGGTATTACGGTAATTTTCTTTGGAAATTAAGAGGTTATTTAGACAAGCTTTTTGGCGGTATTGGTCTAAGGCGTGGTAGAACTAGTGCTACAGATTTAGACGCGGGAGATGCTTTAGATTTTTGGAGAGTGATATATGCAGATAAAGAAAAACAGAAACTCCTACTCTATGCAGAAATGAAACTTCCAGGAGAAGCTTGGTTGGAATTTAAAATAGAAAATGGTATATTAAAACAAACGGCGACTTTTAGACCTAGAGGAATACTTGGTCGCTTATATTGGTACAGCGTTTTACCTTTTCATGGGGTTATTTTTAATGGCATGATAAATAAATTGGCCCTTTAATGAAATTAAATAGAAAAAAAACAGACAAACTTTATGAAATGGCTTGACTTTTGAGGGTACATCCTTAGAAATTATACCTAAAGATAAAGGTGTAATTCATCTAATGCGTAAATAAATAAAACCTAGTAGCTTTAAGCACCCTAGATAACGCGCATAACACCGTTTCTAAACGATAACGTTGCTTTGCTTTAAAAACAGTTTTAAAGACAGCACATAAAAAAGATTATAATGAAAACAGAAACATTAAAAAAGAATGCCGAAGATAAAATCGGACTAAATGGCTATAGTCATGACGATATTGGTGATGACCATTTATATACTGGATTACAAACACCAATGAAAGCAGATGCTTTTAAATTAACGGATACCGAAAAAAAAGAACGTATAGCAATACTTTTTGAAGAGATTATGGATGTTATAGGATTAGACCTTACAGACGATTCTTTAAAAGGAACTCCTAATCGAGTTGCTAAAATGTATATAGATGAAATATTTTCAGGATTAAATCCGAAAAACAAGCCAAAAATAGCATTATTTGATAATAAATATCAATACAACCAAATGCTTGTTGAAAAAAACATTACCTTTTACTCTAATTGCGAACATCATTTTGTACCAATTATCGGAAAAGTGCACGTTTCATACATTTCTTCGGGAAAAGTTATAGGATTATCTAAAATAAACAGAATAGTTCAGTATTTTGCAAAAAGACCGCAAGTACAAGAACGATTAACAAACCAAATTGCAGAAGAATTAAAAACAATTTTAAAAACAGAAGATGTAGCAGTAATCATAGACGCCAAACATTTATGCGTTTCCTCTAGAGGAATTAAAGATGATACATCTGCTACTGTTACCACATATTACGGAGGAAAATTTAATACTCCACATAAAGTTACCGAATTACAAAATTATTTAAAAAACTAAGTCATGGATATAATAGACAAAGCATTAGAATTTGAAAAACAAAAATTAAACTCTTTATCTACAAGCGATAGAGTTATTATTGTTAGAGAAGCAAAAGCCCTAATTTTAGGTTTAAACGAAATTTATAAAGAGAAAAAAGATACAGAAATCATGGATATCATGAAAAGACTTACTGCTATTAAAATAAAAGTAGAAAAAAGGTTAAAAGGAAGACCTTTAACTGCTTAGAATGAAAACGTACATAGTTATTGGAGGTAGCAAAGGTATTGGTAAGGCTATTATTGAAACGTTAGTGGAAGATAATACCATTATTAATATTAGTAGAACTGCTCCTGGTTTCCATCATGATAATTTAACACATTATGGTTGTGACGTTTTGGTGGATGATTTGCCCGAAATAGAAAAAGCCGATGGCTTGGTATATTGCCCTGGTAGCATCAATCTTAAACCAATTTCTCGATTAAAAATAGAGGATTTCAAACAAGATTTCGAAATAAATGTTATCGGAGCTGTTAAAGCTATTCAAAAGTATTTACCTACTTTAAAGAATAGCAAACACGCCTCCATATTATTATTTAGTACCGTAGCATCCAAATTGGGAATGCCATATCACGCCAGTATTGCAACTGCAAAATCGGGTGTAGAAGGCTTAGTAAAATCACTTGGAGCAGAATTAGCTCCAAGTATTAGAATTAACGCCATTGCTCCTACTGTGACAGATACCGCATTAGCTTCTAAGCTATTGCGCAATGATAAAATGATAGAAAATATCACAGAACGCCATCCATTAAAAAAATATCTAAAACCAAAAGAGGTTGCAGATATGGCTGCTTTTTTACTGTCTGAAAAAGCTTCTTCTATGTCCGGACAAGTATTTGAAATGGATTGCGGAATTGTTTCTTTCAAGATATAAATAACGAAACACATACTAATTACTAACATTATGCTAAATTTTCTTAAGAAAACAAAAGGGCCAAAAACACCATCTACTTCTGTTTATGATATAGAAATTAATGGCTTAGATGGAAATGCCATTCACTTATCCCATTTTAAAGATAAAATGTTACTGATAGTTAATGTTGCTTCGGAATGTGGTTTTACAGGCCAATACGAAGATCTTCAAAAACTATATGATACATATTCTGAAAATTTAATGATTATTGGCGTGCCTTGTAATCAATTTGGTAATCAGGAATCTGGAACTCCTAGCGAAATTCAAAGTTTTTGTCAGAAAAATTATGGGGTTACCTTTTTAATGACCGAGAAAACCGACGTTAAAGGAAGTAACCAACATCCGCTTTATAAATGGTTAACGCAAAAAAAATTAAATGGAAAATCAGATTCTACTGTAAAATGGAATTTTCAGAAATATCTTATAAATAATGAAGGTCAGTTAGTGGATTATTACTTTTCTACAACAAACCCAATGAGTACTAAAATCACAAAACATTTAAACTAGAAAATTATGTTCGGGTTATTTAAAAAGAAATCACAAATAGAAAAACTTCAAGACAAGTACAATAAATTGATGAAAGAATGGCATCAACTTTCGAATATAAACCGATCCGAAAGCGATAAAAAATATGCAGAAGCAAATGCTATTTTAGAAGAAATAGATATCCTTAAAAAAGATTAATATGCAATTTATCAAAGTATTCTTACCGTTCTTAATCTTAAATTTTGGTGCTCTCGGTATTGGTCGTTGGCTTATGGCTAATGGACCGCAAAGCGAATGGTACAACAATCTTAACCAAGCACCTTGGACGCCACCAGGCTGGGTTTTTGGGGTAGCTTGGACTATCATTATGATCTGCTTTTCTATTTATATGGCGCAGTTATATCATAAAGTCCCCATCAAAGAAGTAGTTACTCTTTTTAGTATACAGTTTATTCTTAATGTACTCTGGAATTATGCTTTTTTTAACCAACATCAAATTGCTTTAGGTTTATTAGTAATTATATTACTAACCATTATTGTATGTTATTTCTTTTTTAAATTTAATACCGTACAAACTAGATATCTCGTACTACCATATATGATTTGGTTATGCATTGCTACATCCCTTAATGCCTACATTTTTATAAATAATTAATGAAAATTTACACACTACATAAAAAGCAAAATCTTCCAATTTCTGTAGATACAGCTTGGGCATTTCTTTCCGACCCAAAAAATCTAAAAGTAATTACTCCAGAATATATGAGTTTTAAAACGCTTTCAGGAGCGGATAGGCCAATGTATGCAGGGCAAATTATTCAATATATAGTAACTCCAGTTTTAGGAATTAAAACCAAATGGGTTACCGAAATCACCCACATAGTAGATAAACAGTATTTTGTAGACGAACAACGTTTTGGTCCTTATGCGCTTTGGCATCATAAACATTTTATTAAAGCAATTGATGGCGGTGTAGAAATGGAAGATATTATAGATTATAAAGTCCCTTTCGGATTTATTGGACGCTTGGTACATCCTTTTTTAGTAAAACCAAAGCTGGAAGAAATTTTTGCCTATAGAAAAGAAAAATTAGAAGCTCTTTTTGGAACCTACAAATAATGAAAGAATCTATAAACATATTTTGGTTTCGACGCGATTTAAGATTAGCAGATAATACTGGATTATTTCATGCTTTACAAGCAGGAAAACCAGTACTACTACTATTCATTTTTGACACAGAAATATTAGAACAACTACCCAAAAACGATGCGCGTGTTACTTTTATTCATAATACCTTACAAAAGATAAACAAGGACTTACAAAGTAATTACAATAGTAGTATTGCGATGTATCATGGTAAACCTATAGACGTTTATAAAAATCTATCCGAAAAATATACCATAGATTCCGTGTTTACCAATCGGGATTATGAGCCGTACGCTAAAATTAGGGATACGGAAATTTCAGCATTCTTAGAAACCAAAAACACAGCCTTTAAAACCTTTAAAGACCATGTTGTTTTTGAAAAAGACGAAGTGGTAAAAAAAGATGGTAAACCATATTTAGTGTATACACCATATATGAAAGTATGGAAGACAACTTTTAGAAATAAGAATTTAGAAACATACGATTCTAAAAGTTTATTAAATAATGTATTCCAAGAAAAAAACCTTCCTAATTTAGGTTTGGAGGCTATTGGTTTTACGCCATCCAATCAGGAGATAAAAGGATATGAAGTTACTTCTAATTTGATTCAGAATTACGAAGCAACTAGAAATTTTCCAGCAAAAGATAGCACTTCCAGATTAGGTCCGCATTTAAGATTCGGAACCGTTAGCATTCGCAAAATGATGCAAAAAGCAATAACTGAATCTAATGAAATATTTTGGCAGGAATTAATTTGGAGAGAATTTTTCATACAAACGCTTTGGCATTTCCCACAAACACTTACCACAAGTTTTAAACCCCAATACGATAACATTGCTTGGCGTAATAACGAAGCAGAATTTCAACTTTGGTGTGAAGGTAAAACCGGCTATCCTTTAGTAGATGCTGGCATGCGAGAATTAAATGAAACAGGCTTTATGCACAATCGCGTGCGTATGTTGGTTGGCAGTTTTTTATGCAAACACTTACTAATTGATTGGCGTTTAGGCGAAGCTTATTTTGCCGAAAAATTACACGACTATGAAATGGCTAGTAATATTGGAAATTGGCAATGGGTTGCTGGTTGTGGTGTAGATGCCGCTCCTTATTTCCGAATTTTTAATCCTACCACCCAAATTCAAAAATTTGACAAACAATTAGAATATATAAAAAAATGGGTTCCAGATTTTCAAGAACTTACCTATCCAAATCCAATGGTAGATCATAAAGAAGCTAGAGAACGTTGTTTGATAACGTACAAAGCGGCCCTAAACGCAAACTAAGAATACCTGAACACATTTGGATACAGGATTTTTAACTTTAAAAAATAATGCAAAAAATATGAATACAAAAGAAGTTGCCAATACCTGGTGGAAAATGTGTAAAGAAGAAAAACATATAGAATGTGTTCATACATTGTATGCAGAAACGGCTATTTGTAAAGAGATGCCTGGAACGCCAGGTGAATTAACTATTGGAAAGCAAAACATTTTAAATAAAAGTCAAGAATGGCTAGAAAGCGTAGAAGATTTTCATGCTAGCGAAGTTAGCGAGCCTATAATAGCAGGTAACTTTTTTACGGCTAAAATGACTTTTGATTGTACCTTTAAAGGAAAAGGAAGACAAAAGATGGAAGAGGTTTGTGTGTATGAAGTTAAGGATGGCAAAATTACTAGTGAACAATATTTTTACGACATAGATTAATCTAAGAATTAAGTATATAAAAAAAGCTTCGAAAGTAATTTCGAAGCTTTTTTGTTTTGTATAATTTGTAGTTTTAATTTCCTTCTACACGTTCAATCTTTGCGCCAATAGCACGTAGACGTTCGTCAATATTTTCATAACCTCTATCAATTTGCTCAATATTATGAATAGTAGAGGTTCCTTTAGCAGATAAAGCTGCAATTAATAAAGAAACTCCTGCTCTAATATCTGGCGAAGTCATTGTAGTAGCTTTTAATTGTGATTTAAAATCATGACCTATAACAGTTGCTCTATGTGGATCACAAAGAATAATTTTCGCTCCCATATCTATCAATTTATCAACAAAGAACAAACGTGATTCAAACATTTTTTGGTGCACTAAAGCACTTCCTCTTGCCTGTGTAAGTATCGTTAAAACAATGCTCAATAAATCTGGTGTAAATCCTGGCCAAGGCGCATCAGAAACAGTTAAAATAGAACCATCTATATAACTTTGTATCTCATAACCATCGGTATGCGCTGGAATATGAATATCATCTCCTCTTCTTTCCACGGTAATACCTAGTTTTCTAAAAACATTTGGTATTTGACCTAAGTCATCCCAACTTACATTAGTAATGGTCAGTTCACTTTTTGTCATAGCAGCTAAACCAATCCAACTACCAATTTCAATCATATCTGGAAGCATTCTATGTTCTGTTCCACCTAATGCGTCGACGCCTTCAATAGTTAACATATTAGAACCAACACCTGTAATTTTTGCTCCCATTCGGTTAAGCATTTTACAAAGCTGTTGCAAATAAGGCTCACAAGCTGCGTTATAAATAGTTGTTGTTCCTTCTGCTAAAACAGCAGCCATAACGATGTTTGCGGTACCTGTCACTGATGCTTCATCTAGCAACATGTATGCTCCTTTTAGTTTATCTGCTTCTACACCGTAAAAATAATCTTCTTTATTATAACGAAATTTTGCTCCAAGTTTAATAAAGCCTTCAAAGTGTGTATCTAGTCTTCGTCTACCAATTTTATCTCCTCCAGGTTTTGGAATATACCCTTTTCCAAAACGAGCTAAAAGTGGTCCAACGATCATAATAGAACCTCTTAGTCCACGACCATCAATCTTAAATTGTTCCGACTCTAAGTAATTTAAATTTACTTCATCTGCTTGAAAAGTATAAGAACCTTTTCCTAATTTATTAACTTTTACGCCTAATTTTTTTAATAATTCTATAAGCTTATTAACATCTACAATATCTGGAATGTTATTTATAGTTACTAACTCTGGAGTTAGTAATACAGCACATAAAATTTGTAAGGCTTCGTTTTTTGCTCCTTGAGGTTGAATTTTTCCTTTTAATTGGTGACCTCCTTCAATTTTAAATGTTCCCATGAAATACTAGTAGCGTTTTCTGCTTCGACTTTGGTTTGTGTTACTGTTACTTTTTTTATAATGCGTTTTCTTAGTATTCGTATTGGTATTTGTATTCGCATACTTCTTTTTGCTTCGCATTAAACTTGTAGAATCTGATAAATCTTCTTCCGATTCTTTCAAGTTAATTTTCCCATCTGATAATTCAAATAAATGATTAAAAATAATATAATCTTCTACAGTATCTTTATTCCAATTTAAAAAACACTTTTTCATATGATTAGCAATAGTATAGACTAAAGCTTCTTTCATTTCACCATCTTCCCAAGTGTTAGCAACATCAATCATGGTTTTTATATTATTACCATAAAATCTATATTTAGGAAAATTCTGAGGATATTCTAAAGTATCAGGTCTTGCGTATAATTCTTCACGAGAAGGTTCTGGGTACGGAGAATCTACATCGATATCAAAATCAGCCATAATAAAAAGCTGATCCCAAAGTTTATGTTGAAAATCTGGTACATCACGTAAATGTGGTTGCATGTTTCCCATTACAGATATAATGGCTTTTACTAACTTATTACGTTCTTCTTTGGTTTCACGTGTTTTAGCATGTGCAATCATTTTCTGCATATGTCTTCCATACTCAGGAATAATTAAATGCTCGCGTTCTGTGTTGTATTCTAAAATATCTATCAAAATTTAAGTGTAGAGTTATATTATTTGCACGTAGTTATTATGCTTGTGCAAAGTACAAAAAATATTTAAAACTGGAGTTCGACTTAATCTTTGTTTTCAGTTTGAATGCATTTTTATTCCATTCGCAGTTATTATTTTGAAGGACGAACTAGTTAATTTGAAAAATTAGGACAAATGCATCCAACCTTTTAAAAACCCTAAAAAAATGCAATTTTATCGTATATTTTTTTTACAATATCTCTATATTTTAATAATTTCACGCTTCAAACCTCGCCTTTTCTTAGGCTTCTGAAAATTAAATTTTAAGCAAACCTCAGGTTTAAAGGCTAATAACTCCTTCTACATTTTCTGCAACTTCTTCATATTTTGCAATTACTGCTTCTGGATTTTCCATAACTACATGAATGGAAATACTTGTGTATTTTCCGTTTTTTGATTCCATAGTATTAAGAACAGCACCAATATTATCAAATAAAGCTTCAATTTCTGCAATTTTGTGCAAGTCTGATTCTACTATAAATTTATATAAATATTTGGATGGCCATGTTGCAGTATCATACAATTGCGCCTTTAATTTTGTATAAAATTCTTCTGGGTTTTGTTTTTCGCTCATGATTAAAAAATATGTGGTAAAGATACGGTTTCCTTTACATTTCTGAAATGCGTTTAACATTTTTTGGGTAAACGAATAATCCTATTTTTGAAACATATAAGCCTTTTTTATAATGCATTCCATCGCTACAGAATGAAAAAAGACAAAGCATCCACTAAAAACAGCATTTTACAACCCATCGAAAAAAGTGCAAAGGAGTTCTTTATTTAAGATTTAAATTCCGATTTTTACACCCAAAACCTTGCCAAACTTGAATACAAAGAAAATTATCATAACTGGAGGACCAGGAACGGGAAAGACTTCTATAATAAATGAGCTTATTAAACGAGGCCATAATTGTATCGAAGAAATATCTAGACAAATCACCTTAAAAGCTCGTGAAGATGGTATTGAGCAACTCTTTTTAACAGAACCTCTTTTATTTAGTGAATTACTTTTAAAAGGAAGAAAAAAACAATTTGAAGAGGCAAATGCTTTTAAGGAAGACTTTATCTTTTTAGACAGAGGAATTCCTGACGTCTTAGCATATATGGATTTTATTGGTGATGATTATCCCGAAGAATTTAGAAACGCATGTAAAGACAATTTGTATGATCATGTTTTTATTTTAGCGCCTTGGCAGGAAATTTTTAGTAGTGATAGCGAACGCTACGAAAATTTTGAACAAGCAATAGAAATACATAAACACTTATTAAACACCTACAAAACCTATAATTATAGCTTAGTAGATGTACCATTTGGGTCTATAGAAAGTAGAGCCGACTTTATTTTAAATGTGGTAAAAGCATTGTAATGCAAAATGCGATAAACATATTAGAACGTTATTGGAACTTTACCAGTTTCCGCCCTTTTCAAGAAGACATTATAAATGCAGTAATTGCAGGAGAAGATGTTATGGCACTAATGCCAACTGGAGGAGGCAAGTCTTTATGTTTTCAAATTCCTGCACTTGCAAAAGATGGTATTTGTATTGTCGTTTCCCCTTTGGTTGCCTTAATGAAAGACCAAGTAAAAACGCTAACAGATAAAGGTATTAAAGCTATTGCGCTTACTAGCGGCATACATTATAAAGAGCTAGATACGCTTCTAGACAATTGCATTTATGGTAATTATAAGTTTCTTTATCTTTCTCCAGAACGTCTACAGCAAGAACTAGTTCAAGACCGCATAAAACAAATGAATGTAAACCTTATTGCTGTAGATGAAGCACATTGCATCTCACAATGGGGAAATGATTTTAGACCGTCCTACAAAAACATAGAATTATTACGACAAATAAAACCTAGTGCGAATTGTATTGGACTTACAGCATCTGCAACACCTTTGGTGGTAGATGATATTATAAAAGAACTCGATTTTATAAATCCTAAAATATTTAAACAATCTTTTGCAAGACCAAATTTAGCATACATGGTTTTTCATGAAGATGATAAATATTACAAAATGGAAAGCATTTTAAAAAAACAGAATGCGCCTTCCATCATTTACGTTAGAAATAGAAAATCTACGGTAGAGATTTGTAATATGCTAGCCAAACAAAATATAAGCGCTACCTATTATCACGGCGGACTAAGTAATAACGAAAAGGACAAACACCTAAACGACTGGTTACAAAACAAAAACCAAGTAATGGTTGCTACCAATGCTTTTGGTATGGGAATTGACAAGCCGGATGTGAAAACCGTTATTCATCTAAACTTACCAGAAAGTATAGAAAGTTATTTTCAAGAAGCCGGTCGTGCCGGAAGAAATGGCAAAAAAGCATTTGCCGTTATTCTAAAAAATAATAGCGATGAAGCTTTAGTAAAAAAGCAATTTTTGGACGGATTACCTACCATAGATTTTGTAAAAGTAGTATATCGAAAACTCTGTAGCTACTTTCAAATATCCTATGGTGAAGGTGTAGATACCACCCATCAATTTAATTTTAATCAATTTTGTAAAACCTATACATTCAATACCATTTTATGCTATAATGCTATTCAGTTTTTAGATAGAACTAGTGTCATTAGTTTATCGAAACAGTTTAATAGACAAACGCAAGTACAGTTTATAATAAGCAACAATAGTTTATTTGCTTATTTACAGCATAACAATCATTTAAGCCTTGTTGTAAAATCTATTTTAAGAACTTACGGTGGTATTTTTGATCAAGAAATAAAATTAAACACAACGCTAGTAGCAGATAAAGCTTCGGTGAACGAAAACATTGTATTAAAAGTTTTAGCGCAATTAGAAAAAGATGAAATAATCACGCTAAACACCTCTAAAACCGATGCTGAAATCACTTTTCTAGAACCTAGAGAAGACGACAAAACGATTAATGTAATTGCAAATGTTTTAAAACAACAAAACACATTAAAGCAAGAACAAGTTGCTGCTATTTTAAGCTATGTTAAAAAAGAAGACCTTTGTAAAAGCATACAACTACTCTCCTATTTTGGGGAGAAAGATTTAAAACCTTGCGGTATTTGTTCTGTCTGTATTACCAAGAAAAAACCAGAAGTAAAAGAAATAAAATCCGTTAAAAACGCAATCATTAGCTTATTAGAAAACGGCCATTTATCTTCAAGAGCAATTTTAAAAGAATTACCATTTTCTGAAAAAGAAATGAATAACACGCTCCAATTACTATTAGAGCATCATATTATTACTATTACAAAAACGAACACCTACAAATTAGCACATTTATAATGAGAGATTTAAGAATCGTATTTATGGGAACTCCAGACTTCGCAGTTGCCACTTTACAAACATTAGTAGAAAACAAATACAACATTGTTGGTGTAATTACTGCGCCAGACAAACCTGCTGGTCGTGGTAGAAAGTTGAATGAATCTGCAGTAAAAGAATATGCCAAATCACAAGGTTTACATATTATGCAACCCACCAATTTAAAAGCAGAAAGCTTTACCGAAGCATTAGCAGCATTAAACGCTAATTTACAAATAGTAGTTGCTTTTAGAATGTTACCTAAAGTTGTTTGGCAAATGCCAGCATATGGTACTTTTAATTTGCATGCTTCGCTACTACCTAACTATCGTGGTGCGGCACCAATAAACTGGGCGGTTATAAATGGCGAAGCAAAAACAGGTGTCTCTACTTTTTTTATAGACGAAAAAATTGACACTGGTGCAATGATTCTTCAAGAGGAAGTTACCATTGAAGAAAACGAAAACGCCGGAAGCTTGCATGATAAATTAATGTGCTTAGGAAGTAATCTCGTTTTAAAAACCGTTGGTCTTATAGCGGAAGGAGATGTGGAAACAACACCACAGCCTGAAAATGCAGAAATGAAAACGGCATATAAATTAAATAAAGATAATTGTAAGATCGATTTTAACGACACTTTAGATAATATATATAATAAGGTAAGAGGATTAAGTCCGTATCCTGCTGCTTGGTGTATTTTACAAAATAAGGAAGAGACATTAGATATTAAAATTTATGCTGCCGAAAAAGAAGTAGAAGCACATGATTTAGAAATAGGAAAAGTAATAACCACAAAAAAAGAGATAAAGGTTTCTGTTCAAGAAGGTTACTTAATTATAAAAGAAATTAAGCTTCCTGGAAAACGAAAAATGGATGCAAACTCCCTTTTAAACGGTTATAATTTTGATGAAAACGCAAAAATGCTGTAAAGCCTTATGCTTGTTGACTTGTTAAAAATTCGATAAAATCCACTAGCTTTATTAACAAAACGCATAAGTTATTAACAAAAAAGCGTATTTCCCTTGCTATTACTTGCGTGGTTTGAATTTCCGTATAATTTTGTAGAGGATATAACAATAATGTTTAACCAACAATTTATTAATACTTAAAATTAAAATTATGAACAAAACAGATTTAATCGATGCAATGGCAGAACACGCAGGAATTACTAAAGCAGCTTCAAAGAAAGCTTTAGAATGTGCGTTAATAGAAATTGAAGGTGCTTTACAAAAAGGAAACAGAGTTTCTTTAGTAGGGTTTGGATCTTGGTCAGTTTCTAAAAGAGCTGCAAGAGATGGAAGAAATCCTCAAACAGGAGCTACTATAAAAATTAAAGCTAAAAACGTGGTTAAGTTTAAAGCAGGTTCAGATTTATCTAGCGCTGTAAACTAATTCTTTTTTAGAATATTTTAAAAAAGCCTTCTTACTTAAGAAGGCTTTTTTTTATGTTAATTTTAATAAATATTGGTTAATTAATAAAATTTTACTAGATTTAGTACAGTCAAAATAAATCTTTATGATTTCAACCAAACCAAAAAAGGGCAATTTACTTATTGCAGAACCTTCTATTATTGGAGACATGTCCTTTAATAGATCTATTGTTTTACTCGCAGATCACAATTCAGATGGCTCTATTGGCTTTATTTTAAATAAACCATTAGAGTACACCATTCACGACCTTGTACCAGGAATTGATGCAGATTTTAAAGTATACAATGGCGGTCCTGTAGAACAAGACAATCTTTATTTTATTCATAAAGTACCCGAACTTATACCAAATAGTATAGAAATATCTTTAGGTATCTTTTGGGGAGGAGATTTTAGTAAAGTAGCAGAACTTATTGCGGATAAAAAATTAAATAAAAAGCATATCCGTTTCTTTTTAGGATATTCTGGCTGGCAAGCCAACCAACTGGATGATGAACTTAAATCAAACTCTTGGGTGGTTACAGAAAATGTATACAAAAAAGAAATTATCGAAAAAAACTGTGAAGCTTTTTGGAGAGAAAAAATGCTAGAATTTGGTGGCGAATATAGTATATGGTCTAATGCACCAGAAAACCCCAGTCTTAATTAGATAATCTAATTTTTACATTTAGTTTTTTAACTAAATCTTCCGCTATAGTATGATCAAATGCTTTCTTTCTGTATTTGGTTATAGACTGTATTCCTGTGATAACATTTGTTATAAATAATTCGTCAGCTTTTTGTAATTCAAAAGGAGAAATAGAAGCTTCCTCCAAAGTGATTTCTGGTATTAACGCAATGACTTCCATAATTTGCTTACGCATAATTCCTTTTAAACAACCATCTGTTAAAGGCGGAGTTTTAATTGTTTTTCCTTTTACTAAAAATATATTTCCATTTAAAGCTTCTACAACGCTCTTATTTGTATTTAGCAGTAAACAGTTGTCTAAGTTATTTTCGTTTCCATAAATACTTCCTACTACGTGTAACGCCTTATTATTTGTCTTTAGTGTAGATAATAAACTTGGAGACACATAATAATCTTTAAATAAGTCTACCTCATATTTCTGCGAATTAATAAGATAAAAATCGGCATCTAATTTTGCGGTACTTATTACATAATCGATTTCATTATTTTTTGGAAGATATAAACCACCTGCTACTCTATTCACCATTAACTTCACTCTTGCAGATTCATCTGACAAATGATTTGCTGTTAAGGTTTCTAAAATTTGTTCTTCTAAAAATTCCATCGTAAAGTGCATTGGTATTTCCATGCGCATAATACGCATAGAAGCCATTAGTCTAAAGTAGTGATCTTCAAAAAACAATAGTTTACCGTGCGAACATTTTATAGTTTCAAATATAGCGTCACCATAATTAAAACCTCTATTGTTAAACGAAATTATATTTATTTCGTCCGTAATATTTCCATTAAAATTTATCATAAAAAAGTCCCGAAAATTAATTCGGGACAAATATAAGTTTAATAATCGTATTCTTTTTTAAGCGGAACCTAATACTTGCTTTAAATCTGAAATTTGATTTTCCCAAAGCATTTTGGATTCTTCCACCTCATCTTCATCTGCAAAATCGGTAATCATGATAGAAACATCTTTAGTAATTTCGTCTACTTGAATTCTAATTTCAAAAAAAGTAGAACTATCTTCATCATCCAACCATTTAAATTTAATGCGTTCGCCACTCTTTTTACTTAATAGTTTGGCTTCTTCTTCTGAACCATCCCAAATAAATTTAAAAAACTCTCCTCGAGAATTTACATTTTCTGCATACCATTCTGATAAACCAGAAGGCGTAGAAATATATTGATATAACAGTTGCGGTGATGCATGTATAGGGAATTCTAATTCGTATTTAACTTTGTCGCTCATAGAAAAAATAATATTTTGTTCAATATATACATTTAATTATAAAGTTCTAAAATTTATTTTTAAAACTTTTTAATTTGTTTGTTTGCGTGCTTAAGAATTGTTTATATATTTGCAAACTCAAATTATGGCGAGGTAGCTCAGTTGGTTAGAGCGTTGGATTCATAACCCAGAGGTCACGAGTTCAAATCTCGTTCTCGCTACAAAACGTAAGGTTTTATTATTAAACGGTTTAGATATTTCTAAACCGTTTTTTTTATACCTATACGAAAGGGTTTTCTTGAGGATTAAAGCGTTTTACCAGACCAATTAGCAAAGATGGATCCCGAACAAAAATGAATATTATCTGCGTTTTATGTTCGATAGAGACCTATTCGGGATGCAAAAAAAATAGTTTTTCGTTATAAAAAGGTAATAATTTTAAAACTATCCTCCTCCTACATCTTATTTTAGAGTGCATTTTTTAGATCAAAAAATATCCAAATCCCAAAAGAAGTCATTACTTTTCTGTAACATGTATACCTATTTATTTCGACACTTATCTGACCACCTTCCATTATTCCCTATTAGAGCATCGACTTTAATAGCCGTTTTTTTTAGTCACAAATGCTACTCCAAGTTAAGAGGAACAAATTTCATGTAAACGCTAATTAGCATTTGGAGAATAATTAACGTTTTAAAGTAATATGTCCCTTAAACTGCTGTTCTCCTATGATAATATGATACCAATAATCTGAAGACGGTAATTTCTTGTTTTTAAATGTTCCATCCCAATTTACATTACTGTTTATAGCAGAATATAATAATTTGCCATAACGGTCAAAAATATAAACCTCTGTAGAAGCAAAATAATTAGATATAGCTAAGGAGAAAGTATCATTATAAGAGTCATTATTTGGCGTAAAAACCTTAGGAATATAGAAATGTAAATGCGCAATAGAAACCGTAGTATCACAATCAGATGATTTCACATAAAGGATATATTGACCTGCAACTACATTATAAAAGGTAGGGTTTGTTTGAAAAGAAATGCCATCTAAAGAATATAAGAAATCTCCTGTACTTGTCATTTCGACAACAATATCACTCCCATTGGAAGTTACAGCTTCAATAACGGGTATATCTATTTGCGAAACATAAAAATTAATAATGGTAGTAGAGCAACTATCGGATACTTCAACAGAATAATCCCCTGCACTACTAACCGTTATGCTATCTGTAGTTTCGCCCGAATCCCACAAATAATTAGGAGTTACTATCGTGGTGTTTGCATATAATATAATGGTTTCCCCTTCACAAAACATTACAAATTCTTCCACGGTATCTAATGGTTGTGTTCCCTGATTTACATACATACAAGAAGTTGCATCCAATTGAAAATCATCCCAGCAAGTTACGTTTCCTGGATTAGTTGGTGCAGTTCCTAGATTGACATACATGCAAGAAGTAGTATCTAATTGAAAATCATCCCAACACGTTACATTCCCTGGATTAGTAGGTGCCGTTCCCAGATTTACATACGTACAAGAAGTAGTATCTAATTGAAAATCATCCCAGCAGGTAATGTTTCCTGGATTAGTAGGTGCCGTTCCTAGATTTACATACAAACAAGAAGTAGTGTCTAATTGAAAATCATCCCAACAAGTTACATTTCCTGGATGATTAGGTGCCGTTCCTAGATTTACATACAGACAAGAAGTAGGGTCTAATTGATAATCATCCCAACAGGTAACGTTTCCTGGATTGGTAGGTGCAGTTCCTAAATTTACATACAGACAAGAAGTAGCGTCAAATTGATAATCATCCCAGCAGGTCACGTTTCCTGGATTAGTTGGTGCAGTTCCTAGATTTACATACAGACAAGAAGTAGGGTCTAATTGATAATCATCCCAGCAGGTTACGTTTCCTGGATTGATAGGCGCAGTTCCTAAATTTACATACATACAAGAAGTTGCGTCAAATTGAAAATCATCCCAACAATTTACATTTCCTGGATTAGTAGGTGCCGTTCCTAGATTTACATACATACAAGAAGTAGTATCTAATTGAAAATCATCCCAGCAGGTAACGTTTCCTGGATTAATAGGAGCCGTTCCTAGATTGACATACGTACAAGAAGTAGCGTCTAATTGAAAATCATCCCAACAGGTGACGTTTCCGGGATTAGTTGGTGCAGTTCCTAGATTTACATACATACACGATGCAACGTCATATTGAAAATCATCCCAACAGGTTACATTTCCTGAATTAGTGGGTGCTGTTCCTAGATTTACATACATACAGGAAGTAGCATCTAATTGAAAATCATCCCAGCAGGTTACGTTTCCGGGATTGATAGGCGCTGTTCCTAAATTTACATACATACAAGAAGTAGTGTCCAATTGAAAATCATCCCAACAGGTCATATTTCCTGGATTAGTAGGTGCCGTTCCTAGATTGACATACATGCAAGAAGTAGCATCTAATTGAAAATCATCCCAACAGGTGACGTTTCCTGGGTTAGCAGGTGCCGTTCCTAAATTTACATACATACAAGAAGTAGCATCTAATTGAAAATCATCCCAGCAGGTAACGTTTCCTGGATTAGAAGGAGCAGTTCCTAGATTTACATACAAACATGAAGTAGCGTCTAATTGAAAATCATCCCAACAGTTTACATTTCCTGGATTAGTAGGTGCTGTTCCTAGATTTACATACGTACAAGAAGTAGCGTCTAATTGAAAATCATCCCAGCAGGTAACGTTTCCTGGGTTGGTAGGCACCGTTCCTAGATTTACATACAGACATGAAGTAGCGTCTAACTGAAAATTATCCCAACAGTTTACATTTCCTGGATTGGCAGGTACTGGATTTACAGTAATCGAAAATACATCTGAAACCGTATTACATGACGAATTATTCAAGTTCACCATAGATTCGGCAACTTTTGATCTATAATAGGTTGTAGCAGTAATACCGTTTATAGTGCTACTTGCTGAAGTTTCCCCTGATATATCTGTCCAAGTAATCCCATCCATACTTTCTTGCCATTGATAAAAATGTGAAGTAAAGACAGAGAAATCTGGAGTTACGGTTAGTGTTGTTGCATAAGGCGTTTCACAGCTAGAAATGGAAATATTTGGATTATTTGCGCTATCACCAATCGAAATAAAATCACCACAAGTTTTAAAGACAATATCATCTATTGCTAAATCATTTCCATAACCACCAACGCCGTTATTTACCATTTTTAAAATCACTGAAGTCTGACCGACTAACGTTTGAAATACCAAGCCATATGGAACCCATTCTCCAGTATCTGTGCTTAGTCCACCAAAAAAATCACCAGTAGTTCCTGATGCTAGCTGCGTTGTATCTAAACTATCCCATATTTCAAAACTTACATTACATGGATTTGGCAAGCTACCAATGTTATACAAATCTCTAGGTGTTAAATTAACCAACCAAGAAGAGAATTCATAGGTTGTATTTTCACAAAGTCCAGAAACAGGTAAACTAAAAAACTCGCCTGGAGTATGACTAGCATTAACAATTAACATTCTTCCATTAGTATCGCCTGGTGTATGATCTTCGAATCCGTAATTAGGACCATCAAACCAATTCCAGTAGTCTGAACTATTGGAAACGGTATATTTACCATCACCAAATACTGTGGCACCTAAAAAATTATAAGTTGTTGTTCCTGAAGGCAAGGATACATTTTGCAAAGTAGCACTTGGAGCAGTACCAAAATTTTCCGTAAAAATGGGGTCTCCAGAATTACCAGAGCAAAAGCTTAATTGCGCATTGCTATCTAATGAAATAAAAAGTAAAATTAATAGTATACATACTCTATTTTTTAATGCCATGTCCAAGGATAATTAGTTACTGTATTGGTTATTACCTTGCTATATTACTTTAATATTTATATAATTCTCAGTGCTTTTTTAACTTATAATAAGAGTATTTTACCTAAACCCATTTTTAGAATTAATAAGAAATTTTATAAAATATGGGAATTGTTCCGAAATAAAATAATTAATAAACAAGAAGACTAGATTAGCAAACATTAATTTTTTTCAATTCTTCTTCCGAAAAACTTAAATTTTCTAGAGCTTTCACATTTTCTTTTAGTTGCTCTGTGGAACTAGCTCCAATTAAAACGGAAGTAATTTCTGGCTTATGAAGCAACCATGAAATTGCCATTTGCGATAATTTTTGTCCTCGTGATTCTGCAATACTGTTTAATACTTTTACCTTGGCAATCGTTGCTTTTACTTTCTCGGCATCCAAGTGTGTGTTTTCTTTTGCGGCTCTAGAATGCAGCGGAATACCTTTTAGATATTTATCGGTAAGCATGCCTTGCGCCAAAGGAGAAAAGGCTACACAACCCAAGGCTTCTTCTTTTAATGTATCTAACAATCCATCTTCCACCCAACGATCTAAAATAGAATATCGTGCTTGATGCACTATAAAAGGCACATTCCAGGCTTTTAGTAACTTTGAAGCTTTCGCTGTTTCTTCCGGTTTATAGTTAGAAATTCCAACATACAATGCTTTTCCTTGCCTAACGATATCCGATAAAGCTAGCATGGTTTCTTCTAAAGGTGTGTTTGGGTCGGGTCTGTGATGATAAAATACATCTACATAATCCAATTGCATGCGCTGCAAACTTTGATCTAAACTAGAGATTAAATATTTTCTAGATCCCCAATTTCCATAAGGTCCAGGCCACATATCATAACCTGCTTTGGTAGAAGTAAATAACTCGTCTCTATAAGACTTAAAATCCTTTTTAAATATCCTCCCAAAATTTTCTTCTGCAGCACCATAAGGCGGTCCGTAATTATTAGCTAAATCAAAATGAGTAATCCCTAAATCGAATGCACACCTTAAAATTTCTCTTGCATTTTGAAATGCATCCACAAATCCAAAGTTGTGCCATAACCCTAAAGATATTGCAGGCAATAACACACCACTATTACCGCTTCTATTATAGATCATTTTATCATATCTATCTTCGGAAGCTTTATACGTTTTAGTGTTTGACTTATCCTTTATGGTCATTTTGAAAAGTATTAATTTAGACTAAATGTCTTTTCAAAATGTGGCATTTTATCTGCTTTCCATTCTTCACCTGTTTTTTTATTATGCCACCATTTTGGTTGCACATGTGTTTCGCTCCACGCTTTGGCATCTGCTACTAATTTCCTTAAAACTTCAGGATGCGCTGCACTAATATCATTAGTCTCGCTAATATCTTTATCGATATCAAATAACTTCCAATCTTGTTTATACGCCTTTACAGCTTTCCATTTTCCATTTCTTACACCAACATCACTAAATCCATTTCTATGTCTCATAGTGAAGATATTACCATCTTCTCGAACTTCTTTATTCGTCATAAAATTATTCCACATATCTTTCCCATCTAATGTTTTAGTCGAAGGAATTGTAGCATCCGCTAATTTTGCAAATGTTGGATATAAATCTAAAGCAGAAACAGGATCGTTGTACACATTTCCTGCAGGCACAACACCATTCCAATGGAAAAACATTGGTACTCTGTAACCACCTTCATAAACACTTCCTTTCCCTTCTTTTAAAGGGAAGTTATTTGCTCCTTTATCTGGTCGCCCTCCATTATCACTATAAAAAACGATTAGCGTATTATCATATTCACCAGTTGCTTTTAAAGTTTCGACAATACTCTTAACACCTCTATCTACAGCATACACCATAGCGGCATAGGTACGACGGTCTTTATCCTTAATATTAGCAAACATTTCTAAATCTTCTTTCTTCGCTTCCAAAGGTGTGTGTGGCGCATTATAAGACATGAACAAAAAGAACGGATTGTCTTGTTTTGAAGATTCGGCAATAAAACGAACGCCATGATTAGATAATTCATCTGTTAAATACTCGGTATCATTGGTTACTTTTTCCCCATTATGTTCTAAAGGAGATAGGTAATCCCAAATCACTTTTACACCTCGTTTTTCAGCATCTGCATACTTTTTCTTATAATCTTCTGGATGGTAATTATGTCCACCTCCTAAAAAGCCATAAAAATCATCAAATCCTCTGTTATTTGGGTGGTATTTATCTACTGCTCCTAAATGCCATTTACCAACAAGACCTGTTCTATAACCAGCCTCATTAAGCATTTTACTCATAAATTTTTCATTTACATCAATACCTTGAGCAATGGTTTCGCTATTTGGTGGTAAATTGAATTGTGCACCAATAGTGTGTGCATAACGACCGGTTAGAATTCCTGCACGACTAGGACCGCAAAATGGATGTGGTACATACGCCGAAGTAAATTTTGTTCCTGTGGCAGCCAAAGCATCTAAGTTGGGTGTTGTAATATCTTTAGAACCGTTAAAACTAACATCCGAATATCCCAAATCATCACATAGAATCATGACAATATTTGGTCGTTTTGGCGTCTCCACCATTTTAGTTTCCACCGTTGTATTTTCTTCTTTTGTATCTTCTGCGCCTTGTTTGGTAGCGTTACAACCTACAGCTAAAAGTAGCAAAAAACTGCATGCTCCTATTATTTTTCTTGATATATTCATTTGTAAAAGGATTTAGTATTTCTATTCATTTTTAATTTCTTCGATAAATAACACTTCATAAGGTTTTAGCGTTGGTGATGCTTCCATTGGCACGCCATCTATTAGCTCTTTAAAGGCTATTATTGTATTCGATTTTCTATTTTTTACCCGCAACTTTACGTCTGTTTTTCCAACATTTAGTATCGATAACACTTGGTTTCCTGCCTCATTTTTAATCACTCTCCAGATACATTTTTTTACGTCATTCCCATCGTTTTCAATAATCTCTACGGTTGGCAACTGATTTTTAGCATCTAATATAGATAATGCTTTAACTTTCATTTCTTCTAAAGTTGCAACGAATAGTAATTGACCATTACTTGCTTTTAAAGCGGAAATTGGCCTTCCATATTCATCCGTCTTCAGACTTTCATTATCTATAACAATTATTCCTCCAGCATCTAAATGCTTTTGAAGCGTTAGCAATTCGGAAGAGGTAACTTGTTTTGTTTTATGAATTAATATAACATCCCAATCTGAATTATCTATACGTTTGATGATGTTTTGAGTGACAAAACCTAAAGGCAAACCTTCAAAATTTAAGCTTTCATATAAAGCAAACATCGTATCCATATATCCCGCATTCTGAGTAGCCGATGTTTTAGAATAAAATAAACGAATAGGTTTTCTCTGTTGCTGAAAGGCTGTAATCTCTTCCGAAAAACGATTTAAATCTAATAGTGTGTTTTCTAATTCGAATGTAACACGTGGCTGCTGATTGTTAGATCCTGCATACCCCTTCCCTGAATTTGCACGTAATGAACCATCTTCTCTTCTAGGCCAAAACCAAGTTTGTGAAACGTTTAAACCTAAAATATGTGCAGACCAATACGAAGCTCTAACGTATTTAGGATTCATATATAAATCACGAACATGACTGCCGCTAAGCAAATGGCTTTCCGAATTAAAATTGATTTGATTGGGTTGAATCGATTTTAAAAAGTCGTAACCCATATATAATTCTCTCCAGTTCCAAATATAATTATCGTCCCATTCAAAAGTGTCAGGTCGCGTATTATTGTAATGCGATGCAGCGTCGTTTCCGTTAATTTCACTCAATTCGGTTAATGCTTCCCAATCGATTCCAGAATCTGGATCATTGTCTGTAAAAATAGAAGGCATTACTTTTAGATGTGCTTTTGCTTTAGGATCGTATTTACGGATTTCAGATTTCATAAACGTAAACCAATCTGTTACTCGTTCTTGATTAAAAGTCGTCCAATCGTACCATTTCGCAGTACTTCTTTCTGAAATATCTACAGGTAAAACAGTAGCTATGGCATCAAAATCTTTCAAGTTTGTATTCCAAAGTGTATTTAAAACTGCTATCGTTTTATGCTTTTCTTGAAGCCAAGTTTTAAATTTTTGAATGGTATAATTGGAAACATCCGATCGAAACCAAACTTTCTTTTTACCATTCGTGTAATTAGCCCAACGAGGTTCATTTGTTAACATATACCCTAATTGCGTATATTTTTTTTCTACAAAAGTTGGAACTGTTGCCTTAAATAATTTGGATAACATATCTAGTGCTCCAGGATTATCAATATCATACGATGTAAATGGTTTACCAATAATTTGACCAAATTCTTCACCATAAGCACTGGAAGCCCATTTTGGTATCCCTTTATGCGAAATAAACACAAAACCTGTGTTGTTAGATGTATTGGCTTGCAATCGTTCTGTTACGGATTTATTTAGATTTCCTTCTTTATTTTCTAACTGACTAGGAGCAATAAAAGCATTATTTAATGCTCCAAAATATGTAGATAGCTTATCTGAAGTAGGTTTCCATGTGTAATCATGCAAAAATACCGGTCTATTTTTATACAACAAACTGCTTCCTTTTAATGTGATTTCTGACCAATTTGGTCTTATATAAGGTGTTCTTTTAATCTCATTATTGACTAATTTCTGAGCAGTTTCTATAGTCTCATCTAATAGTTTTATTACATCATTTCTTTCAAACTTTGGTAGTTTCTGCGCCATTATAGCTGCACTATCTTTATAGATATTTATTTGTTTGAATAGTTCCGTATTTTCTTCCAAATTACGTTCATCCCAAATGGCAAATTTTAAAAACGTTTCGGCAGTAGCAATTGCTAATTCTTCTTTATGCGTTTCAATATTTTGCTGTTCTAAAGTATGGATAAGTGTTTTAAGCGTTTTAATTTTTGTCTTAGCGATAGACTTTGTAGACTGCGATTGTACAGTGGTACAAGACAACATACTGACTAAAAATAAGATATACAAAGAAGCTCTAATCATCCTTTATTGAAAATATAAACTATCTAAAACAGTTTCATTTTTATTCGTATCGATAACCACGATTTGCATCGTATCAAAATACGCTGGTTTTTCGATTGCTACATTCATTTTAAAAACTTTTAAAGGATTCACGCTCTCTACATCGTAAGATTTTAAAAGAGTATCTCCTGTTTTAAATTGCAGTACCGCTTTACCTTCTATAAAAACCCCATACGTGCCTTCTACACTATTTCCGGAATTAGTAAATGTTATTTTTTTGGTTGTAATTCCTGCTAAATTCACGTTTAAAACGGGTGCATTTTCAATTTGAGCAGCACCATGAATTTCTCTGTAATCAAAACTTTCGTTTGGTGCTAAAGTATAAAGTGGTGTTTGTACTTCCGTTTCTATATATCCTTCCGACAAGCCACTACAAAAAATAGCATTGTTTAAACCATGATCGTATTCCAATTCTGGATTATAAGGCTCCATAATTTTCGCAAAAGCGGTATTGGTTTTTTTATTCACGTAACACAACCAAGACTCGGAAGCTATCATGTGAATTCCTGCCATTTGGTTATAATCGTATGCTACTTCATAAATTCCTGGAGCGACTTCACCATTCCAGTTGGTACCATGATTGTAATATTTCTCAATATGTTCTGGATTCTTTTTATCTAATTTAAAACGATTACGATTGAGGTAATTCCAACGTTGGTCTGCATTGGTTGTGATTTCGAATTGTTCTCCATTTGGTAACTTTAAATTTTTATCAAAAGGAACATAAGCCACATAGTTTTCACCATCATGTAATCCTTTTTCCGTTTCTGAAACATGCTGACTCGAAATTTTAAGTCCGCGTTTCACTTCCCTATCCCCAACATTTTTTAAGGTGTGATCGATATATACCAAACTACTATTGGGTTCTATATATAATGTTCTTGCATATTGTATTTCTTCCTCAATTTTATCGGGATACACAAATCCTATATTGCCAAAAAACTTAGGCACAGGTAATTGTTGCACTCCAGATTGCACTTCTATAGTTTCAAAACCTAAGTCGTTTTTCCCTTTAGTTACATCGTAAGTAGCAGCACCAATAATTACTGGTGGTGGCCAACGATTCCCTCTATTTCCTTCTCTATCTACAGAACAGTTTTCAAAAGGTAATGGTACTAATCTATAACCTCCAAAGTTGCGCCATTCGTTTTGTTTTATTTCGTCTGTTGCAGGAAATGTTTTCCCTAACATTTCTGAATTCAACCACAAAGAAGGCACTTCTCCTAAATTATATTCTAGAATTCGTCCTCCAGCATCTGACACAACAGCCAAGCTGATATATTTGTTTTTGGCAACATATACGTTTTCCCAATTCCAATTTTTATAATTTTCTTCTACAGAAACAGTTTTCGGGTTTTGTGCTATACAACTACATGTTATAAATACTATTAAAAGGGTTAAAAGTGATTTCATGTATTTATTTTTTAAGTGTTTTACTTCCTATTGTATATATGGTATTTAATTTACGAATTGGCACATCCACTTCTTCTCCATTAGTATATAAAACGGATGCGGATTCGATTTTGCTACAGTTACCTAAACCAACATGCAATTGTGTGTTAAAGCTATGGGAATAAGAGGATGATGTAGCACCAACTATTCTTTTATAGGTATTACCACAGGCTTTTATTTTTAAAACAGCTCCCATTGCAGTTGCCTTTCCTGAAGGCGCATATCCAACATCTACAACCACATATTTATTAGTCATTGACGTATGATTATTTGTAAATAAATGCCATCTACCTCTTTCATTAGCACAAACAATATCGAGGTCACCATCTTTGTCATAATCAAACGCATCTGCTCCCATTCCTGTAGCTCCTAGTTCTTTTGTTATAAGCCCATGAGAATTTACACTTTCGAAAGACTTTCCACCTTTATTTAATAAAAGAATATGTTTATTTTCTGTTGCTGAATTGCCGTAACGCAATACAAAAATATCGGACCAACCATCGTTATTAAAATCTCCAACAGCCGTACTTGTGGTTTGCTCTGCAATATTAATTCCGAAGGCTTCTGTGACATCCACAAACGTACCATCTCTATTCTCTAAGAGTTTAGCAGGCAGTTTTTTAGATGCAATAATTTCTGGTGATTTTGTAACATGATGTAAAACACCACTAGTTGGCGAATTGGTATAACCAGCTATTCTCCACTTTCCATTACCAATATGCCCAATATATAATCCGTTGGCTTTCGTGTCTTCTGGAAATCCTTGTGCTTCAGCTTGTGTGATTTTTAAATCATGATGTCCATGCTTATCTTCTTTACGTTTCCATAATTTCTTTTCAGCACCTAAGAAAATATCAAAATTTGGATAAGCCATCTGTAGATTTTCGATTTCCAAATCACCATCTACTTCAATATTTTCAAAGTTGAAAGCATTTCGTCTTGCAAAAAAATAAAAGGATTTAGTTTCTGCATCATATTCACTTTCCGAATCAAAAGGCAATTTTGAACGTGTTAAAAACAAATCATTATCGCCATCATTATCAAAATCAATTTCCGAAATACTATTTACTAGGTTTATCTTCGGAAGATCTCCGAAAACAGTTTTGGAAGCATCCACAAATTTGCCATCCGCTAAACCTTTGACTAAAACCATTTCTTGACCTCCATGAAAGATAATATCTGTAATATTGTCTCCATTATAATCTATAAGCGAGGTTCTCATGCTCATTCTATCTGCATGTGGTAAATATTGACTAAACTTGAATGCTAATGCAGTATCACTATTATAAACAACATTTCCCTTGTCTAATGCCTTTAGCGTTGGAAATGCAGACGTAATTAGATCTAATTTTCCATCTTGATCGATATCTACCAATTTTGTAGCGCGACCACGACCACCTTTAAAATGCTTGTAATCTCCTTCTTTTTTAATAGTACGATTTGGAAATGCTTGATAAAGTCTCACCTTACGAGGATTTTTTCCATCTCCACCACCAGGTTGAACAAGAATATCTACAATGCCATCAAAATTATAATCGCCAACTGCAATACCATGCGTATCACCAAAAATAAACGGCTCCCCTTTTTCGTAAACGCCATTATTATTCCAATATAATTCTACACGACGCGAATGTTCCATCAATAATAAATCTAAAAAACCATCCTGATCTAAATCGGCTATTACTGCATTGTCAAACTTTCTACGCGAACGGTTTTCTAGTTGAATAATACTTTCATCTTCAGAGAACTGTGTTGTAGCTGATTGTGCTTCAGTCTTAACATTAGTTATTTGTTTGGATTGTGCTCTGCAACTGAAGATTAGTAAAGCGGCAAAAATTGTTATTATTGATTTCATTTTTATTTTTTTTGAAAAACACCCCTAAGAGCTTTGCTCGATAGTTTCAAAACAAAATATATTTTGTTTCTCACTAATCCTGAAGGTGATAATCTTATGATTCAACTTTTAAGTTTCGATTTCAAATTCATTTTCAACTTCATTTTGACTTATCGTTTTTCATTTCTATAACTCAGCCATATTTCCTTTCCAACCTTTATTAAATTGAATCATTAATTCTTTAACGATTTCCGGATTATCTTCAGCAATATTCTTTGTTTCTGTTGGATCTGTTTTATGGTCAAATAATTCTACAAACACAGGTGGTTTTTCTTTATTTTTATAATCTTTCCAAACGATAAAACGGTATCTATCTGTACGCATCGCATAACCCATTAGGTCGTTTTCAAACAAATTTCTATCCCATTTATCACCTTGTTGCTTTTTTATTTTCGCTTCTTGTTCCTCTATTAAAGGGCCAAAATAGGTTTCGCGCATACCAACAGATAAAGGGTTTGCGGCCCATTCTCTTAAAGCTGGTGTTGGAAACTGACTAAACGCAGCATCTTTCCATTGTTTATTTGGGTTGCTTAATAAAGGCACAAAACTTTGACCTTCTAAATGCGCTGGTTGTTCCAAACCTGCTAATTCGTCTAATGTTGGATACATATCTACCAACTCTACTAAAGCATCGGTTGTTTTCCCTCTAGTTCCTGCTGGCATATCTGGTGTCCAAATCATCATTGGAACACGAGTTCCAATTTCATAATTGGTAGCTTTTCCCCAAATACCCATTTCTCCAAGATGCCAACCATGATCACCCCAAACAATAATAATTGTGTTATCTCTAACTCCAGCATCATCCAAACCTTGAATCATTTTTCCGATTTGTGCATCTATGTATGATACAGAAGCTAAATAGGCGTGTTTTAAAACTCTCGCCATTTCATCATCAATAGGTCCTTTTTTAGGAATTCCGAATCTGGCACGTAATTCAAAGGAAGGATGTAAACCCATTGTTGCTCCATTTTCTGGCGCAGTAGTTTGGGTCGCTAATTTAATTTTTGAAGCATCATACATGTCCCAATACTTTTTTGGCGCTAACCAATCCAGATGTGGTTTTTTCATTCCCATTCCTAAGAAGAAAGGCTTATCGGGATTTTTTTCTAACATGTCTTTTAGCGTTACAATTGCTAATTCTGCATTGTAACCATCTTCATAAAACGTATCTGGCACATCTGCGTTTTCGTAAGCTGGTCCTTTTCCTAATCCGTTTCTTGGTGCATCCGGCCCATACTTAGCAATCATATCTGCTTGATTCTTTTTAAACATCTCTTGGCTTTCTAGATTTGCAAAACCGCCTGGTGTTCTACTTCTTTTTATAGTCATTTTATCGTTAGCAGGTTCTCTACTCCACGATAAATCTAAATCTGCAAATGCTTCTTTGTGATAAATTTTTCCGGTATGAACGGTTTCATAGCCATTATTTTTAAAATGCTGAGGAAGTGTTATAATATCAGGATTTGCATCTCTAAAATAGGTGAAATTTTCAACTACATTAATGGTTTCTGGTCGCGCACCTGTCATTAAACTAGCTCTAGACGGACTACAAATAGCTTCTTGACAATATGCTCTATTGAATAATAAACCCTGACTTGCTAACTTGTCTAAATTTGGCGTAACAGCAATATCGGAACCGTAAGCTCCTAGCTCTGGACGTAAATCGTCAATAGCAATAAAAAGAATATTGGGTTGCTTTTTGGGTGCTTCTTGTTTGGTTGTATTGTTGGTCTTACAACTCATTACAAGTGCTAAAAAGCCAATTAAAATCAAGCGTATTTTCATAGGAAGTATTTTAGTTTATACCGATAGTACAATGTCTCCATAATCAACCAAATTATAAGCATCAAAATTATCTGTTAGGTGCATTATTTTATCCTTTCGCTTCTGAAAAATTAAAAGTTAAAAATGCTGACCCCTTAATTATTTCTGAATACAAAAAGCGATTAAACTATTAATAAACTATTTTTTTTTAGTCCAAACTCGGATATAATCAACATACATCGTAGTTGGCATACCTTGTAATTGCTTTTTTGCTTCTTCATCTTCCAATGGATCTACAGCTCGATTAGCATTATTTGAAAATTTCACAAAAGGTCTTCGCAAACCTAAAGAAGCGGTTACGTTCATTGGCCTATACCAATCTGTGTTAGGTTTACTTGCAATTTTCACACCATCAACGTACCATATAATTTCTTTTTCATTGACTTCACAACCATAAATATGATAATTTTTACTTGGGTCATCTTTCAGTCTGTATTTATTTAATTGTGTTTCTGGATGCTTTTTTGGTCTAAACCATACGTCTTTTCCATTTTGTTTTTTAACCAAATGTAAGTTGTGATCGGAATCCCTAATATCATCTTGATGTCCTTTATGCCAATCAAACTGCTGTAATTCTACAATATCAATTTCACAATAAACGGTTTTGCCTTCTTCTACGGTTCTGTCGAAATCACTATATAACCACAAAGAAGGACACACTCCATAGCCATTTATTGGTCCAAGAACATCTATTATAGCTCCCTTAATTCTAGCTTCAACATATCCGGTTGTAAAGGTTTCTTTTGATTTTAAAATACCCGATTTAAAATAAGTTCCACCGTCAGAAACATTATTTTCATTGTGTTGCATTATTAATTCGGCCACACCGTTGTTTAGCTTAATATTTTTCGTGTTGTCCCATTTCCAACCTGTGGTGTTTGGCAAGCTTTTAGTTTTAAACCATTTATCCCAATTGATTTCGGTAGTATTAAATTCATCCGATAAATTGTTAACTAACTTCCAATTATTTGCAGTTTGAGATGCTGAAGTTGGTTGATAACTTTTGGTTTCTGGTATTTGTTTTGACTTACAACTTGTGGTCATAAAGACAAGTAACACTATGTAATAGCATAATTTTTTCAATGGACTTATATTTTAATTATTGGATTTCTAATAAAGGTATTCTTCTTTAGTTGTTTTGTTAGAATTACAACTCATTGCTAGTACTAAGAAACCTATAAAATCAGGCGTAATTTCATATAAAAAGAGTTTATAGTTTAATTTTATCTCGTATGACAAGTTAGCACTAAATTAGAAAATGATAAACTAAAAAAATATCTGTTGTGTGCATTATTTTATCTTAATCTAGATCCAATAATTGATGCAGTTGATTATTTAATTGCACTTTGATTAGAGCATATTTTTTATCCGTAGCCAAATTTGTCCATTCGTAAGGATCGTTGGTGTGGTCGTATAATTCTTCCTTACCATTAAAGTATAAGATATATCTGTATTTTTCTGATCTTACAGAATAACTTTGCTCATTAGGCAAACTACTTTTATTTTTTCCTCTAACAACTGTTAATGCCACATCTGGTCCATTCCATTTATAAGCTTCATCATTTTCTAAAAAAGGTTTCAGACTAAAACCATTTAAAGGTTTCCCTAAATCATTTTTAGTATTCATGGATTTGATATTACAAAAATCTGCAATAGTTGGATATACATCAATTAATGAAACAGGATGATTTATGCGTTTCCCTTTACTCTCTTTAATACCTAAATCCCTAATAACCATAGGCACTTTAGTAGTTTCTTCCCAAAGATTATTTTTATAAATAAAATCTTTTTCTCCAAGATTATAACCATGATCACTCACTAAGATAACAACCGTGTTTTCATTAAAACTACTGTTACGTAAGGCATCCATGACTTTCCCAACTTGATCGTCGGCAAAACTCACACAGGCTAAATAAGCTTGTACATATTCACGTAAACCATCATCGATACTATTATAAGAGGCTTCTAAATCTTGGTAATGTGTTGTCCATGGCATTGCCCATGAAAATGTGGTTCGATAATACGTGTCTTCATTATCATTCTTTTTTATCACAGGAATTTTTAAAGTTTCTAAAGGATACCTATCAAAATATTTCTGTGGCGCAACTAAAGGTGTGTGTGGTCGCACAAAACCAACTGCCATAAAAAAGGGCTTGTCCTTTTTAGAATTATCTAAACTTTTTAATTTATTAACTGCCCATTCCGCGCTTAATTCGTCATTTAGCAAATCGCGATCCTCATCACTTACATAATTAAATGGTTTCTTATTTTTAACATCATACCATCCATTATATCCAGGAGTAGAATCTGTAGCTTTTACTTTAGGCACATCTGCAAGAGATGTAAATAATTCATCATTTTTATTAGAATAATATGCTTTAGGCGTGGATGGATGCGCGACAACCTTTTTCCCATTGTAAGCATAAGGTCCAAAATCGTTTTCTATACCATATTCATCCCATTCCGATTCCTCTCTGTGATGCATTAATTTTCCTGTAGCATATGTGCTATAGCCATTATCACTCATAAACCGAGCTATAGATTTGCTGTTTTTTAGTACGTCATTATCAGTCCAGTTATCAAACCAAAAATTTTTAGAAACATGCGGATAAATACCTGTTAACATACTCGCTCTCGAAGGTGCACAAATTGGTGCGTTGGTATGTGCATTTGTAAATACAGTGCCTTCTGCAGCTAAAGCATCCATATGTGGTGTTTTAACTTGTGGATGGCCACCTAAAAAACCTGTATAATCATTTAAATCATCAACGACAATCAATATTACATTTGGTTTCTTTTTATGCTGACTAATTAACAAATTTTGAAAGAAAATAGTAATAACTATTAGTAATATATACTTTATTTTCATTTTTGAATTTTGATTTTTTTCTAAAAATAAGACTTAGTTATAATTTGTCTTTGTTCTTCCTTTGGAATTCTCGAAATTTCTTCTCTTGTTTTGAAGTCAACTTTTGATTACTTAAAAACCAATATGCTCTTCTTGCAATAAAAATATCAGAATCTAAAAGCGAAATTACATTCTTATTTACAGTTGAAGAATTTGGGTTCTTATTCTGCATTAATTCAAATAAAGATGACACTTCTTGATACGATTCAAGATTCTTAAATTTTTCACTTAAACGATCCAAATATAATTTAGGAATGTCTATTTCTGAATTATTAAGTGAGCGAATAGCAGATAGTTTTTGTTTTTTTTCTCCCTGAAAGAACACTTCAGATACGGCATATAAATAAGTGTCAGGTCTTGCTTTTTCTAAATAACCAAATGCGTTTTTAAGCAAAAAATCATCTTTTAAAACGCGGTAAATAATAATATCCACAAAATCTGCTTTGTATATATTTCTTTGCTCTAATTCTTTTAATGCTATATTAAAATAAGTGTGATTATCGTTAGTAATAAAATTCTTTAATTGTGAATTAGAAACAGATTTACTTGTTTTTTCTTTTATTACGGAAACAATATTTCCATTTGCCCAATGCCATAATGTATAACAGGTTAAAGCTGCTCCAGGAACCGTGTCTTTTTCATCTAAAGACAAAATTGTTGCACCAGAAATAGCATCAACGTCTTGGTCTATAGCACTTGGAACCGTCCAAATATCTTCAAGAAAAACATCTCTAAAAGGTGAATCTGAATTTTCTAAAATGTTCTGCAGTTTTTTATAATCGTTGGGTTCAAATATATCAGCTTCATATTTTTCTAGGGTCACTCCTTTTTTAATTTGATACTTTTTATACTGACCTATATTATTCCAGTACAATGTCACTGGAATAACCTTACAAACTTCTGCCAAACAAATAACGGATTTAACATCCATATAATATTCGATAGGAAGACCATTTTTGTTTTGTACTTCTGTAAGTATAACCTCTACAAAATCATCTTCTCCAGGATGTTTAATTGAAACCATATGTTTGACTTCGCTTAAGTCTAATTGTCCTCTGGAAATAATCCCATTGAAAACCAAAACTAGCGAAATTACCCACCAAAATGTTATTTTAAATTGACTTAGCATTTATTATGCATAACAGCGTACCTCAAATAACTTTACATTTTTCGCACCATATGTTTCAGTCATTTTAATTCTAATGGCTGTCGTTTTAAGTGTTTCAAATTTTAGTTTAATTAAACGTGTTCTATTGGCTTCAATTGCACCAAGTTTTTCCCATTTCTTCCGGAACGCTATTTCCATACAAATCATCATTTCTGCTATCTTTTCGCATCATAATGTTTCGTTTTACATTCGTGTCACATTTTAATTCTATATGCGCAAGTGAAATTGATTTTTCCCATTCCATTTGAATTTCGGCTGATAAACCATTAGACTGCCAGTGGTTAATTTTACCATCAATATCTCGAGACATACCATTGGTTAAGTTTTTAACATCTCCTGAAAAAGTAGATGACGCGAATATTAAACTTGCTTGTCTAGCTAAATCATTAGTATCTTTTGCTGGTCGCTTTGGAATAAAGACATCATCTCTAAGCAATTGTTCTTGTAATTCATTTATGTATTTTTTAGCAACTTCTCTAGGCAAGATCTTTCTTTTATTACAAATAGTAGCAGCTGTACCAACTGCTTGCCCCTGCAATGCACAAGTTGCCATAATTCTACTAGAAGACAAAGCAATGTGCGTTTGACTAACATTACGACCAGCAAACATTAAGTTAGAAACATTTTTTGAATATAAGCTTCTAAACGGAAACTGATACACTTCCTTAAAGTGATAATGAAAATAACTTGGTGGTTCTGATATATTTTCTATACCACCTGGATTATGTTCATCTAAAGACCAGCCTCCAAAAGCTACCGCATCTTCAAAATGTTTATGCTCTGTCATATCCTTTTCTGAAACAATATAGTCTCCTATAAAACGACGCGATTCTCTTCTGCCTGGTAAAGAACCAACCCAATCTAAAGCCAAATTTTCAGCTTCAGGAAACTTACCCGAGTTTTTAATAAAATCCCAAACGCCATGTAAATATGCCATTAATTTATGTCTATTCACCTCTGCATCTGCAATGATATCATCTTTACTACCAACTTCTATCCACCAAATCCCTTCGTGAAATCCTGCGAATTTTCGTCTTTTATGACCACCTTCATGGGTGTATTTTATGGCATAAGATGGCGGTGTATATTTCATTGGTTTTCCCATATCTTTTGAAGACATTAAAAGCGATGCTCCCATTTGCCAACCGTCTGGTTTATCTGGAGCATATTTTTCATTGAATTCTGCTTTGCCTTCACGTCCAGTTCTATACTCTGCGCCAGAAGTTGCCGCTAGTAATCCATCACCTGAACAGTCAATAAAAATTGGCGCATTAATAGTGTACATTTTTTCTGTTGTAGATTGCCAACACAGTGCCGATTTAATTTTATCACCATCCATAACGGCTTCAATTGCTTGTGTATTGAGCATCAAGGTTAAATTAGGCTCTCGAAATACAAAATCATATAAAACATGATCAAATACAGGAAATGCTTCCTGCTCATTTTCAAATCGATTATGCAATAGTATTTCTTCTATAATTCCTGTTTCTCGCTCTGCTTTTCCTTCTATATTATTAACACCGTTTAAGTGTACTCGTATTTCACTTGAAGCATTACCTCCTAAAACAGGTCTATCTTGAATTAAAACAGTGTTTGACCCGTTTCTAGCTGCAGCAACAGCAGCACAAATACCAGCCGCGCCTCCACCAATAACGGCAACATCATAATTAGACTCAGGTTTTCTATTTGGTGTACCAGTTTTTCCTGTTCCAAGATGGTACCATTTATCTTCTTCTGTATCGTAAATTATATCTTTGGTACTTGCACATGAAGTAAATACCATAGGTACAACTCCTGCAGCAATAACTGCTGTAGTTCCTTTTTTGAAAAATTCTCTTCTCTTCATAATTAGGCTATTTTATTTGGTTGGTAGATTTCCTTCCCAACCTTTATTAAACTGTTTTATTAGTTTATAGATTAATTTAGGATTATCTTCTGCTATATTTTTTGTTTCTAAAGGATCTGTTTTATGATCAAATAATTCTATAAATACAGGCTCTGTTTTAAAATTATCTCTGTCTTTCCATACTACAAATCGATATTGATCCGTACGCATGGCATAACCCATTAAAGTATTTTCAAATAAATCTCTATTCCATTTATCTCCTTGTTGTGCTTTAATGCGCTCTTCGACTTCTTCTAATAAAGGACCAAAATATGTTTCTCGCATTGCTGGTCTAATAGGAAACGCTCCCCACTCTCTTAATGCTGGCGATGGAAATTGGCTAAATGCTGCCGACTTCCATGCTGTGTTCGGGTTTTCTAATAAAGGCTTGAAACTTATACCTTCAACATGATCTGGGATTTCAAGTCCTGCTAAATCGGCTAGTGTTGGATACATATCCACCAATTCAACTAAAGCATCCGTTGTCTTTCCTTGACTTCCTTTTGGCATATCTGGCGTCCAGATCATTAATGGTACACGTGTGGCAATTTCGTAATTGGTTGCTTTTCCCCAAATCCCCATATCACCTAAATGAAAGCCATGGTCACTCCAAACGATGATAATTGTGTTATCACGAATGCCTTCATCTTCTAATGCGGTTATCATTTTACCAACTTGTGCATCTACATAACTCACACAAGCCAAATAGGCGTGTTTTAAAGTAATTGCTAAATCTTTATCTATTGGACCTTTTTTAGGAATACCGCTCCTTACTCTAAGTTCGAAGGATGGATGCAATCCCATTTCGGCACCATTTTCTGGGCCTTCAGATTCGAGCGCAAGCGCAATTTTATTTCTATCGTATAAATCCCAATACTTTTTTGGTGCAACCCAATTTAAATGTGGTTTATTAAAGCCTAAACCTAAAAAGAAAGGCTTCTCGTTTTTTGATACTAGCTCCTTCATTGTGGCAATAGCTAACTCTGTATTATAACCATCTTTATAAGTGTTATCAGAAACATCAGCAGACTCATAAGCTGTTCCAGAAGCTAAACCAAATTTAGCAATATCTCCATACTTAGCGATCATTGCTTTACGCGTTTCAGCGCGTTCTTTATTGTTTTTTTCTAAGGCAAAACCAACTGGGTTTTTGATGCCTTTTGAAGTCATACTATCTAAAGCTGGTAATCTACTCCAAGATTTTTCTTCATCTAAATCGCCATGATGAAAGATTTTACCTGCATAAACTGTTTCATAACCATTCTGTTTAAAATGTTGTGGTAAGGTTACTACTTCTGGATTTACTTCTCTAAATTTTATATAATTATGAAAAACGCCACTTGTTTCTGGTCGAATTCCAGTGAGAACACTTGCTCTTGAAGGACCACAAATAGCTTGTTGGCAATACGCATTATTAAAAAGTAAACCTTCGCTTGCCAACTTATCTAAGTTAGGACTCACAGCTATTTCTGAACCGTAAGCTCCCAATTCCGGGCGCAAATCGTCTATTGCAATGAATAGAATATTAGGTTTCTGTTTTGACTTTACCAGTTCAATATTAGACTTACAATTAAATAAAAAAAGGAGTGCAATTAATAATCCTAAGTTTTTGTATGGTATTCTTTTTAACATAATATTAATTGGTTTGCCAAACTCTTATATAATCTATTTGATATTCTGCAGGTGTTACTAAATCGGATGCTTCAGGAATACCTAACCAAGGAAATGTTTCAGAATCAAACCAAATCCAATATGCAACATCTGTAACCCAACGGTCTGGATCTGCACCATTATTTGTTACTTCTGCTTTTGTAAATGTTCCATTTGGATGCAATTCGCCATCGATATATACTTTTACATATTCTGAAGTCCATTCAAATCCATAGACATGAAAATTGTCTGCAGTATTATTATCGGCTTGTATGTTTCTGGTATAAGCAGGTCCGTTACCATTTGGTGAATAGTAATCGTTATTTGGCTCCCAACTTATCATGTTAAATTTTAATCTTTTTTTCCAATCCGCATTTGTTTTATGGCCTCCAAACATTTCAAACATGTCTAATTCTGATTTATTTGGAACGCTTGCTCCTGCTCCAGGTCCAGTAGTCCAAAAAGAACTAGTAACCTCTGCGTTAGCAGCTTTACTTCTAATTTCCATATATCCATACTGAAATTGTGCTTTGCTAATAACCGCTGCAGTAGTAATGTTTTCGTAATCAACCCCATTTTGAGGTATGGAAGAAAACGAAAAATCAGGTTCCCATTTTGTCAGTATTTTTAGCATATTATCTTCTACTATAGCATTTTCTGTACTAAACTGTGAAGGCGCTCTACCTATAAAGTTAGATTTATAAATACCATCTACACCTTGAATTTGCCATTTCGTTTCATCTAAAACGGCACCATTAAATTCGTCACTAACTTGTGTATTTAACACCCAATTCCCTAAATTGTCTTGATCGGATAATGGGTAGTTGGCATTTGGTGTCGGATCAGGATCTGGGTCTGGATCCGGTATTGGATCTGGGTCTGGGTTTTCATTATCCATTGGATCTGGCTTAGCATCATCACTATCAGAACACGATATATTTCCGAAGGTAAAAACCAAGGATAATAGCACAAGTAGTATGGTATTTTTTCTAATTGCTTTCATAGTTTTTAATTTTGAATAATTCATTAATTTCTCTGAAGTTTTTCTTGTATCTCTTCTAAAGAAAGTCCTTTCGTTTCTATAAGATATTTGTATAATACGAGCAGACCTACAAGTACAATACCTGCGTAAATTATAAAAGTTGTGGAAGCTCCAAAATGTTCCATTTCTAAAGGGAATAAGTATTGCACTAAAGCACTAACGGTACTAGAAATTAAAGCAAATAAAGGTATTGCTACACCACGGTTAGAAATTGGAAAAATCTCTGAAAGCAAGACCCACATAATTGGTCCGATAGAAAAATTGAAAGCAGCAATAAAAGCTAAAATACTTAGCAATATTAACATGGCATTCATATTTGCAGTTTCTTTAAAAATAGAACCAGAGTTATCACGAACAGATTCTACTCCAAGAATTTCAGTTAAAGCATTTTTGAATGCAATATCACTATTAAATTCTTTTCCTACTATAGCATTTAAATTTTCTATGCTTGGAATGTCCTTCATTTTAACAATAGCATCTGGAGTTACCTCGTAAGTTGCTTGCTTAAATCCGTAAGAAACAGATGATATACTTATAATAATTAAAATTAAACCAACAATTACTATTGGTCTACGACCAAATTTGTCAATTAAAGTTAAGGAGATTAAAGTAGCTACTAAACCAATTACACCAATCCAAATGGTACTAGAAAATGCGGCATCTGTGCCTAAACCTAATTGCTCAAACATGGTAGGTGCATAAATCATAACAGCATTCATACCTGTAAATTGCTGAACTACTGCTAGGGTAAATGCTATTATTAATACGATTCTTGTTTTACTACTAAAAATCTCTTTTATTTGACTGAGTGTTGATGAACTACTAGTGTTTGAATTTTCTACACTTGCAACCATTTGTTGCACTTGTACTTCTACTTTATCTTCTGGATATACTTTTGCTAACGATTTTTTTGCGTCGTCAATTCTACCTTTATAGATTAACCAAGAAGGACTTTTTGGAATTAAAAACAATAAGAAAAACCATATAACTGCTGGTATTATTTCTATACCAAGCATATAACGCCAGCCGTTTTCCGCTAAATTCAAATCTTTTACCCATTGTAAATCAGATCCCATTTTTTGTAAAATCCAATAATTAATTAAATAAGCTGCTGTAAAACCAATTCCCATATTTATTTGTAGCGTAGAAACTAATTTACCTCTTTGCTCTGCAGGTGCAATTTCACCAATATACATAGAAGCTAAAGTAACGGAGCTAAAGGCTAATCCACCTAAAAATCTAAACCAATATAAAGATAAAAATGATGGTGCAAAAGCAGAACCAACGGCAGAGACAATATAAAATATCGCGATAATTTGTAGTGTTAACTTTCTTCCAAGCTTGTTTGCTGAAAATGCGGTTAGCGGTAATGCTATTAAAACTCCAATACCAGGTGCTGAACCTATTAAACCAACTTGCGAAGCTGTTAAATTAAATTCTTGGGTGATAAATTTAAATCCTCCCGAAATTAATACAGCATCTAAACCAAAGACAAACGAGCCTATAGCTACTATTATAGCGTATATAAATGCATTTTTTGTGTATTTACTCATTTTTATTGTTGTTTAGTTAGTTTATATTTAGTTCCCTATTTTGATACTCTTGTTTATTGTTGAAATAGTCTTAGTCTCTGTTTCACCATTCGTCCAAGTAATTTTTACTTCTACTGACGCACATGCTCCTAATCCGAAATGCACAAAATTATTATGACTTAAAGAATATTGGGCACCTGTTGTGCCTAGACGTTGTGATTGTTTATTCTTACAGGATTTCACCTCTACAATGGCTCCTAGAGCGGAAGCTTTTCCGCTTTTAGAATTACCAACTTCAACCGTGATATAATTATTTTTTTTTGCTTCTGTAGTTTCGTTTTTAAATAAATGCCATTTTCCACGTTCGTTTCCTATGACAACATCTACTTTACCATCTTGGTCATAATCTAAAGTTTCAACAGCCATACCTATAGCGCCGAGTTCTGTGGAAATGATATTGTGATTTTGAACCTTTTCAAATCCTAATGCACCTTTATTTAAATAAACTATGGATTCATTAGCATGAATTAAGTCTCCTCTTCGAATAACCAATAGGTCCTGAAAACCATTATTATCAAAATCAGCAACACTAACAGCCATTGTATGTTCTTTGTTAGTTAAACCAAATTCTTTGGTTACGTCTTTATACTTTTTTCCATTATTTTCTAATAGCATATCATTTAAACCTTCGGAATGGTTCTCTTCCGTATACCTTTCTACACCATGAACAATTCCAGTAGCTGGTGCCCAAAGAAAACCTGAGATTCGCCATTTTCTGTTACCAACATAACCAATATACCAACCTTTCTTTTCTTTGTAATTTGCATTATCTGGAAACCCTAATGCATCACTATTAACTAATCTAATATCTTTACCAGAATGTGTTTCACCTTCAAACTCATAATTGTAAGAAGCTTCACCAATATAATAGGTATCGTTGTTTGGCCACTGCGACTGAAAATTTTCAAGATGCAATACATCTCCTATTTCTATATCTTCTAGCTCTAATTCGCCTCGTTTAGTGAAAAATCCTAAAGTTTTTGATTCCTTATCATAAAAAGTTTCCCCTTTTTTAAATTCGTTTCCTCTAGTGATATATAAATCGAAATCACCATCGTTATCAAAATCAATTTCAGCAATACCAGTAACGTCTTCAATATCCTTAGGAAATACTTTTTTGGATACATCTTCAAACGTTAAATCGCCATTACCTTTGTAAGCTTTTAACGCACCTTCACCATATAAAATGAAATCAAAAATAGTATCACCATTAAAGTCGGTAACTAACGTTTTTTGACCATTCACTTTTATTGCTGGTATGGTTCCATGTAAGATTAATTGACCGTTGCCATCGTTCTCGTAGATATAATTCTCGGTTTCTCCCTTTTTATCACCATCAGGAAACGCAAAATTTAATAAGTCCAAATCACCATCGTTGTCCCCATCTATAAAAGCAACCGTTCTACCACGCATCATTGCCAATGGGGCTTTAAAATCGCCCATTTCAATAAACTTACGTTCTTTAGTCACACCAAACATTTTAGAATTTCTGGCATTACTACCAGATCCTCCACCACGCGACATGATCACTTCTAGATTTCCATCCATATCGATATCGCCAACAGAAACACCATGTAAATCTCCCATGATAACATCATAAGGCTTTGCGAATTTGCCATTGTTATTCCATTGCACTTGAATTCCGAAACCATGATCGTTAATCAGTAAATCGAGATGACCATCTTGATCTAAATCGGCAACTACTGGAGCATCCCATTTTCTAAGATTTTTTTCTTGTCTCGGAAATTCTTTGAAGACCTCATTGAATTTGGTTTGAGAATACCCAAATCCGACGCAAAAAAGCATACAGAAAACGAGTATGGCATACTTTGAAATATGTTTAGTGTTTTTATTCATAGTTCTATTTTAGTTCCAAACCACAGGCATAAAGACTGTCATTTCTGCTTGACCTCTATTACTCCAAGCATAATATGGCACCAATTGTGTTTTATGAGATTTAAATTGTGGTTTTGTTACCGATTGGTACATTTCGTCCGTTTTACCTTCTCTAAGTAAAAGTTCTACATCGATCGTTGTTACACCTCCTAAAAAATCAGGTTTGTGTACTGCTTTTAATTCGGAGCCTGCATTTAAGTATACATCTAAAATACCAGCATCTTTTGGTAAATCTGGTGTTTCAATACAATATACTATTGGTCCTCTTTTTACTGCTACTTGATGTCTTACTTCTTCAATTCTATTGTGACCTTCCATTAGTTTTACTTCCATTGGCATGTCTAAAGTGATACTATCACCTGCTTTCCATGTTCTTTCTATACAAGCAAATGTTCCTGGTGTTATTTCTATAGTTTCACCATTCACATTTAAGGTACTTCCTACTGCCCATTTCGGAATTCTAACTTTAATTTCAAATGCGGTGTCTTTACATGCATCCACTGTTATTTTCACTAAACCTTTCCAAGGATAATCGGTATCTTGAGAAAGCTTCAATTTAGAACCATCTAGCATCGTTGTATCTAAATTATTTCCTCCAAATAAAACTACAGCAACACCATTTTCTGATAGATTATAAGCCCAACCTGAAGTTTTACAAATCGTTCTTACCAAGTTTGGTGGACAACAAAAACATTCTAAATACGGCTGTCTTACCGGACTTTCTGTTACATCATCATGTGAGTCATAATTTCTAGAATTATTTACCATTCGTAATGGATTAGAATAGAAATAGTCTTTTCCTTCTAAACTAATACCAGATAAACCACTATTATATAAAACCAATTCTATAATATCAGCATATCTAGATTCTCCTTTAATACCCATCATTCTGTTACTAAACATGGCATTACAAAGGTTAGCGCACGTTTCGTTATAAGCAGTCATGTTAGGCATCATATAAGCATCGATAAAGCCTTCTTCAATCATATCTAAACTTGTAGAAGCGCCATAATGCGCTTGACCAACAGCTCCAGTAACGTACATTTTTTTACCTGTCACGTTTTCCCAAAGCTTATCTAATGCATCCAACAAAGCTTTTTCACCAGTTTCTGCATACACATCTGCAGCTCCTGCATAATAGTATAAAGCTAATACGGCATGACCAACAGCCTCTTCCGATTCTCTAAATGGTGTACGTTCTTGCACCATATCTCCAATAGGATAACCTACCGTTGTAGAATCATGTTTAATTTCGAAAGTTCCTCTTCTATTAATAAATTTTTCGGCAAGATTTAAATACTTTTTATCTTTTGTTGTTCTGTACAATTCTACCAATCCCATAATTTGGGTTTGGTTAAAACCAAAACGTTGATAATGCTTGGTATCTGGCATGAAATACGTGTACAACAAATCGGCTTGTTTAATAGCGATATCTAAAAAATTACGTTGTCCAGTAATACGATAATGAACAGATCCAGCAATAAATAGGTGTCCGAAATTATACATTTCGTGATATTTTCTATTTTCAAAACGGTCTGCACCTTCTGTTATTTGAATATGTGTATGTATATAACCATCCTCTTCTTGTGCTCTTCCAATTACAGCAATATATTCATCTAATTCTTTTAAAAGAGATCCATCTTTTGTAAGTCCGTAAACATACATTTTAGCTTCCATAAATTTATAGAAGTCTCCATCATGCCAATAAAATCCTTTGTGTTCACCTTCCTTTTCTCCTGCAGCAATTTTAAAGTTATTTAATCCATGACCAATGTCACCACACAATAAATCACCCATATAAGGGAGCATTTTATCTCCTGCGTCTTTTACTTTCTCTGCCCAAAAACCGTTTTCCCATTTGCAATCTCCAAAATTGATGCTTTTCAATTTTACGTATGGACTTTCGGATGTATTTGTTATTGCTTTGTTGTGTGTGCTCATTTTTGTACTCTTTATGTTTTTATTGTATTAATAGGATATCTTTATAAACACCCGTAAAGTCCCTCAAGGGACAATCTTTACTTTAAACTTTTTTAGTTTTCAGTAATCCTCAATGTGACAATCCTAGCTTTAAACTTTTTATTTCTTTTTTATCTGAATATCGTCTATTAAGATTTTAGCTGCTCTTATTTTTGGCAAATCTTTCTTTCTTACTTCAATCGCTAAAGCATCGTTTATAGCGGAAGCCTCTGTTCTAGAAAGATCTGCTTCAATAGTAATCCATTCTCTTCTTGGTAATTTTTCAAGGTCTGAAAATGTAACTTCCAATTTTGGATTTTGTAATATCATATAAATATTATCTGGAACATCGCCTTGGTCTAACCATACTTTTGCACTTAATTGATAGTTGCCAGCTTCCAATTTTAAAGAACCTTCAGGTCCAATTGCAACTACTTTTTCATCTTCTAAGGTATCTGTTTTTCCATAGCCAGTAAACTCAAGACTATTAACCCCTTTGTAATAATCGCCATGAGCAATATTTAAAAATTTTGAAGATGCTTCATCTATAGTCCAAAATTTTTGGTATTCATTATTCTCCGAATTTTCTGGAACTAACATTAATGGTCTCGGATTTTCTTCATAAAGAATAGGCCCTTCAAATCCATAAAACGCAGCATCTTTAGCTAATAAATTATCCGAAGGCTTTTGCCAAATACGCATATAATCTATTTCGAAATCTACAGGTAATTCTTCTTTATGAGGTAATCCTAGCCAGAAGAAAATTTCAGAATCTAGCCATACTTCCATAGGATTGTTTAATACAAAAGCAGTACCTAATTGGTCTTGCGTAAAATGACGAATCATTTTTCCATCGATAAAAAGTTTAAGATAGTCCACTCCCCATTCTGCTCCATAGACATGAAAATCGTCTGCTGTACGGAAATCTAAATCTTCTGTGTGATTAAAAATATTAGTTGGTCGTTGTGCTGGTGGACTCCAATCGTGTGCAGTTGCTAAATACGAATCTTCCTTAATGTTACCTTTTTTATTTTTAGGGTTCCCCATTAACTCGTACACATCTAATTCTTGCTCATAACCAATAGCCCAAAAAGCTCCGGTAATAGCTGCGTCTCCAACTTTAGAACGCACTTCCATATAACCATACAAAAAACGTTTATTAGTTAAAACACCTGCAGTTGTTACTGGCATTGGTGTTCCATCTTTATAAACTCCATATTTCGATGAGCCCATGTTTCCATCTGCATAACTTTCGTCAAAAAATTCGAAATCTGGCTCCCAAGCTGTTCTTAGTTTTAATTTACCATCTTCCACACGTACATTATGCGGTACAAACTGAGAAGGTGCACGACCTTTCCAAATATAATAATCTCCTTTTCTTCCTTCTACAAACCATTTAACAGTATCGATTTCTTTACCATTAAAATCATCACTAAGTTCTGTATTCATTACCCAACCACCTGTATTATCCGGATCGGAAAAAGGCATAGCCGCAGCTTGTTCTGTCTTTTCTTTTGCTGTGGGCTGATTTTGTGCTTTACAACTCACGTAAGTCATCGTGGTCACACTCAGTACTGCTAGAAATATAAAATTTTTGAATTTCATAGTTGTATTATTTTGCTTTTGTAATTGTTATATCGTCTATAAATAATTTTGCTGCTTTTGTTTCTGGCAAATCTTCTTTTCTAATTTCGATTTTGATGCCATCGCTTTCTGCAGAAGCTTCAGTTCTTGAAAAATCAGCTGCAACCGTTAACCATTGCTTTCTTGGTTTTGATTTTAATCCAGTAAACATCAAGTCTAATTTAGGATTCATTAATGAAATATGAATCGTATCTGTAATTCTACCTTGGTCTAACCAAACTTTAGCGGAAAGTCTATAATCTCCGGAAGGAATGTTTAACGACCCTTCTGGTGTTTTAGCAACCACTTTTTCTACGTGGAGTGAATCATTTTTTCCATATCCAAAAAACTGAAGTGCTTCTACTCCGCTTGCATAATGCCCTTCTGTAATTTTTAAATATTTTGAAGCCCCTTCACTAAAAAGCCAGAATTTCTGATAGTCATTAGCTTCTGAATCCTCAGGTACCATAGTTAAAGGTCTAGGGTTTTCTTCAAATAAAATTGGTCCTTCAAATCCGTAAAAGGCCCTATCTTTAGTTAATAAATTATCTAATGCTTTCTGCCAAACCCGCATATATTCCACCTCAAATGTCGCTGGTAATTCTTCTTTATGCGGTACTCCTATCCACTTAAAAATTTCGGAATCTATCCATATTTCCATTGGATTGTTTAGCACCCAATCTGTACCTAATTCATCTTGTGTAAATCCATGAACAAATTTTCCATCTCTGTAAATTTTCAAATAATCTTCACCCCATTCCACACCATAAACATGAAATTCGTCTGAAGTGATGTATGGTAATATTTCGTCGTACCCAAATGCTTTTGTAGGTCTGGTAGAAGGTGGACTCCAATCGTGAATAGCAGTTCGATTCATAGTATTAGTTATGGAACCTTCTTTTGCAATTTTTGGCGCTCCCATCTGTTCGTACATATCTAGCTCTTGCTCAAAACCAATAGCCCAAAATGCTGCTGTCATTGCTGCTTTTGGTGCTTTAGATTTTATTTCCATATAACCATTTAAGAACCTTTTTTTACTTACAATTGCTGCCGTTGTTACTGGTAATGGTTTTCCTTCGTGAACTCCATAGGTATCGTTGTTAGCTCCATCTGCATAACTTTCTTTTACAAAATCATAATCTGGTTCCCATTGTGTTTTTATGATTAGATTTCCATTTTCTACCACCACGTTATGAGGTGCGTATTGCGAAGGTGCACGACCTTTCCAGATATAATAATCTCCGTTTTGTCCTTCTACAAACCATTTGGTTGTATCGATTGAAGTCCCTTCGAACTCATCGCTGATTTCTTCGTTTAAAATCCAACCACTTTCATTTTCTGGATCAGAAAGAGGAAGTACTTCCTGGTTTAGAATACTAGTTTCTGAAGTGTCTTTTTGTTGCCTTTTTTCCTTACAACTTAAAGTGCAAAGTGCAACAGCACTTAATACTATAACAAAAATGGTTTTACTTTTTTTAATCATTTGATGTATCCAATTAGTTCGGTTAAATTTAGAATTAGGATTAGCCTTTAACTTTTACAGTATTATCGTATTTCTCCATTTCTTTCTTCACTAATTCTGGGGTTCTATAGCGGTCCATTCTGTCAATATCGTATTTTTCAAATTTTTGTTGCAACATCCATAATGGTCGTTCTTGGGTTAATTCCCATTCAAATAGCTTTTTGAACATGGTTTTTACAAGCTCTGGTTCGGTGGCTGCTAAATCATTTTGCTCTGTAATATCTTTGGATAAATCGTATAACTCAGCAGGTCTGTCTGCAAAACGAATTAATTTCCAATCCTTATACCTGCAAACGGCACGTGCTTCTTTTTTCCAGAATAAATATTCATGTGGTCTTTCCGAATTTAGTCCATTTACAAAAGGAACTAAATCCACACCATCTACATCATCTAAATCAGCAAAATCACCTCCACCAGCTGCATAAAATGTTGGTAATAAATCGAATGTGCTAACAGGATAATCGTAAACTGTATTTGCTTTAAGTTTTTCAGGCCATTTCATTAAAAACGGCACTCTTAAACCACCTTCTAAATGATTAGATTTTGTTCCACTCAACGGTAAATTTAAAGATGCATTCTTATCTGTTGGACCTCCATTATCATTAGAGAACACAATAATGGTATTATCCTCTAATCCTAATTCTTTTAATTTATCTAATACTTTACCACAAGCTCTATCTAAAGCTAATGTCATAGCAGCGACTTCTTTACGCTTACCTTTTAAATTTGGAAATTGCTTTAAATCTTCTTCTGTAGCTTCCATTGGTGTATGCACGGCATTAAAAGCTAAATAGATAAAAAATGGATTGTTCTGATTTTTCTCAATAAACGAAATTGCTTCATCAGCAAATACATCTGTAGCGTATCCTTTAGGCTCTTCAAAATTCCCAAAATTGCGTTCCATTTTATTATCATGGTGCACGCCATTAAAGTTTTTGTATCCAAAATAACTTCGTGCGCCACCTCTAAAACCGTAAAACTCATCAAACCCTCTATTTAAAGGATGAAAACGATCTGCATTTCCTAAATGCCATTTACCGTACACTGCATTGGTATATCCTACTGTTTTTAAATAATCTGCAATTGTTTTTTGATCCAATGGCAAACCCATATCATCCCCTAAAAATTTTGAGTTTTCACTCATATAATTTGGAACGTTGATTTCTTGATAACCAAAACGTTGTTGGTATTTCCCTGTAATTAATCCTGCTCTAGAAGGACCACAAGTAGCATCTGTTACATAGCCTTGTGTAAATTTCACACCTTGTTTTGCTAGTTTATCTAGATTTGGAGTTATCATAACATCACTTCCTTGAAATCCAAAGTCCGCATAACCCGCGTCATCTACAAAAAGAAATACAATATTCGGTTTTTTTTGCGCTGTTATTGATGTGTAAATCAATAGAAAAAGAAGTATAAAAAAGTAGTTTTTCATTTTACGAATTATTAATAATCTATATGACCATAAAATTAGTCACAAATTCGCAATTTATTTTATCAAACTTACCAACTATTAACTCTGATTTACCTTGATAATTAAATAGTAACATAATTTGGGTTCCTAGAGAACCTAAAAAGGAAGGATTGCCGTTTTATTTAAAAGAATACGGTTTGAATACTTACAGGGATTGTCTGTAATTTTTTGGAGTGGTACCCATGGTTTGTTTAAACTGTTTATTGAAGTTTGTTATCGAATTATAACCCACTGCATAACATACGGAAGACACAGAAACATTTTCTTGCACCAATAAACGGGATGCATTTCTAATACGAACTTCATTTAAAAATTGTGTAAAAGACTTATTTGTCATTTTTTTAAAAAAACGACAAAAAGAGTTTGTGGTCATACATGCTACTCCTGCGACATCATTTAAAGTAATCGCTTTAGAATAATTATCTGAAATAAATTTAATAACACTATCGATTCGTTTAGAATTCTCCGTAGTATATTGACGCATATCTGTAGAAGATAAGTGTACTTTATCTGTAGTTAAAGAAAGCTGATCTAAGATATTTAAAAGCTGAATGCTTTGCTTTGTACTAGATAAACTTGGTAACTTCAATAAGTCCTTTTTTAATGATGCACTTACTTTATTTCCAAAGCTAATACCATATTTAGATTCTTTAAGAAGTTTTGAAATTTCAGAAAATTCAGGATTCTCAAAAGTATCTTCGCCAAGAAAATTTTTCGTGAATTTGGTAACAATGGTTTCCACATGCTCTTGAATTTTACCATCCTTGATATAATGTTTCATATCATTTCTCCATAAATGCGGTAAATACGCACCAACTAAAACTAAATCTCCTGGATTAAAAGGAGATACGTCATCACCTACAAAACGTATTCCGAAACTACTGGATATATATAATAATTCAAATTCTGCATGGTAATGCCACTGCTCATCCAAACAAGGATCTACCTTTTTGTATGTGTTTAATCTCTTATTACTGAGTGTGTCGTTATTTCTTATTACCAATTTCATAATAATCAAATATAAATAAAATAATTTGATAATTATTTAACATAAATTTATTGAAATGTTAATATTTGGTCTTTACACAAAAAACAGCTCCTTTTAAACAGTCAAAAACAAGCCTACGAACAACCACAACCTACTGTTTTACAACCAAATAGTCGCTATTTATTTTAAAAAACTTTGGATTTCATTTTTTATAGAAATAAAATATTTTTTTAAACCATCAAAATCTTCCTCTTGAATACATTTCTTATTTAGTAACGAGCTTCCCATACCTACTCCAACTGCACCAGCATCAAAAAACGCTTTAATATTTTCTTTTGAAACTCCTCCTGTTGGTAATAATTTTATGGTATTTAATGGCGCTAATACATCTTTAATATATTGCGGACCTAGTTGTGTTGCCGGAAATATTTTTACTGCTGAAGCTCCTAAAGTCCATGCTTTGTATATTTCTGATGGTGTATATGCACCAGGAAATACAGGCACATTTTTAGCAACACATGTTTTAATCACCTCTTCATCTATAATAGGTGTTACAATAAATTGAGATCCTGCATCTAGTGCCTTAGTAAGATCGCCCATATTACAAACGGTTCCTGCTCCTACATTAAGATTAGGAAAAGAGGTTCTTAAATCACGAATAATTTCGGCAGCACCTTCCGTGTTCATTGTAATTTCAATGGTGTGCAAGCCAGCTTCTAAATAAGCTTCCGCAATCTTTTTAACTGTTTCACTCGGTAGGCTTCTAACGATACCTACGATTGGTGCTTTGTAATATAATTCCCAAGAAAAAGAAGTATTAGTCATATTGTTTTAATATTTTTTGTTGTCCTATAAGCATTGCTTTTCCCACAATTTCACTTTCAAAAAGAACATATTCATTTTTACCTAAAATTTCATCTAATGCCATTTTATAAAGATTGGCTAATGGATAAGGGCAGCCTAAAAAGACATTTTTTGATTCGTTTTTTAAATAAGAAAGCTCATCTCCAATAAGTAATCCACTTAGAAAATAATAGTTTTCTTCTTTGGTAGCATTTTCAAACAAATCATTTGCTCTAATAGAGAATAATCGCTCTGTTAGCTTCCCTTGGCATCCAAATTTCACTCCTTCTAAGAAAGAGATATCCATAATATGATCTTTGTCTACTTTTATAATGGAATTAGACAGGATACTTTTTTGAGAAAGAATTTCAAAAAGCTCTCCAGTCATATAATTTTTAAGGTCGGTAAAAAAACCGTTACTATATGTTATGTGTTTACTATGTGTACCAGGTAGAATTAAAATAGCCTCTTTATACGGCTTCAGATATTCTTCTAAGCCTAGGGCCTGCGTTTCTTCTCCTCGCATCATGCCCTGACTATTTTTTACACCAGAAATTAATAAAATTTCTAATCCATAGTTAAGCTGTAATTTTTTAGATACAAATTTTTTACCTTCACTGTCAAAGGGCATTTCCGCATAATCCATATTATGCAATCCTATATTAGAGGTCACCATACCTGCCGAAACGATTAAACAGTTTTGATATTGCTTAGGAAAAACTTGAATCTGCCGTAATAGATAATTTGCAAAAAAATCACTTTGATTTAATTTATCTTGTTCTAAAAAGGCATTATATAAAACTTTCACACCTTTTTCTGTACTATGCTCTTGTATAACCTCTAAAGACTCTCCCTTTACTAAGGTTAATCTAAAATTACTGGTTCCCCAATCACAACTTATAAAATATTTTGGTATAGCCATTGTTTGATGCGTCAGAGGGATTTAATTAATAGCCCTATTATCTCTTCATCCAAAGAACACAATTTACAACTATTTTGAAACAATAAAGTTTACCTTGTTATTGCATTATTTTACCTCTTTATCTTCTTCTCTACTGGCAAGGGTAATATCAATTTAGAAATGGGTAATTTTTAAGAATATTCAATCTTTTATTATTATCAAATTTGTAATCAGCAATCCAAATAACAGATAAAACACAGCATATGAATAAGACTAATCCTTTTCACTTTTTAGCCCTAACTATTAGTATGAGTTTTGTCTTTGCATGTGGAAATCAAAAAAGTACAGTTACAGATTCTTCCGCTTCAAATGCTATTCAAAATAATTCTTTTTATCCTGCATCAGACCCAAACAATACTGGTAACTGGGAGCTAAACACGCAAGTAAGCGATGAATTTGACGCTTCTATTATGGACGAAGACAAATGGTATATCGTTGGTAAATTTAAAGATGGTAAGCCTTTTTACAAACATCCTGACAAACCAAATAAAAAAGTATGGACAGGTCGTGCTCCATCTCAATTTTCAGGAAAAAACTACCGTTTAGAAGCAGGGAAATTGATACTTGAAACACGTTGGGAACCAGATTTCCCATTTATTGAAGAAGTAAGAAAACCTATTTTCGGAGATGCGTTGCCTTACGAGAACATCACAACCGCTTGCATAATAGGTCGTAGAGAATTTAAATATGGTTATATAGAAATAAAAAGTAAGGCTGTAGACGCACCTGTTTCTAGTGCTTTTTGGTCTATGGGAGACAAACTAGAATTCGACTTTTTTGAACTTTTTGGAGGGACAGGCAATTCTAATAAATCCCATTTAGATAGTCAACTATGGTGGTCTATTAGAGATTGGAATAAACCTGTAACAGGCAAACCAACCTACACCGAAAGAAAAGATGTAGGATTTAGAGTTGCAGATGATTTTCATATTTGGGGAATTGATTGGAGTGAAAATGGTGTAAAATATTATATAGATGGCAAACTATTTTCTGAAGTATCCCCAAAAGAAGTAACCGCATGGGCTAAAGAAAACAGAAAGAAAATAGATTTACCAGAGGACTACAATGGCTATGTTGCAACTACACCAATAAGCTTATGGCTAGATCAAGAAACATTTCCTTGGCACGACGTACCAAAAAGCAAAGAAGAATTAGAAGCAAAAAGTCCTGAAGGAAAGAAAGCGGATGGTATTGTTGACTTTGAAATAGAATACATTAGAGTTTGGCAAAAAAATTGATTACTAACTAAAACATTAACAACTTAAATTTAAATTATCATGAAAAAAATCGTTTTAACATTATTATTATTATTTGTAACCGTAGCAACATCTTTCGGACAAGGTAAATTTCAATTAAGACAAAACGCTCATTTTGTTGAAGCAGCAGCTAAAGAATATAATTTGGATGATAAGCAACAAGCCGAACTTTCTGAGTTTAGACTAGAAATGGTATCTGCTTACATGAAAAGCAATCAAGATTCAAAAGCTGGAGATATCACTAAAGAAGAAATGAAAGCAAGCAATAGAGAAGCTAGCAAAACATTTCACAATAAATTATCAAAGCTAACTGGTAAGGCATATGCAGATATGAAAGATTGGCTAGACGAAATGAGAGAAGAACTTAAAAAAGTAAAGTAATACTTTACATTAATTAGTCATAACTCTGTTAAGAGTTATATGAATAAACCTGTAAACAGCTAGCTCAAAAAAGCTAATTGTTTGCAGGTTTTACTGTTTACACTAGGTTATTTTCTGTTATTATAATAAAAATGGATTACCGTTCTGTTAAATATGAGTTAATATGGAGCAAGTTAAGGTTAATATATACTTAATCGTTTTCGCATAACTAGCTTAGATTTGATAAGTAATAACTACTATACTTATAATTAGAAAAAATAATGCTCATGAATAACAGAAATTTTAAAGTAAGCATAACGATACTATCCATGATGTTATCTGCATTTGGGTTTAGCCAAACAGAAAACACAAGGCCAAATATTATTCTAATTTTCGCCGATGATTTAGGTTTTACAGATGTTGGGTTTAACAGGCCAGCCGATTTCCCTGCTGCCTATGGTGCTATTCCAACCCCGCAAATAGATGCACTTGCCGCTAACGGAATAATTGCTAAAAACGCACACGTTGCACACCCTTTTTGCGGACCAAGTAGAGCAGCTTTATTAACAGGTGTATATCCGCATAGAGTCTGTGCGCAATATAATTTACCTAATGGTGTTAACGATCTTGATGGGGTAACCACAAACGAGAAATTTTTCAGTAAAGTTTTACAAGAAAACGATTATAATACTGCTGCTATTGGTAAATGGCATTTAGGTGTAGACACACAGTTTACTCCAAATAGTAGAGGTTTTGATCATTTCTTTGGAATGCTTGGTGGTGGGCATGAATATTTTGAATCTTCTTATGAACCTCAATGGGTTAACAATCCCAATACTACTAATGAATATCGCGTACCTCTTAGAAGAAATGGTGCCTATATCGATCCATCGGAGTTTGATAATGACGAATACCTAACAGATATATTGACGGAAGAAGCTGTTAACTATATCCATGTAAATGCTTCAACAAATCCAAATGACGATCCCTTTTTTATGTATTTAGCATACAACGCGCCACATACTCCTTTACAAGCACCACAAGCTAAAATAGATGCGTTTAATGCTGTAAATGGTAACGGAACTTCTGGTAGTACATTCTCTACAGTAGTAGCAGATAGTCCTGATATTTTAAACGCGAACATTCCTAACAATTGGACTGGTACCGATCAGGCATACAGAGATTCACTAGTGGAAGACCGTCTTATATATGCAACCATGGTGAGTATTATGGATGAAGGTGTTGGCTTGGTAAAAGATGCCTTAGTAGCAAATGGAATTTTAGATAACACTTTAGTTATTTTTATGAGTGATAATGGCGGTAAATTAAGACAAGCTGGTGCTGTAAATTATCCGCTTACAGCTGGTAAAGGTAGCGTAGATGAAGGTGGTCATCGTGTACCAATGTTATTACATTGGCCAGATCAATTTTCTGCCGGACAATCGTATGACCATTTAGTATCGTCTATTGATTTATATCCTTCTTTTTTAGATTTAGCAGGAGCTTCTGTTCCTACAGGGAAACTGTTGGAAGGAAAATCTGTAATGAATCAAATTAAAACGAATCAAAACGCTAGACCAAATGAATCTATTTATATAATGCGTCCGCAAAGTGGTTTTCAAAACGGAGCAATCATGCGTGGAGACTATAAAATAATTAAAAAAGGAAATAATAACACGACAGCAGGTTTTCAATTATACAATATTATCACAGATCCTGGGGAAACAACAAATATTAGAGGTACAGAACCAAATGCAGAGCAACTTGTGGACGACATGCTAACTTCTGGTGTTGCTTGGGTATCCGAATTTCAAGATGTAACTCCTTGTTGGTTTGATAATGATGATGGAGGAAACGGGCATCCACATAGTTTTTTATGGAATGATGGAACGCTACCTAATTACGATGGTTTTTTCGGAATGCCGTTAATACAACAAACAGATCTAATTAATATTGCAGGAGTAAATGACGCTACAGAAGGCACAACTAATGGTGTTTTTACCGTAAGCCTACCTACTGGTATTAATGCAGACCAAGATATAATTGTTACTTATATAGTTAGTGGTGAAGCGGCAACAGATGGTTCAGATTACACCACTTTATCGGGTACTTTAACAATTTATGAAGGTACTAACAGTACAGACATTACCATTGTAGCTAGTGAAGATGGATTAGCAGAAATAAGTGAAACTGTAATTATTCAATTAACAAATACCTCGGTGGGATCTATAAATGCTACACCAGCACAAATTAATATTTCAGATGTTACGGTACCTACTACTTTAACAACAGGTGATGTTGCTATTGTAGGTTATAAAGCTGCAGCACAAAACATAGGAGAATTAGCCTTTATTATTTTAAAAGATATTGATGCTGGAACTTCCATTAGTTTATCAAACCGTAGTTGGAAGGCAGATGGCTCCTTTAATCTTGGAGGTGGCGGAAGCCCTTATGCCATAGACGATGTATTTTCATGGACTTCTACAAGTTCTCATAATGGAGGAACCGTTTTTAAACTAGGCAGCGATGGCATTATTACAACGGTTATTAGTGGTGTAGAAACCCCTGTTGGTAATACCGTACAGACCTTTGGTACAGATGGTGATTGGGACCTTTCTCCTGCTGGAGATTCCGTTTTAATATACCATGGAAATACGGCTACACATCCAGATAATACTAGTAATGCTTGGCTTACAGGATTAAACACTAACGGCGTAGATAATGGTGGTAGTGTACAAGCTGCTGGATGGGCTATTGGTGGTGGTAACGCTTATTGCGTGCTACCTGCAGCTCTTGTTGGTTTTGACATCGATGTTACAGGCGGAGATATTGCTAATCCTTATGATCAAAATTATGGAGTTTATGTTGGTAATGCCTCTGGAGATGCTGCTACATTAAGATCTAGCATAAACAATTACATGAACTGGAATTTAAATGAAGATAATGCGTACTACTTATGGAAAAGCGATTATACCGTTGGTGGTAATGTGGGAAATATTTTTCTAGGCCAACTTAGTTTATCTACTACTCATGTAACTAAGGAAGATTTAAAAATATATCCTAATCCATCTACAGGAGTTTTTACAGTTCAGTTTAGTAAAACGCATAAAGATGTAGAAATAGAGGTTTTATCCATTTCGGGAAAATCGATAAAAAAAATACAAACTAAAAATGTGACTTCTCAAAAAATAGATCTTTCAAACTTTTCAGCTGGCATGTACTTTTTAAGAATAAAATCGGATACCGCTCTTTCTTTCGAAAAAATAATGAAATTATAATATAATTAAACTAATTTAAACAGGCTTTAAAACATAATTAAATGAAACATAAAACCTTATCAACTAAAGACCAAAAAGGAAAACTTCTGTCCATTATACTTTTTGCTTTGTTTTGCAGCTTTAACATATATGCTCAAAACACAATAATCTCAGGAAACATTACCTCTGAAGAAGATGGTTTTCCTCTACCAGGTGTTACGATACTTATCAAAAACACGAATAAAGGAGAAATCACTGATTTTGATGGAAATTATACTATTGAAGCGAATAAAGGAGACATCTTAATTTATAGTTACTTAGGACTCATAACACAACAAATAACTGTAAATGAAACAGCTCAAATAAATATTATTTTAAAACCAGATGAAAATAGTCTGGATGAAGTAGTTGTTGTTGGATACGGAACGGTAAAGAAAAAAGAAATTACAGGAGCCTTAACGCAACTAAAATCTGATGACCTAGAAAGTATTGTAACCTCCGATGTAGGTTCCGCATTACAAGGACAAGTTGCAGGTGTTAACATTGTTGCTTCCGAATTACCAGGTGGAGATTCTGAAATATTAATACGTGGTATTTCTACCCTTGCAGAAGGACAAAACGAACCATTATATGTTGTAGATGGAATTATACAAGATGGTAACCCAAGAATTCCACCAACAGATATAGAATCCTTAACGGTACTAAAAGATGCTGCTTCCACAGCGATTTATGGAGTACGTGGAGGAACAGGAGTTATTTTAATTACAACCAAACAAGGTAAACCTGGTACCTTAAGAGTACGAACAAATGCAAGTTATGCCATTCAACAAAGAAACTCGGCAGTACCATTAATGAATTCTGTAGAGCAAACCTATTTTGACATTGTATCTGCCGCAAATGTGAACAACACTACTTATGATCAAGTTAATTTACAATTATTGCAACAACCAGCATCTTTTGTAAATGAAACCGATTTAAACGACTTGGTTTTTAATGATCAAGCAGCAACACAAACATATAATATAAATATTTCTGGAGGTACAGATGATATTACATATAATGTCGGATTGGGCTTATATGACCAAGGAGGTTTACAAATAAACTCTGCTTTTAACCGCTTTAATATGCGTGCTAACACGGTTTACAGTAAAAATAAATTACGCATCCAATCTAGTTTAGCATTTGTAACAGAAGACAGAGATATACCACAAGGAAATTTATTATCACAAGCTATTGTTTACAGACCAACTCAAAATGGTTTAGATATAAATAATATAGTGGAAGAATTAAACCAAGATGGTGATGATGTGAACCGATTAGGATGGGTTTTAGAAAGTCTTAGAACCACAAATAATTTAAAAAGAAACAGAATTTCTGGTGCAGTAACATTAAATTATGAATTAATTGATGGTTTAAATCTTCAAACCAATTTAAGTCTTACTAAAATAAGTGATATAGGAAAAATCATTAGACCTTATCAAGTAATCTACAATAACTCAGGTCTACTACAAAGTGAACCAGAAAACAGTTATATAGACAGCCGAACGATTTTTAGAACGAACATATTTGGAAACATAGGTGCTACTTATGAAAAAGAATTATTAGAAGATCAGACGGTAACCTTTACCTTTTTTACCGAGTTAGAAGATAATAGTGAGGAAGCATTTTCAGCGAGACGTGCAGGTGTTACTTTTCCAGGTAGCACAACTTTAGACCTAGCAACAGGAACACAAAGCGTAGGTTCTTATGAAGATGTTGAAAAAAGATTTAGTCTTTTAGGTAGAATTCAATACAATTATAAAGATAAATATATCTTAAGCTCTGGGGTTAGAAATGATAGATCTACAAATTTTGGATTAGAGTACAATTCTGGAATCTTTCCTAATATAGCATTAGCTTGGAATGTTCATGAAGAAAATTTTTGGGAAAATTATAAAAGTGCTGTGAACAGTTTTAGAGTAAGAGCTTCTTATGGAGAAATTGGAAATGACAGAATTTCCCCATATAACTACATCCCAAGTTTAGTTCAAAACATAAACTATTTTGGAACCAATGGTGACACTGGAACAGAAACTATTAATTTAGGTACCATTCAACAAGATTTTGCGAATGAAATATTAACATGGGAAACAACTGCTGAAAAAAACCTAGGTTTAGATCTTGGTTTTCTAAAAAACAAAATAACACTTACCGCAGATTACTATTACAGAAAAAAAGTAGATATGCTATTCCCTATTTTAATCCCACCTTCTGCTGGTGGTGGAGAAAATGCTAGTCTTATTTTAAACGTTGGTAATATGGTTAATGCCGGTTTAGAATTAGGTGCCAGCTATCGTGCAAAACTAGGTAACGTAAATATTAATATGAACGGAACCTTTACGACAAACAAGAATGAAATAACTAAGATTAATGGAGATACAGAATTTATTGAAAACAACACCTCTGTATTAGTAGGTAGAGCTCCAGACCAATCTAGAATCACGCGTCTAGCGGTTGGTTATCCTGCTGCTTCCTTTTTCTTATACCAAACAGATGGTATCATTGATACAGAAGAAAAGCTAGCAGCGTACCAAAAAATAGTTAGCAATGCTAAAATGGGTGACACCCGCTTTATAGATAATAATAATGATGGTACAATAGATGATAATGATCGCGCTTATAGCGGTAGTGGTTTACCAGAATACGAGCTTGGTTATACCTTTGAAGCAAGGTATAAAAACTTTGATTTCTCTATGAATTGGTATGCAGCACTTGGTCAAGAAGTAATGAATGGATTTGATGCTTGGGCATATGGTTTTGGTAGACATAAAGATCAAGTATACCAATGGTCTCCTGCAAACCCAGAAACATCTATTCCTGCATATCAAAATGATATTAGAAGACATCCAAATTATAGAGGTAACAGTGATCTTTACTTAGAAGATGGATCTTATGTTAGATTACGTCAAGCATCTCTAGGATACAATATTCCTAAAAAGAGAGTAGAAAAATGGGGACTAGATTATTTACGCTTCTATGTTAGAGTACAAAACCCATTAACACTAACAAAATACTCAGGGTATAACCCAGAAGTTGGTGGAGGTATTTTATCTAAAGGTTTAGATTCAAATACTGGTCCAATATCAAAAATGTATATGTTAGGATTAAACTTAAACTTTTAAAAAATAATAATTATGAAACATACCATGCGAAAATTAATTATGTTAATAGTTGTAGTACTGACTATTAGTTCTTGTTCCGATGATTATTTTGAAGTAAGCAACCCAAATGAAATTGGGGAAAATGATTTTTGGAAAGATTTAAATCAAACAAACCAAGGATTAAATGCAACATACCAAACGCTGCATCACCCAGCTGTTATAAATAAAATAGCAGAAATACTAAGATCCGATATGGGATATCCAGGATATGGTAGACCTGCTCCTCAAAATACGGAGGATTTCTACTTGCACACCTACACGGGTAGTACAAATGAAATTACAGATAAATGGACTATAAACTACCAAGGGGCATTTAGAGCGAATCAAGTAATTGAGGCTTTAAATAACCTAGAAAATAATGGTGGAGATGAAGAGGAATGGAACTCTCAAATGGCACAAGCACGTTTTTTACGAGGCCTATTTCATTTTTACTTATATACCACTTTTAATAAAGGAAGTATAGTTATTCGTGACGCAGTACCTGTAACGCAAGACGATTTTGCGAAACCATTATCTTCTGCCCAAGATGTTATAACTTTTATAAGAGAAGATTTACAATTTGCATACGATAACCTTTATATGAAAGGGGAATATCCAGATAATGATGCAAGTAGAGTTACCTCTGGTGCTGCTGCAACCATTTTAGGAACTAGCTATTTATATGAGTTAGATTACACCAGAGCTATGCCTTACTTTCAAGATGTAATAAACAACCATGGTTATTCATTAGAATATGATATGGATAAATTATTTACTACAGCAGGAGAATTTAATCAAGAATCAATTCTAGAAATTAATTTTAGTAATGATAATGTTAGATTAGATTTACCGCCATGGACTGGAGAATCTGGAACCAACTGGTTAAATCAACAAACATCGAATACAAGAGGTGCAGTTGGTCCTGCTTGGATTGCTTATGATTACAAATCAGAACCAATGGATCCTTCAGACACAAGAAATTACTATGAAGATCCTAATACAGGAACTACATTAAGAAACGTTCCGCTTCGTGCCTCAGCAATGATAGCTATTGTAGAAGATAACCAAACCACCTATTATTTAGATGGAACGGTAAGTGAATATACTCGTTTTAATGCTACGGCTTGGGGATTTGCTTGGTGGAAAAAATACACAAATCATGATATACTTGCTAGAGAAGGTGATGTTCCTGGAGGTGCTCCCTACTCTAGTAAAAATGTAACCTTAAATAGACTTGCAGATGTATTATTAATGCAAGCAGAGTGTAAAATTAAAACAGGAGCTGTACAAGATGCTATGGATTTAATAAACCAAGTTAGAAAAAGATGGGGTCTGTTGTTAATAGGTACGTCTGGACCATTATCTGGAACCTATGACGGCGAAGCTTATACGGCAAACTCATTAATGCAACGCCTCATGAGAATTGAAAAACCTTTAGAAATGTCTATCGAAGGACACTGCATTCGTCATCTTGATTTTAAACGTTGGAAAAGATCTGACAATTATAGTTTTGAAGATCGCTTACAAGAGTTATCTAATGCCACCTATTATGGTGTAGATTTTCAATTTATTAATTCAGAAGGACAAACTATTACAAGAGGAAACAAACCTTCTTTAAAAGCAGAAATCCCTTCTGTTCCTTATGCCACTGTGGATTATGAATTTGACGCCTCTGTTTTAAATTATTCTGAAGCAGTACATGGAGATTATCCGATTCCTTTTTCAGAAATAAATTCTAATCCAAACATTAATTAAAAGCATTATGAAAACAATAAGAATAACATTATTAGCATTAAGTTTGGTTCTATTTTGGAATTGTGATGAAGACGAATACCAAGATTACAGTGCACCAGATACGCTATCAGATACAGCTTGGGCAATTGGAGTGGATCAAGATGCTCAAAACCCTTTTAGCATAAATATTGACACGCATATCTCTTTTTTCGATTTATCGCAAGGAACTGCAAGTCACGAATGGCAAATTCAAGAAGGCAATCATTATCTTAAAGCAGATTTTGAACCAGGTAGCGACGATTTAGTTCCATTTATTGATAACCAAGCTGGTTTAGTAAAAACATCTAAAAAAGCACACGTATTTTTTAGAAATAGTGGGCTTAATACCGTAAGGCTTTATAATAAATTTAATGAACCTGTAACTTATTATTCGAGTGAAGGGGAATTGAATGCAGTACAAGAAGGAAACCTTTGGGTTATTGATACTACATTTACTTTTGATGTATTTGCAAAACTTAAACCCGCATTTAAAGTATCGCAAGATGGTGTCGATATATTAAATGTTACCGAAGCAGATATGCCAACATTGGATGATATAAATTCATGGCCAACAGTAGATGTTGAAGCTGGTTCTTCTCTAACCTTTACAGACTTAACAACAGAAGGTAGACCAAACGGTAGATCTTGGAGATTTGCAGAAGGTACACCTAATCAAGTTGGAGGAGTAACCGCAGTTGTTCGTTTTTTTCAACTAGGAACATTTACAGGTGAAATGAGATCTTTTAGACAAGCACCCGATCCACAAGCTACAGAAATCAAGTTAATTCCTTTAAAAGTTAATGTAATACCTTCTTCACAACCTTTCGTGTTTAGTGGACAATTAAAAGAAGACGAAGGTCAAAAAATCTCATTTCAAGTAAACGGTGAGACCGTGAACTTTTCAGGGCAAGAAGACAACTTTACAGTAAGCGTTACAAATGCAGAAGCTGGTATATTTAATCAAATAATACCTGTGCAATCTGTAGCAGTAAGTAGTGCAAATGCTACTTTTATAGAATTATCATTAGCACAACAAATCTATAATTCAGACACCATAACTGTTTCCTATAATAATGCAACAGATGGCATAACATCTACAGACACAAGAGTACTTCAATCTTTTGGACCTGAAAACGTACAAATGTTTTTTGGAGATTCCGTTCTACCAGGAGGTACATCTAGCTGGGCTAGTTTTGAAACCGCAGGTGGTGGCGTTAATAACGCTAACGCTTCCGCTCAATTTTTCATCCCTGGCGGACAAGGTAATGGTCAATTTGGTGATTGGGTATGGGAACGTGTTACAACTAATTCTTTTGATGGTGATGCTAGTATGCGTTATCAATTACCTGCAGGAGAAAACATTCCGTTAATCAATCTTTTTGGATTTAGTTTTTCGCAACCAGGCGGTATTGCTGCTGGAACCTACAGAGTTTCTTATAAAGTCTTTAAAGAAAATTCTAATTTAAATGCGTTCCGAATGGAATTTGGAAATCCTGTAACACATATTTCAACATTTGATATATCAACCATCAATAATAATGAATGGGTAGAAGTATCGCAAACAATAACCTTTGATACTGCTTTACCTGCAAGTTATAGAACTACATTAAGAGTTGTAGCTGAAGATAATGCAGGAATTACTGGACCACAATTACTATATTTTGATGATTTATCACTTGTAGAATTAGAACCAAGACCATAATTTTAAATACCAAGAACATGAAAACTATTATAAAATATATCAGCATTTTAACTATTATATTTTCTTTTACAAGCTGTGATGAAGAAAACAATTTTAAAGAATCCAATATACAATTGGTACCTGTAATTAGTCTTACAGACATAGCAGCTAATCTTGCAGATAACCCAAATTTTAACCAAGAAGGATTAAATAAATCTTTTAAACCTTTTGCAATTAATATCTACAAAGACAAACCTTTAGTAATCCACTATACATCCTTTGGAAATGCAGTTGCGTATGACCCTATTAATTTAGTTAATAACTCTACAGATTTAAATTATGATATAACTTATGCTGCTTCCGATTCCAGTTTTTCGGATACGCAAGATGTTACCAATGATTATAACTATACTATTAATTACGATAGAAGTGTTACCGAACCAACTCTTGGTTTAACCATAGATATAACCACAGTAACAACTACTAGAAGTAATACTATCGATTCGGATGTTGCAGGAACAGAAACAATTACAGATACCGATGAAAATCCGGATGTTACCAGTGATGCAGTAATTACAATTGAAACATCTATAGATGGGTCTGGAACAACTACTAGAGTAAGAACAAGAACTTCAACTGTTGCGTATAGATTACTAATGGAAGACGAACAAGTATATAATTAAGTTACGCTTAAAGATTATTAAAATGGCCTAATTATAGCGTTAATTGTTTGTTGCTTTTATAAAATGCCATTAGTACTAACTATACTAAATTGAAATTATGATTATTGAAAAAATTGAAACCTTTGTTCTTAAAGATAAATTATCTAAAACGTTCTTCTTTTCACAATGGGAATACTCAGAACGTTGTATTTGTATTGTTAAAGTAACGGCATCCAATGGTCAAGTTGGTTGGGGAGAAGGCTATGGACCAGCAGCTATTTTAGAAGCTGGAATACAATTTTTAAAACCACTTGTAATAGGTCAAAACCCATTAGAGAATGAAGTAATATGGAGTACCATGTACCGTAAAACTCTAGATTATGCAAGAAGAGGAGTATTAGTAGCATCTATTAGCGCTATTGATATTGCGCTTTGGGATTTAAAAGGTAAAATTCTTAACCTACCAATATCTACACTTCTTGGAGGTGCACACAGAAAAAAAATCAAACCATACGCTACAGGTTTGTATTTTACAGATCCAGATAACCCGTCCAGAGATTTTGAAAAAGAAGTTGCTTTATACAAATCACAAGGTTTTAAAGCTATAAAAATGAAAGTTGGATTAGGTGTACAAGAAGACTTTGAGAATATAAAGAAAATACGTGGTTTAATGGGCGATGATATGCAATTAATGATAGACTCTAACCATGCCTATACTTTAAAAGAAGCCAAAGCCCTATGCCAAAAAGTAGAGCAGTTTGATATTAGTTGGTTTGAAGAACCTGTTTCCCCCGAATATTACGAACAATATAACGAGTTAAGAAATAGTACGTCCATTCCAATTGCTGGTGGAGAATGTGAATATTTAAGATTCGGTTTTCAACAACTACTAAAAAATAAATCTGTAGATATTATACAGCCAGATATTTGTTCTAGTGGTGGTTTAACCGAAGCAAAACGTATTGCTGCTTTAGCAAGCACTTACGGCGTTGAAGTTGTCCCTCATACTTGGGGAACCTCTATTGGTATTCATGTTGCATTACATTTTATTTCCAATTTAGAATGTATGCCTGGTAGAATGAAAGCGCCAGATTTTTTAATAGAATACGATCAAACTGAAAACGGTTTAAGAGAACGTCTCACCTTTCCTAAAATAAAAATGAAAGATGGTATGATTGAAGTACCTACTGGACCTGGTCTTGGTCTGGAAGTGGATGAGAAAGTATTAATGGAATATATCGACAAAGAACACAAAGCAAAGCAAACAACCTTTTAAGAATAAAAACACCTATGAAAACCCATAATTTTGGTTATAAAAAACTATATATAGACGGTAAATTAGTCGATGCCTTAGATGGTAAAAAAACAGATGTTATTTGTCCTGCAACAGGAGAAGTCATTGCACAAATTGCCGAAGCTAGTAAAGCAGATACAGAAGCTGCTTTGGTAGCTGCCCAAAAAGGATTTAAATACTGGTCTAAACTTTCATTAGCCGAAAGAACGCAATGGATGCAAAAACTTAGTGATGCTGTAAAAGAAAAAGAGCATGAACTAAGAAATGCTATGGTTCACGAAATGGGTAAAACCTATGCAGGAGCCTATGAAGATATTGAAGCATTAGTAAATGGTTTAGAATGGTATCCTAATGCTATGAAAAACCTCAGAGAGGAACAAATACCAGATTACGAAAATACGCATACGCATAAAATGATTTCTAAACCGGCAGGTGTTGCAGTTGCATATCTTGCTTGGAATTTCCCATTACTAAACGTTGGTTTTAAATTAGGACCTGCTTTAGCTTCCGGATGCTCTATTATTATAAAACCTTCAGCAATATCGCCATTATCTACATATATGGTAGGTGAGATTTTACATGCTATTAATTTTCCAGCTGGTGTAGTAAACATTCTATCCGGCTCTGTGAGTGAAGTTGCTACCGTGTTAACTACTAGCACCATTCCTTCTGTATTAACCATGATTGGTTCCACAGCAACAGGAAAAAGAGTTATTGCAGATAGTACGACTTCTATTAAAAAACTTGGAATGGAATTAGGTGGAAACGCACCTTTCATCGTTTTTGAAGATGCGGATTTTGATACTGCTTTAAATTTAGCCGTAGGTTTAAAATTTGGTAATACGGGACAAATCTGTGTTGCTGCGAATAGAATCTATGTACATAAAAATATCTATGACAAGTTTTTAAAAGCGTATGTAGAAAAAGTTTCAGCATTAAAAATAGGATTTGGAACAAAAGAAAATCCGGACGTTTTTATGGGACCTGTTGCTACTAGGAAAGATAGAGATCGTATGTTCGATATTATTGAAGATGCAGTAAGTAAAGGAGGAAAAGTAGTCTATGGTAATAAAATACCTGAAGGCTTACCAGAAAATGGAAACTGGATAAAACCAACCATTATTTCTGAAGCGAACCATGATATGACCTTGTTTAACAAAGAAACTTTTGGTCCTGTTGCTGGCTTAATGTCTTTTGATACAGATGATGAAGTTCTAAAATTAGCAAATGATACCGAATATGGTTTAGCTTCTTACATCTTTACCAACAACCATAAAAGAATTGAACGCTTTACCGAAGACTTAGAATTTGGTGAAATACAAATAAATGGTGTCAAATACGCTATTTACTTACCTCATGGAGGAATTAAAAACAGTGGTATTGGTCACGATTGTTCCCATTTAGCACTAGATGATTACCTAGTTAAAAAACGTGTTTCTACAGCGATTTAAATGCCCTATACATTGAATTTAAAATGCCTTTTACAAGATGTAAAAGGCATTTTTATTTGTATACCGTTTCCTAATAGAAATTCTTTAAAAAAATATGAGCAGTGTAATCCAACAAATTTTAATAATGGATGTGCCTAATATTTTTAAACGAACCTTCACCTCCAATAACAAAACCGAATATTATATACATACCTTACCTCCACATTTATACTATCTGTAATCTCAAATAAATAATTTCAAACAAACAATTAACGCGATTTTTAAACATAAAAAAACTCCTTTTACAACATGTAAAAGGAGTTTTTTATAAAGACTAATTCTATACTTAATTCTTAATAAACTTTTTAGTAGACACACCTTTATTTGATGTTAATCTAACTACATACATGGCAGCTTTTAAAGAAGAAACATCTATAGATGAACCAATTTTATTAACCGTTAATACCGTTCTTCCCAATAAGTCAAGTACTTCTACTTTTTCAAGAGTTTCTTGCGTTTTAATGTTTAACACATCATGTACCGGATTTGGAAACATTTCAAACTGAAAAGCACTAAAGTTTTCAGTCGAAAGTAATGGTATGTTCTTCGTAACTAGGATTCTATTATTATAAATAATATTAATCTCTCCCGCAACAACAAATCCAAGACCCCAATTAAAGAAATAAGCTCCAGAACCAGTCAATGCTGTATAAACATCAGGTCTAATTCCATTATTAGCAGATCCAATTGGAGATGTTTCATTAGAACCTAGATTTCTTATTCTAGCAGTTTTAGTGGATGAACCCGAATCAGCTCCAAGCGTATATTCTATTATAATTTGGTAAGCAGATTTATCTGCTGTACTAATTTCTGGTTGTGTACCAAAACCTGATGGTCCACCATCACTCAAAAAAACTCTAGCACCTGGCCCGTCAGATCTTACCAACACGCCATCACGATTTTGTCCAAGAATATTACCTACCTGACCTGCAGGAATTGTTGCAACAGGAGATAAACCTGTAACATATAATTGCTTGTTTGCGTCAGTAGCATTAAAGATTTGAGGGTTATTACCCAATTGCGCTACAACTGTAATAGTGATTACATCTCCCGCTACTCCCGTAATAGGTGTTTGATTGATAGCATAAGCAAAATTAGTTTGTGTTTTTATTTGATCAGCACCATTAGCACTCCATGTTTTTGTATTTGGAGGTCCGTTAGGGACATTATGTCCAGCGGACCAATCTGGATGATCCTCTAAATTGGATTGAGCAGCTGCAGCATCATAAGAAGCATCTGTATAATCATCATCAATAATGGTTGTTTGTGCATTTAAGCTCAAAGCAAAAAAAGCAAGAACAACTATAAGTAAAGTGTTATTTTTTTTCATAATAAATTGTTTTAATGGATAATTAATTTAAATATGGGTTGTTGCTGATTGTATTCTTTAACCAACCTTTTAAAGGTAATTGCACTATTCTTTTATAAACTTTTTAGTAGAAATACCATTCTCCGATGTTACTCTAATAAGATACATCGCATTAGTTAAAGAGGATATATCTACAGAATCACTAACCTCATTAACGGTTAATACAGATCTTCCTAATAAATCAATTACCTCTAATTTTGTAATTGCTTCCTTAGAAGTAATATTTAATTTATTTTTTACTGGATTAGGATACATAGTAAAAGCAAAAGCTTCTAACTGGTTTACGGATAATGTATTCGATGCAGAAACCAAAATATTATCTACTTCAATAGTACCAGAATCTGTAATTACACTACCATCGTTTTTTCTAAATACAACCTGTAATCTATCTAATGTTCCTGCATATGCATTACTGGTAATCTCAAAATTGTATGTAGAAAACTCACCTGCTGCATTTGTAGTAACTGGAACATCAATAAAAGTAGGAAAACCATTCAAGCCTGCAACTCTACCTCTAATTCTTAATACGTTAATTTGACTAGATGTGTTACTAATTCTTAATTGCATAAATTTATAATCGTCTGCATTTAATGTTTGAACTGCGGCATCACCATACATAACAATGTTTTTTGTAGATGCATCTGCTGTCCAATTAATTTCTAATTCTCCATTTGGATTATTTGTAAAAGTAGAAGCAAAAGCACCACCACTTCCTCCTTGTGTCCATCCTTCAAATGAATTAGCATCAAAAGTATATTCAATATCTGATTGTGCATTCATGAAAAATGTTAAGGATAAAAAAGCTAAGAAAAGAATGTAATTTTTTTTCATAATAAAAAATTTAAGTTATTGGTTTTATGTGTTTTATTCACAAGTAAAATTAATATTTATAGGAGATGTATCGTTCCTTAATATTACCATAGACTAACACTTAATTATCTGTAAATGAAAAACCCAACTTAGTATACCTTATAATAAGGTGTTACATTTTTACTACAACCTGGATAAAATAAATTTGATGCTTTATAGAATAATAATTACTATAATGAATTAGATACTTCCAATCTTATAGAAAACCGAAAAGGACCAAAAAAAGCATTTAGCCCTGGAAATCCGTATCAAATAGAAAATGGGTGTTAGTCAAGATTCTGGATCTGACCATATGGGGTTTAGAACTGTTGCCATAAAGAGATGGCAAAGGCTGAAAAATAAAATTAAATAAAGTCTAGAGCGGTAAACGGTTTATTAAGAATAGGCTTTTGATTTACATCTAGCCAATTTTCTAAAATAGTAGCATATATTTCTCTAAAGTCAACAGAATACTGGATGTCTTGATTAGCATCTAAATTTAATAAATTAGGAGCTTCATTATAAAATCCTGGTTTATTTAAATGTTTTCCTAAAACAAATACATTATTGGCTGCACCATGATCGGTTCCTCCCGCTGCATTTTGTTGTACACGTCTTCCAAATTCTGAAAAAGTTAACACCAGCGTGTCTTTAAAGGTATCCTTCTTTTCTAAGTCTTTTATAAAAGTAGTAATCGAATCATCATACGTTTTCAATAGTTTACTTTGTCTATTTAATTGATTGGCATGCGTATCAAATCCGCCCATAGACACATAAAATACTTGGCTATCTATACCCGAATTAATAAATTGTGCAGTCGTTTTTAACTGTTTTGCAAAGGGATTGTTTGGATATTCTATTGCACTAGAATAGGTTTTAGTAGTTTCAAAAATATATTTGGCACTCGACTTTGCTTCTATCATTGTCTTGTACAAATACCCTAGATTATGCTCACTTAAATGTGCACTGGTTTGGTAATCTAATATTTTATTAAAATATGGCGTATCCATATTTTTAAATAATATTTCAGGGTTTTTTGTTGCGATACCATTCATGCTTTCTCCTTTTAAAATTAACGACAAACTATCGTCTATTTCTATTCCGGAATAAGGCATTTTTCCATGATGCTCTATATATCGACCCAACCATCCCGTATTTATTACGTCCTCTCTTCCACTGGCGGTATGCCAAATATCAGAAGATCTAAAATGCGAACGTACCGGATTTGGATAACCTACATTATTGATTACCGATAGATAGCCTTTATCATATAAATTTTTCAACCCTTTTAAGGAAGAATGAAAACCTAAATCGTTAGAAGATTTCATTACATCTGAAGCAGAAACCGCCAACTTAGGTCTGCTTTTGTAATAAATATCATTTCTATAAGGAATGATTGTATTTAAGCCATCGTTTCCTCCAGACAATTGAATAATTACCAGTTTTTTTTGAGACAATGTATGCGCCGTTTTGTTTTCAAAAGCTTTTACAAAACTTGGAACAAACAATAAACTACTTGCTAAACTACTTTGCTTTATAAAATCTCTTCTTTTCATCTGAAACGGTTTAGCATAATTGATATTCTGGTAAAGACATTAACTGTATTAAATACTCCTTTACTTCCTTTTTAAACAGATTAGAGAGCATTACTTGTGTGTCTTTATCTATTGGAGAAATAATTAATAATTCTTGTAATATGTCTGCTTCTAAATTTTTATAATTCCGATTAAAGTTATCCCAAGAGGATTCTAATTTTAAGTATCTATCCTTATTTTTCTCTTTAGCATAGTACTCTTCAAAAGCATCTTCAAACTCCCCTTTTTCATCTATATTTATAACATGTCCATTTAATAAAACAGATGCTAATTTTAATCTAAACATTAAGGTATTACTATCTATCCAATTTCTATCTTGCTTCCAACCTGCTACATTTGGTGGATTTAGTAACACTTGTCCCATTAATTTTTGAACGAAAAGTAATTGGTTCTGTTTTTTGAATTTTAAAGGAACAATTTTTTGAATCCCCACAAACAACTCCATGGGCGATTTTATTTTAACCCCAATATTTTCTTCCTCATAAAACCAATCGGATGAAAATATGTAATGCATTAGCGTTTTGGTATTATAATCTTTAAAAAACACTTCTGTTAACTCCTCTAGCCTAGCCGAATCTATTTTAGGATTAATAAAATAGGCATATATTTTTGTGCAAATAAAACGCGCGCACGCTTTTTGTTGTAAAATAATATCGATGATATCGTCACCATCAAAAGTACCTGTTTGACCAAGAAACGTTTTCTCCCCATAATCATGAAACTTCGCATTCAAGGTGAAATCTCCATTTTGTTCGAACCTCCATCCTGTAAATGCACGTGCAGCTTCCTTTATATCTTGTTCTGTATACTCACCAAGACCTAATGTAAAAAGCTCCATCAGTTCTCGTGCAAAATTCTCATTAGGCTTTAATTTTACATTTTGCCTATTATTTAGATATTTACTCATGGAAGCTTCTCTTGCAATTGCTTTTACAAATGCTTTAAAATCTCCCAATGCGTATGTTCTTAAAGTATTGTTATATTTTAAGACATGAATGATATGATTGTCTTTACAAACAAAAACGTTAGCCCAAAACAAGGTTAATTTTTCATTTAAAACCGCATCTGTATCTCTTAATTTATGCAACCAAACACTATTTAGTGCTCTTACTTTTAGTCTGCTTTTTTTAATGAGTGCTCTATATAGTTCTTCGTTGTTTTTTCTTTCCTCATTAGACATATTTATATAGTCGTCAAACTCGGATAAGTCCATCGTAATAGGCTCAAAATTTTCGGACTTTAAAAATAAATCAGAAACAACTTCTGCTTTAGATTTTAAGGACGCCTTAGAAAGTTCGGTATTATTTAACCCAAAACCTGCCCTAAAATATAAATGCTGTATCTGTTTCCTTTTCATATTAAAGCGCTTTAATTACATATACTAAGACGTGTTGAACCGTAAAAGGTTTAAACTACTAATGCTTTTAACCTATGTACTGCTTGTTCTGCTGTGATATCGCGTTGCGGAGAACCAAACATTTCATAACCTACCATAAATTTTTTAACCGTTGCACTTCGCAATAATGGTGGGTAAAAACTCATGTGCCAATGCCAATGTTTATTCGCTTCTCCATTAGTTGGTGATTGATGAATACCACTAGAATACGGAAATGAGCATTCAAATAACGCATCGTAAGCTTTTGTTATTTTCGAAATAGCTTCCGAAAAATCTAAACTTTCTTCTGCTGAAATTTCCGCAATATTAGCATGTTGTTTTTTAGGAACAATCATGGTTTCAAAAGGCCAAACTGCCCAAAATGGGGTTAGTACTACAAAATTTTCATTTTGATAAATAATACGTTCATCAGCTTCCAATTCTTGTTTCAAATAATCGCCTAACAAACTAGATTTATGCTTTGCGAAATACGCTTCCTGATTTTTGTCTTTCTTCTCTACTTCATTTGGTAAGGTAGACTGACTCCATATTTGTCCGTGAGGATGCGGATTACTACAACCCATAACTGCTCCCTTGTTTTCAAATATTTGTACGTAATTAATCATGGCATGCGCTCCTAACTCTAAGTATTCCTTTTGCCAAGTAGTTACCACTTTATTAATGTCAGCAACTTCGATATCTGCTAAACTCTTAGAGTGGTCTGGACTAAAACAAATAACTTTACAAATTCCTTGTTCGCTTTCTGCCTTAAACAACCCTTCATTTACAGAAAATGTAGGCGAAGTTGTTTGTAATGCTGCAAAATCATTAGTAAAAACAAACACGTCTTTATACTCTGGATTTTGTTCTCCATTAATACGAGTATTCCCGGCGCATAAGTAACAAGAAGGATCATGTGCTGGTCTATGTTCTTCTTGAACAGCTTCATTTTGACCTTGCCAAGGTCGTTTTGCTCTATGTGGAGAAACTAAAACCCATTCTCCTGTTAAAATATTAAATCGTTTGTGTGAGTACTCTTGTAAATTAGAATTCATTGTATTCTGATTTTTATTATATAACATTTGTTCCTTTGGAAAGTTTTACTTTGTATACATTACAAGTTCTCCCAAACCTTTTCTGAAATTTATCTGAAGCTTCTTTTTTAAAATTTTTAAATTCACTTTTCAATACCAAATTTATGGTACAACCACCAAAACCGCCTCCCATCATTCTGGCTCCTAACACATTTTGATTTTCTTTTGCAAGCGTGGCTAAAAAATCTAACTCTTCACAACTTACTTTGTACTGTGTACTTAATCCGTTATGCGATTGATTAAGTAAAGCACCTAACATCTCTAAATCACCGGTATCAATATATTTTGCAAACGCATGAACACGTAAATTTTCTTCAATAACATACAGTGCTTTTTGGTAGTCTTCTTCTGTGATATCCTCTTTAATTCCATTTAAATCTTCAATGCTTACCTCTCTTAAAGCGTTAACATTTAGTTTTTTAGATATAGCTTCGCAAACAGACCTTCTATCATTATAAGCACTTTCAGATAGATCATGCTTTACATTGGTGTTGATAAGCATCAGTGTATAATCCTTAAAATCTATCTTATATGGTGTTGCAGTAACCGTTTTACAATCTAAAAGCAAAGCACTTTTTTTAATACCAAACATACTCGCATATTGATCCATAATACCACATTTAACACCTGCATATTTATGCTCTGCTTTTTGTGAAATAAGTATCATTTGCTTTTTGGTTAGCTTTAGCTTAAATAATTTATTTAAAGCATAAACCACACTGTTTTCTAAAGCTGCAGAAGACGACAAACCAGCTCCACCAGGAACATTACCTGCAAATGCAATGTCAAAATTTTCTAATGCATGCCCTAAGTCTAAAATCTCGCCAACGACTCCCAAAATATAATTACGCCAACCACCATTTTCTATCGGCTGAAGATCTTTAAGTTTAAATTCGTAAAAGTCATTTTTGTTTATAGCAAATACCGTACTTGTATCTCTTTTATTTTTTTGAATTGCTAGTACAATACCTTTATTAATTGCTGCAGGAAAAACAAAACCATCGTTATAGTCTGTATGCTCTCCAATAAGATTTATTCTTCCTGGTGCAAACACCATTAATGGCTTCGTTTTAAAATGCTCTTCAAAACTTTTTTTCACTTCTTTAATTAGCTTTTTGCTCATTTTATTTCGTTTTAGACTAGATGCTTTTAATTATTTTCAAGATCCAGTACATATGATACTTTATAGGTCTGTCCTGGTTCTAGTATTTGTAATCCTATTTTATTATTTAAACTATTTGAAACACCTGTTGTAGGTTCTATTGCAATAAGGTTTAAAATATTTGGCGTATAAAGTTGCAAGTAATTGTTTTTGGCCGAAGATGTCATGCTCAATTTATACTTAGGTGTCCTGAATATTACCCTATTTTCATCTAAGTGATATGCAGTATCCAGTGCATTCTTTTTTATTTGAAATGGCATAGGTGCGCTAAATGCGGAAGTACCTTTAGTTATCATTCTAACATCACTTTCCATTTGCATTTTACTATCAAAAGCGACAGAACTATTATATAAGTCATCCGACAAAAAATAAGGATGCCACCCCAAAGTAAAAGGGAAAGAGGTAGTATCTGTATTTTTTACCTTCAATTTTAAGCGAAGACCGTTTTGCGACATTTTATAAATAACATGGATATTATATGCAAAAGGAAACCCTGCATTTTTGCCTATAGCTTTATACTGTAATTCTAATTTTGCGAAATTTAAGGATGCTTCCTTTTTAATCACTTTAAACGTTTTATCATATACTAATCCATGTAATGCATTATTTCTATCTTCCTCATTACAGCCTAGATTATATGTCTTATTTTCAAAAGAATATATACCATCCTTTACTCTATTTGCAAAAGGAAATAAAATGGAAGAAGCATACGATTCTTTATATGGAAACGCATTGTTTAGGGTAATTAAAGGTGCTTTATTTAAAGTCAATAGGTCTAGTCTTCCTCCTTCATCTAAACAAATTCTTGCTACTGAATTTCCTTCCGGACTATATAATTCCACATAGTTTAAGTCCTTTTTAGCATGTGTTTTTATTTGAAACATATTATAAAGATTTTCTTATAGTTAGATGACACGGATTTTCTTCTTGTAAATGTTCTGTATTCAATATCATTTCCGCCAAGCGTTTTCCCATCGCATTAAAATCGGTTGAAATGGTGGTAATACCTTCTGCTACTACTTCTTTTAAAATAGTATCATTATAAGATACAATACCTACTTCTTCTCCTAGTTTTAATACTTCTGATTTAATCTTTTTTAGCATTCGAATTAGATTTTTATCATCTAAAACAAAATATATTTCTCCTTTTAAAGGGGTTCTATTTTCTAAAGAAGCGATCACTTCATTTTCCATATTATTATCCTTACAAAAACGCAAAAAACCGGTAACTATTCCTTTTGGTTGCTTTTCACTTTGAAACAACAATACTATTTTATGATACTTTTTAATGAGATCCATACCAGCATGAAGCGACTGGTAGATATTACTTTCAAAATTTTGAAAAATAGAAGGATATGCTTTTAAATCCGAATGTGTTTGATCTAAAATATAGACTTTATCTGAAGGTAAATGCTGAATAATAGTATTCGCGTTTTTAAAATTGGCAGGCATAATTACGTAGTAATTATAATTACCTATACTATCGCTAATCAGTTTTTCAAACATGTTAAAATTAAAATGATGAAAGAAAATATCTACTTGAATTTCACTACTTAAATTATTTATGAAGGAATTATATAAATCTTCTTTAAACGAATTTAACTCATCAAATAGCAGAAAAATCTTTTGAGAAATATGTACATGTTCACTTAAAACATAATACCCTTTACCAACAATAGATTGTATGATGCCTCTCGCTTTCAAATCATTATAAGCAATTAAAACGGTGTCTCTAGATATAGAATTTCTATTCTTGATACTATTTAAAGAAGGTAGTTTATCTCCTTTAATTAAATCCCCATGTAATATAGCATGCTCCACGGCATCCACTATTTGCTTATATTTTGGTACACTTGATTTTTTAGAAATTTTTATCAGATTCATAAACAAATGTAAAGAAAAAAAATAAACTAGTAGGTACTGGTTGGTAATTTTATATTTTTTTGTAAATTAGCACGGTATTAAAACATGCATTTGAAATGAAAAAAAAGGTAATTGTTACAGGAGGTTGTGGTTATATTGGATCGCATACCGTTATAGAATTGATTCAAAACAATTTTGAAGTTTTAATTTTTGATGATTTATCTAATTCATCTGAAGAAACCATTGAAAGAATACAAGAAATTACTGGCGTAAAACCGGCTTTTGTAGAAATCGATTTAAAAAATAGCGCAGCCACTGCGAAGGTTTTTAAAATACATGCAGATGCAGATGCGGTGATACACTTCGCGGCACACAAAGCCGTGGGGGAATCTGTTGACAATCCTTTAAAATATTACCAAAACAATTTTTACTCCCTTTTAAACACTTTAATTTCACAAAGCGAAAACGGGATTAATAATTTCATATTTTCTTCTTCTGCTACGGTTTATGGCTTACCAAAAACGTTACCAATAACCGAAGAAAATGAAACCCAACGCCCTTTTTCTGCTTACGGAAACACGAAAAAAGTTGCGGAAGAAATACTGGAAGATTATACCAATTCAAATGCAAAATTTTCAGCAATATCGCTCAGATATTTTAATCCTATTGGTGCACATGCTTCTGGTTTAATTGGGGAATTACCTAATGGAACGCCTAACAATTTAATGCCTTATATCACGCAAACTGCTGCAGGAATAAGAGAAAAACTTATGGTTTTTGGTAAAGATTATCCTACTAAAGATGGCACACCAATTAGAGACTATATCCACGTAGTAGATTTGGCTAAAGCCCATGTAATTGCCGTAACGCGATTACTTGACAACGCGAATGAAAAATCCCTAGAAACCTTTAACCTTGGAACTGGTATTGGCTATTCTGTGATGGATGTTATTAATTCGTTTGAAAAAGTATCGAAATCCAAACTTAATTATGAAATCACAGACCGTCGAGATGGTGATGTTCCAGAACTTTATGCTGCTACAAATTTAGCGAAAGAAAAACTAGGTTGGATTGCCGAAAAAGGATTGGATGAAATGATTGATTCTTCATGGAAATGGGAACAGAACTATAGAAAAATTTAATAGCAGCAAAAAAAGGTGTAGCTTTCACCAAGCAAACCTACAGTTAATTAAAGCGTACTTATTTCGGAAACATGAAAAAAATCACACTAAAAGACATTGCTAAACACTTCAATGTTTCCGTTTCTACTGTATCTAAGTCACTAAATAACAGTATAGAAATTAGCAAACCCACAGCCGAAAAAATAAAAGCATACGCCAAAGAAAAAAATTACACCCCTAATTTTAATGCGCTAAGTTTAAAAAATCAAAAGACGAAGACTATTGGAGTAATTATTCCAAACATGCTTAACTATTACTTTGCACAAATATTAAAAGGAATAGAAAAAATTGCCTCTCTAAGAGAATACCGAGTAATTACGTGTATTTCCAACGAATCTCTTCAAAAAGAAATTGAAACTATAGAAATGTTATCGACAGGTGTTGTGGATGGATTTATTATTTCTATTTCTGAAGAAACCCAATTAAAAGAGAGCTATACACATTTAAACGCCTGTCTAGAAAAAGCAATCCCATTAGTAATGTTTGATCGTGTTGTTGCAGAAATAAATTGCGACAAAGTAATTACAGACGATTACAAGGCATCTATTAACGCTGTTAATTATTTAAAAAACAAGGGTTGCAAAAAGATTGCATTTGTTTCCACCGATATAAATTTAAGTATTGGAAAATCTAGATATGAAGGCTATTTAGCTGGTTTAAAAAGCAACAATCTCAAAAAACAGGATGCCATCATTATTACAACACATGAAATGTATTATAAAAAACATGAGGCTGTTGTAAAACCTTTATTTAATCATTCGTTTGATGCTTTAATTACATCTAATGAATCTGTTGCAATAGCTGCCATGAAGGTAGCGCAACAAAAAGGAATAAAAATACCAGAAACTTTATCTGTTTTAGCATTTTCTAACGGCATTCTTGCAAGACATTCCAATCCTAGGCTTAGTACAATTAGTAGACACGGAGAAATTATTGGAGAAAAAGCTGCTACCTTATTAATTAATAAATTAGAAAATAAAATTGCATATACGACATCAGAAACCGTAGAAACCGATATCGTTCTAAGAAATTCTTCAAAATAAAACACTGCAGTACGATTAGGTACAGGTATCATTAAAATACTTGGTGTTAATATCCAAAACGTCTTAAATCTAAACCTTCAGAACCGAGTTCCTATCGCTTTTCAGAAAACATATATACTATAATATTCTTAATTAGAAACCTTGTTAAAGATTCTAAATTACAAATCATAAACGCCTTACCAAGCAGTTGCATCTAACTGTACTCGCTTCCAAGTATCAGTGGCTGTACAAATATAAATATATGTTGCTGTAACTCGAATTTCTCCTTGTGCACCTGTAGATGACGAAGTTGCCGGAGCTGCATTTAGAGCAGAAACTTTAAACTGTGTAGCCTCCGTTGTACCATTAACCTCTAAAGCATGCGTTGTTGCTATTTTAGCAATACCTACTTTGTTAGTGGCAAAATCTCCATAAATTAAAGGTATTGCTCCGTTAGAATTATTAATAAGTAATGTAGAAGAAATTGTAGAATTAGCAGCTGTAAAGAAACCCGCATTATATCCTATAAACACGTTAGCATTACCCCTAATATTCCGACCTGCTTCACGTCCTATAAATACGTTATTATTACCAGTAAGTGCATATCCAGCGGTTGCACCTACTACCGTATTCTCTGCACCTGAGGTAGTATCAAACATTGCTCCACGTCCAATAGCTGTATTATCATCTGCGTTTCTATTTTTACGCAATGCCCCATTACCGACGGCTACATTGTTAGACCCTGTTCGATTTTCCAGCAGTGCTGCCTGACCAATAGCAGTATTAGACTCTCCTGAAGTATTATCACTTAAGGCATTATAACCAAGCGCCGAGTTATAGTTACCTGTTTTGTTTGATGTCATTGTTAAGCTTCCAACAGCACTATTTTGACTACCCGTTGTATTTGAAAACAGTGTACCATTTCCAATCGCTACATTTTTATCTCCATCTAAATTCTTATTCAGTGCTGTACTACCAACTGCTGTATTATTCTCTCCTGAAGTATTCGCGTTTAAGGCCTGGCTTCCAAAAGCAGAATTCCCGAAACCAACAGTATTTAAGCGTAATGCCGAATATCCAAATGCAGAGTTATCATCATTAGTATTACTCAATAAAGCACCATTACCAAAAGCAGAATTATTAGCACCTGTAACATTATTTACTAATGCAGACCAACCTGTTGCGGTATTAAATGTACCCGTTGTATTTTTAAAAAGCGCTTGATACCCAACAGCTGTACTTTGATTTGCAGTATTAACATGCAAAGCTTGAGCGCCAACTGCTGTATTCGCATTACCAGTGCTGGATGCTAAAGCAACTTGACCCAGCGCTGTGTTACCAAACCCCGTTATATTAGCTTGCAGGGCTCTATAACCTAATCCAACATTCCTCCTATTATCACTATCTGTATTTTCACCCGCTTCAATCCCAATAAAAACAGAAGAGCCATCATCCGTGCCATCCACATCCGATTTACCATCAGAAAGATCATTTATTTTTTCGATACTCGAAAGTCGAATCCATCTTGTAGTTGGTTGATCCCAATGGTAAAAGCCTTTTTCATCAACAGGAGTAGTAAGATATATTAGCATACCTTGTTGTGCAGCCGTAGGAGGAGTTAAAGGAAAAGCATCTACTCTAGGAATCAATATCCCATCTGCATTGGATGGAGCTGCTTGGTTAGATGCGGTAATATCTATAGTCGCTTTTGGATCGGAATTGCCTACACCTACTTGAGCGTAAGAAAAAGAGAACATTAGTAATAAGGTATAAAAAGCAATATTTCTGAAGATTAATTTACTCTGTTTGTACATAGTCGTTTTATTGATTACTATTTTTTCTCTAATGTACTCCCCTTTACCACAACCAATCAAGTTTATATTATCCCTAACTAGAACCAAATTAACATATATAAAAAATGTTTTTTTAACACGAACTCGAACTAACGTATTATTTCATAATCTACTTTCCCAATATAGATTAACGCTTTCCTATCTACTATACGAATGAAATACCTAAAAATGAATCTGTCCTAACATTTTCAATTGGTATTTATGTAAGACATTCCAATCCAAGACGTAGTACCGTTATCCTATGTATATAAATAATGGATGATTTAGCGATTACCAATAAATGTTTTATAAAAAAGACAAACCCTTTTATTAACATTTCTATACGCTTTGTTTTAATATCAAAGACGTAAATTTGGATTTCGTATACATTACAATTAAAAATAAAATAAATACGTTAAATTGCTATTTACCTAAAATACTTGAGCTAGTGTATGGAGCCGAAAAAGGTGCATAAAAAATCTTCATTTTGGAAAATCGTTAAAAGAACGATTCTAGTTCTTTTTGTACTTTTTGTTGCGCTTATATTATTTATAAGAAGTCCGTGGGGACAAGACATTATTGTAACCAAAGCAACCAATTATGTCTCTAATAAAACCAATACAAAAGTTGAAATTAATAAACTATACCTTACTTTTTCTGGTAATCTACTTCTTAAAGGGCTTTATTTAGAAGATATCAAAGGAGATACTTTAGTTTACTCTAAAAACATGGAAGCTTCTGTAGCTTTATTGCCTTTAATTAAAGGAGATGAGTTTTATTTAAAGGCATTAGAATGGGAAGGTTTAAAAGCAAATGTCTACAGAAAGGATAGCATTTCTAGCTTTAATTATCAATTTTTATTGGATGCTTTTACTACGGAAGACACTACAACTGTTTCAACTTCTGGAAAGCCTATAAAAATCACATTAGGAAAACTACATCTTAAAGATATAGATGTAACATACAAAGATGCTCATTTAGGGATGCAGAGTGACATTCGATTAAATAGCCTTAATGTAGAAACCAATGCTATAGATTTAGAGCAGATGGGTTTTGATGTTAATAAAATAGAACTTACAGATGGTGTGATTAACTACAAGCAAACCAAACCATTTATTACCAATACAGAAGAACCAGAAACCAAATCTCCATTAATTGCTATCCAAAATTTGGACTTCAATAATACGCGGATTTCTTATAATGCTACTCCAGACCAACTGGACTTAAATGTATTCTTGGATGCATTACATCTACAAATGCCTGTTTTAGATTTAGAAGAACAAGTGGTTATGATAACCGATTTCCAACTAAGAAATTCCGTTATAGGATTTCAGCAATTAAAACCAATTACAGAAACGACTATCGAGAAATCTACAAATTTCGAATGGCCACAATGGAAGATTACCGCAAACAATATCGATCTCTCTAATAATCAAATTACAGCAAAAACCGGAAAAACAACCTTAGTGAACCATGTGTTTAATTCGGAAGATATACAACTAAAAGATTTTAATTTTAAAGCCAATACGCTTTTGTATCAACCCGAAAATGCTAGTGTATCTTTAGAAAAGGTGTCGTTTATAGAACGTAGTGGTTTTCAATTAAAAAAACTTACTACGCAATTAGCATTAAATACCACTTCCACTACATTAAAAGAATTCTCGTTGCATACTAACAATAATAGCGTTGCTGGTACTATTTCGATACAATACAATACTATAAATACTTTAATTAATGCTCCAGATTTAAGTAAAATAGCTGTTTCCATTCCTAACTTAAGTATCAATCCGAAAGATGCTTTTTTCTTCGCACCAGAACTTAAAAACAATAGTTATCTAACCACGCTTTCGCGGAAACAAATTACCGGTGCATTACACCTAAATGGTACTCTAAATAATCTTAACATACCAAAAACTGCTCTTCATTGGGGGAAAAACACAAAAATTAGTGCCGAAGGTTTTATAAAAAACATTTTAGATACGAATACTTTATATGTAGATCTTAAAAACTTGGATATCGCTTCCGTTAAAAAGGATGCTTTAGCTTTTACTACTCCCGAAATCGCCAACATAGAATTCCCAGCAACCTTTCGATTAAAAGGTAGTATTCATGGTGGATTAAGTACTATTACAACCAATGCGAAACTTATCACTTCGGATGGAAATATTGCCGTAAAAGGAAATTTCAAAAACACCAATACGATTGCTTTTAATGGCAACTTTGATGTTACTAATTTACAGCTAGGCAAAATTCTTAAAAATGAAAAATTAGGCGTTTACGCTTTTACAACAGCGATTAAAGGAGAAGGCACCAGCTGGAATACTTTAAATGCAGAATTAACCACCAACTTTAAGCAACTTTCCTATAATAACTATGATTTTTCACAACTGAATCTAAACGGAAAAATCACCAATGGTAACGGAAATCTAAATGTAGATTTTAAGGATGAAAACTTAGATTTTGAGATAGAAAATACAATTCAATTAGATTCGGTTGCTTCAAAAATACACTCGGTTTTACAGCTAAAAGGAGTTAATTTCCAATCCTTCGGACTTACACAAAATGATGTCCGTGCAAAATTTAACCTAGAAGCAGATATTGTAGGTAATGACACAGAAAACCTGCAATTTAAGGGTCTAATTACCGATGCGCTTTCTGTTAGAGACAATACCCCTTATTTATTGGGCGACATTTCTTTTGATGGCGCGCTTACCAATGAGACTACCGCTTTTACTATGGAAAGCAATCCGGTAAATGCCGATTTGTTTTCCAATACAGATATAGCAAATCTTATTACAGAGCTACAAAATCAATTTAATAACTACTTTGAAGATACTATTACTCCGTTAGAAACAGATGTGCCATCTACCACCACAATGCAGTTCAATGCAACGGTAAAACAAGCACCAATTCTTAAAGATTTATTTTTACCCAAGTTAGAATCGTTAGCGCCAATAGCAATAACCATCGACTTTAATGCGCAAAAGAATTTGTTTAAAGCGAGTGCTAATGCACCACAAATAACCTATGACGGAAGTACTATGGACAGCCTTGATTTTTCCCTGAATGCAGAAAAAGAAACTTTAAATTTTGATTTTGCATTGGGAAATTTAAAAACTGGAGCGATAGCCATTCAAAAAATAAACGTAACAGGGAATTTGAAAGAGCAAGTCCTCTACTCCAATTTTAATGCCTTAGATTCTAATGAAACTTTAATTCAAATTGCTTCCGAAGTTACCAAGAATAAAGACAGCATTGGTTTTCATATTAACCCGAAGGGATTCCTGCTTAACAAAGAAAACTGGTCTATTCTTCCAAATAATAAAATCACTTATGCTCCTAATTTTTTAGGTTTTACCGATTTTAAGCTTAGCCAAAATGACCAGCAAATTACCGTTAGTAATACCTTAGCTGGAAAAGACATAGAACACATAGGATTTGATTTTAAAAATTTCGAATTAAGTACTATTACCAGCCTTTTTAACCAAGAAAAGCTACTCGCTTCTGGTGAATTAAATGGAGAAGTTATTATAGAAAATCCTTTTGGAGATTTAGGAATAATAGCCAACACCAATGTATCTAATTTACAAGTTATAGAAGTGCCTTTGGGGGCTTTAACCTTAAATGCAAAATCTATAACTAGTTCTAAGTATGATCTTAATTTAGCAGTTAATGGTGCCAACTTAAACCTAGATATTGTTGGCGATTATGAAGCAAATAAAGATGGAGCACCTCTACATTTTGACATCGATTTAAAAAATCTAGAATTAAAAGCAATCGAGCAATTTGCAGGAACTTATATTTCAAAAACGTCTGGAAATCTTTCTGGAAAAATCAAACTAACTGGTACATCGAAAGTACCTAAATTTTTAGGAAATGTAAAATTTAATGCATCTGGTCTAACCATTAATGCGCTTAATGCTTCTTTTTTACTTCCAAAAGAATCTATAAAACTGGATAATACAGGTATTTATTTTGATGCATTCACCTTAGAAGACACCAATAAAAACCCTTTGGTTTTAGATGGAAAAATCACCACTAAAAACCTAATAAATCCGTCATTTGATTTAACTCTAAAAGCAAAAAACATAGAAGTTTTAAATTCCACAGAAAAGGATAATGATTTATTCTACGGAAAAGTAAATCTCGATACAGATGTAGCTATCACTGGAACTTTAGAACTTCCAAAAGTGAGAGGTAGTTTAATGATCAATGAAGCTTCCAATTTCACCTATGTTATTCCTGAAGATGAAGTGAACCTAGTAGAAAAAGAAGGTATTGTTATTTTTGTAAACAAGGAAAATCCGGAGGATATTTTAACCAAGCAAACCGAGGATTTATCATCCACAGCTGTTTTAACAGGATATGATATCGATGCACAACTAACGGTTTCTAAAAAAGCTATTTTTAATATTATTGTGGATGAGCGTTCTGGCGATAATTTAAAAGTTTCTGGTACCGGAGACTTTAAATTTGGGATTGCCAAAAATGGCGATATGTCACTTTCTGGAAAATATGAAGTAGATAGTGGCCACTACGAAGTAAGTTTATATAATTTAGTAAAAAGGCATTTTGATATTGCAAAAGGCAGCAGTATTGTTTGGCGTGGTAATCCGTTAGAAGCAGATATGGATATTCGTGCTATTTATGAAATAGAAACCGCTGCATCTGGTTTAATGGCCACCCAACTTACAGGAGAAAGTGCGAGTGTTACCAGTAAATATAGGCAACAATTACCGTTTTTGGTATATCTTAATTTAAAAGGACAACTTCTAAAACCGGAGATTTCATTTAATCTAGATATTCCAAAAGACAGTCAAGGAGAACTTGGCGGCGCAGTTTATGCACAAGTACAACAAATTAATACACAAGAAGACGAATTGAATAAGCAAGTATTTTCTTTATTAGTGCTAAATCAATTTTTCCCTTCTTCTACTAGTGATGGTAGTAGTGGTGGTTCCTTATCGATTGCACGAGACAATGCGAATAGTGTGCTCTCTAACCAACTTAATAATTTTTCAAATAAGCTTTTAGGTAAATCTGGTATTGAGTTGGACTTCGGAATTGATAGTTACACCGATTATCAAGGAGATGCACCTACTAATAAAACACAATTAGATGTGAATGCCAAAAAACGATTATTTAATGATAGACTTATTGTAGAAGTAGGAAGCGGCGTTGATATTCAAGAAAATTCCCAAAATGCAGGAGAAACAACGCCATTAGTTGGTACGGTAAATATTCAATATCTTTTTGATGATAATGGCAGATGGAGATTGAAAGCGTATCGGAAAAATGATTTTCAAAATGTTATTGACGGACAAATTATACTCACAGGAATTTCTCTAATTTTTAATCAAGAGTTTAATAAATTTGAAGAGCTCTTCGCAAAAACAGTAAAAGAAGAAGTTGCTAAAATTAAAGAGGAAGAAAAGCAATCCGTAAAACAAGAAGAGGAAAAAGACAAAAATGAAGAGGAAAAATCTGAAGAATAAAACCATGAAGTTAAAACACTACGCTATTTTATTTTTGATATGCATAGTATGCTCTTGTAGCGTAAATAAGTTTATTCCAGAAAATGAAACTTTATATCATGGTGCTACTTTTAAAATCACTTCCGAAGAAAAAATAAAAGATCTAACAGCTATAAAAGAAGAGCTTCAAGCTGTTTTAAGACCGCAACCCAATTCCTCAAAACTAGGAGTACTAGCACGTTATAAAGTCGCAAAAGGAAATCCAGGATTCATCTATCGATTTATAGATAAAAAATTAGGTGAAGATCCTGTTTATCAATCGAATGTGGATATCCAGAAAACGGAAAATCTTATTGTAAATAGATTAGAAAATTTAGGATTCTTCTTTAGTACCGTAACTTCAGAAATTAAAACAGGAACGAAAAAAAGTGAAGTGGTTTATACTATAGAAGTCAAACAGCCGTATCGCATGGAAACCTATCAGTTAGACTCCGATTCGTTATCTATATATAAAGAAATCCAGAAAACGCTAAGCGAATCTTTTATTAAAAAAGGAGATCGCTTCAATCTTTCCAATCTTAAAATAGAACGGGAACGTATAGATGAACATCTTAAATCTAAAGGGTATTATAATTTTAATGCCGACTTTTTAATTTTTGAAATAGATACCAACCGACTTAAAACACAACGTTATGATTTGTTTTTACGTTTAAAAAAGAACACACCAAAAAAAGCACTATTTGCATACCAATTAGACAGTATAAATGTATATCCAGATTACACAATAAACAAAACGAGTAATCCGGAAGATGTTGTAACTATAGATGGCATAAACTTTATACAAGATGCACTGTTTTTTAAACCCAAACGATTGCGACCGTTTATGCAGCTTGAAAGCGGACAGTTTTATGACCCAACTAAATTTAGATCTACCAGTAGACGTCTTTCCTCTATTAGCACCTATAAATTTGTTAATGTGCAGTTTGAAGAACAACCAATACAAGAAAACGATACCATTGGTTATCTAAATACCAATATTTACTTATCCCCTTTAAATAAACGTGCATTAAGTGCAGAACTGCAAGCGAACTCCAAATCGAATGGCTTTACAGGACCTACATTAGCATTAAGTTACACCAATAGAAACCTTTTTAAAGGTGGTGAAGTTTTAAAGATTACTGGAGATTTCGGGTATGAATCTCAATTGGGTGGTAACTCTAGCGGCACAACAGGTCTTAGCAGCACACAATTGGGTGTAACCGCTAATCTTGTTTTCCCAAGGCTAATTTTCCCAATGGATTTATCAGAGCAATTTAAATATACTATCCCAAAAACAGTAATAAGTGCAGGTTTTGAATATTTAAATAGAAGTCAACTTTATAGCTTAAGTAGTTTTAATGCTAGTTTTGGATACCAGTATAGAGCAAATAAGTTTGTGTATCACACCATAAATCCCATTAGTACAAGCTATATTAAACTATCGAATAGCACCCCAGAGTTTGAAACTATTTTAGAGGACAATCCGTTTTTGAAAAGTAGTTTTGAGCAGCAGTTAATTTCTGGTTTAACCTATAATTTCACATATAATGAGCTAAGCAATACCAAAACAAAACATCCTTTATATTTTAGTTCTAATGTAGATATCGTAGGAAACTCTTTAGGCTTATTGAGTTCGAAAAACACGGACACCGGTAAAAAAACAATCTTAGGTGTGGAGTTTGCACAGTATGTAAAAATAGATGCCGATGCTCGTTTTTATTTAAATTTAGGGAAATCGCAAACCTTAGTAACTAGATTGTATGGCGGTTATGGTTATGCGTATGGTAACTCCAGCGTACTGCCATTTTCAAGACAATTTTTCTCTGGTGGACCATATAGCATACGTGCTTTTAGAACACGATCTATTGGTCCTGGATTATATACCGCAGAAAGCACAAGCACAAATTCCTACTTTGACCGTTCTGGAGATATAAAACTGGAAGCTAATATAGAATATCGTTTTCCTTTATATTCGTACTTTAAAGGTGCGTTTTTTGTGGATGCTGGTAATGTTTGGTTACAAAATGAAAATACGGAATTGCCTGGTGGAAAATTCACCTCCAACTTTATAAATGAACTTGCCATTGGTACTGGTTTGGGTTTACGCGTAGACATTCAAAGTTTTGTACTTCGGTTAGATTGGGCTGCGCCACTGCACACTCCTATTATTAACCAAACTAGCAATTACTCTTTGGATGCTGGTAATGGTATTTTTAATTTTGCTATCGGATATCCTTTCTAAATAGCTTCTTTATGGAAGTAAAAAAGAAATGTACGGTTATAAAATGAAAAGATTCACAAATTTAATTCCCTCTCGGATCGGGTTTTAAAGCTAATTTTCTAGACCAGATAATATCCAAACTACAAAAATCAAAAGATGCGGTTACTTTTCCGTAGCAGGCATACACTCCTAAACCATGAATGGGATATTTCTCTACAACCTTCGTAAAATGTACGGTATCAAAATAATTTCCTTCGGTATCGGTAAAGGTGCAAAAACGCAATAATTTTCCGTTGGATGCTTTATGGAATCTGGTATTTACCAAAATGCCATAGAGCAAAACCGTTTTATTAATATTCTTATTTAAATCTTTTACTAGAATACTTTCGTTTAAAGGTTCGTCTATTAAATCAAAATAATCACACAGCGGAAAGCCTAATAATTCCATTTGGTCATAAGCTTCTTCTACAAAAGAAGTCGTAATGGTTGGCAAATCAAACTGTTTATGTTCCGTTTTAAACAGTTTTGCCTGTGCTGTTTTTGTTTTAGAAACACGCAGTTTAAAAATTGCTTGCCATAACAATGCAATCTTAGATAGTTTTGTAAACCGGAAGGCATCAATTCGAATCAAAATAGTTAACTGTTCTATACTAATAGGAACTCTATCGATAAAATTGTCTAAGGATGTAAAGCTGCCATAAAGTTGTCTTTCGGTTAGTATGCGTTTAATAACAAGAACTTCCAGACTTTTTAAATACCCAAAACCTAAATAAATACGTTTCCCTTTTATAAGCGTTGGATGATCGCTGGTATTTACGCAAGGCGGATTAATTATGCCGCCACACATTTTAGTTTCATGAATATAATGTTCTGCACTATAAAATCCGCCACCATTATTCAAAACAGCCACCATAAACTCTAAAGGAAAATAGCATTTTAAATACAAACTCTGATAGCTTTCTACAGCATAGGAAGCCGAATGCCCTTTTGCAAACGCATAACCGGCAAAACTTTTAATTTGATTCCATACTTCAAAAATCAATTCGTCTTTATAGCCTTTTGCTTTACAATTAGCGATGAATTTTTCTTCGACTGCTTCAAATTCGGATTTCGAACGATATTTCCCGCTCATTCCTCTTCTTAGCACATCGGCTTCCCCCAAAGTTAATCCTGCAAACTGATTGGCTACTTTTAGAACATCTTCTTGATATACCATAATGCCGTAAGTTTCTGGCATAATCTGAAGCAATATCGGATTGGCTTCTTTGCGTTTTTCAGGATGCCGTTGCCGTACTATAAATTCCTGTTTCATTCCGGAGCCAGAAACGCCTGGTCTTATAATAGAACTCGCCGCTACCAATCCCAAATAATCTTGCGTTTGCAGTTTTTGCATCAATCCGCGCATGGCTGGCGATTCTACATAATAGGCACCAATCGCTTTTCCGCTTTTCAATAAATTATTAATCTTCTTATCTTTTTTAAATTTCTCTACTTGGGTAATATCAATTGGCGGTACTTCTGGTCGGTTATATTTAATAATTTCTATCGCTTCTTTAATTTTTGCCAATCCGCGCTGTCCTAAAATATCAAACTTAAAAACACCAACATCTTCGGCAATCATCATATCAAACTGTACCGTTGGAAAGCCTTTTGGTGGCATATCGGTTGCCGAATAATAATGAATGGGTTTATCCAAGATTAGAATTCCGCAAGAATGCACACTGATATAATTAGGAAAACCTTTAATTAAATCGCCATATTTTAAAACTAAAGCCGAAATTTCGTCTAGGGCATCTTTGGTGAATCGGCCGCTACTCAATTTATCAATTTCTTCTTTTGGCAATCCGAAGACTTTACCCAATTCCCTAACAACGGCTTTCGTTTTAAACGTATTATAAACGGCTAATAATGCTACATTTTTAAAACGCTTAAAAATATAGTTGGTAATATCCTCGCGATCTTTCCAAGAAAAATCAATATCAAAATCTGGTGGTGAAGCGCGAAACGGATTGATAAAACGTTCAAAATATAAATCCAATTCAATAGGATCTACATCTGTAATTCCTATAATATAAGCGACAATACTATTGGCACCACTTCCTCTACCGACATGGATATACTCTCTGCTTTTGGAATAGGAAATAATATCATAATTGATTAAAAAATAGGATACAAAATCCAAGTCCTTAATGGTTTTTAATTCGGTTGCCAAACGTTGCATTACTTTTGCATTCGGATTGGAATATCTGTTATGTAATTTAGCAGTACACAAGGTTTCTAGCATCTCATAATCTGCTTCCTTGGTGTCTAAATACACACTTTGGTTTTGTGGGGCTCTATCTTTTCCGAAGTTAAAATCAATGCGACAAGCATCTAAAAGCTGTGCTGTATTTTCTAGGATAAATGGGAAGTCCGCAAATGCTTTTTTTAGATTTTCTAAAGACAACATCACATCTGTTTCCCGACATTCTTCCGTTTTCTGAAGCTTACTTAACAAGGTATTGTTATCAATTGCTCGTAATAAACGATGTGCATTAAAATCCCGCTGACTTCTAATGGTCACCTGTTGGTGAATGACTAGCTTGTCTTTAAAATCTTTATAATTAGAAAAAGGAAGCTTCCGAAGTTCTTCTGCAGAAACACCAATAAATTCATTCGTATTAAAAACCGTTTTTTCCTGTTGCAAAACCTGTTCAAACGGATAAATAACAAACACATTTTCAAAGCTTGGTGCCACATTAGGAATTTTCGTTTTGTGTTGTGTATGCGCTGATAAAAAGGTATTCAACTCTTGAAAACCGGCATTATTTTTCGCTAATCCTACAAACTGCTGTGTGGCGCCATTTCTAAAATCGATTCCTAGTACCGGTTTTATGTGATACTGTTTTGCTTTTTGCACAAAATTCAGACATGCCGAAGTATTATTAATATCCGTTAACGCGAGTGTTTGGATACCATTTTCTTTTGCTAATGCTAATAAATCTACTTCCGAAAACGTACCAAAACGCAAGGAATAATAGCTATGACAGTTGATATACATTATTGTTTTCTATGTGCTAATACAATGGGTGGTTCGCCATTAAACGGATTATTAAAACGACCGATGGTTTTTGCGCCTATCGATCCTGCTTTTTGTATACTTAATTCGCCATATTTCCCACGAATGGTATCCATAGCATGATACAAACGCAGCATTTCTTCGGTATCATCAAAAAGGTTAATTTGATAATTACCGCTAACAATATTCGTGAATTTCACACCGACTAATCGGATTAATAATCGGCGTTGGTACAACTGATCAAAGAGTTCTAAAATTTTAGGAATAAGCACATGATCTGCGCTTGTATATGCAATTTTATGCTGTTTGGTATAGGTATTAAAATCCGAATAGCGAATTTTCACACTAATGCAAGCGGTTAGCTTTTCCCCTTTTCGCAACTGATAGGCTAAATTTTCTGCCATCGCAAAAACGGTCGTCCGCAATTTATCCATATCAATAGTATCTTTGGTAAAGGTGCGTTCTGTAGAAATAGATTTCCGTTCATGAAAAGGAATTAATGGCGGATTATCGATACCATTGGCACGTTTCCAAATCGTTCTACCATTTACGCCCAACGCACTAACCAACATTTCTACGGGCATTTGTTGTACCATACGAACGGTATCAATCCCTAAATTTCGTAATACCTGATAGGTTTTGGTACCAACGGAAGGTATTTTCCGAATCGATAAAGGTGCTAAAAACGATTTTTCAAAACCAGGATCTATTTGCAATTGGTTATTCGGTTTTGCTTCGCCTGTTGCTACTTTGGAAACAATTTTATTTGCCGATAATCCGAAAGAAATGGGTAAACCGGTTTCTCGAATGATCGTTTCCCGCAATTCCGAAGCATACTTATAACTTCCAAAAAAGGTATCCATGCCGCTTAAATCGGCATAAAACTCATCGATACTTGCCTTTTCAAAAATGGGAACTTTCTCCTTTATAATTTCGGTCACCAGATGCGATTGTTTGGTGTAAATAGAAGCATTACCACGAATGACTACGGCTTCTGGACATAAACGTCGTGCCACTTTCATAGACATACCAGAATGCACACCAAATCGTCGTGTTTCGTAGCTACAAGCAGACACAACACCTCTATCTCCAGTACCTCCAACGAGCAACGGTCGCTTTTGTAATCGACTATCCATCAGTCGTTCACAAGACACAAAAAAGGTGTCTAAATCCAAATGCAGAATATTTTTTTTCATGTCACAAAATTAGCTACATTTACAAGCAATTATTGCTTATATTTGTAGCATTATGAAATTTATATCCAAAAACATTCGTCATTTAAGAAGTTTAAAAGGCGTTACGCAAGAAGTACTTGCTGAAGATTTACAGGTAACCCGATCGCGCATAAGCTCTTATGAAGAAGGTCGCTCTGCGCCTACCATTGAAATGCTCATTCAGTTGTCCGATTATTTTAAGCTTCCTATAGATATTTTACTTCGCAATGATTTAACGAAAGCAAAAGATACTTCGTTTATCGAATTAGGAAACCAGCGTGTTTTATTTCCTATAATGGTAGATAGTGATAATGAAAATCTAATAGAAATTGTTCCTGTAAAAGCTTCCGCAGGATATTTGGCAGGATATGACGATCCGGAATATATTGAGCAACTTCAAAAAATAAAATTGCCGTTTTTACCAACCGGAAAACATCGCGCCTTTCCTATTAAAGGCGATTCGATGCTTCCTATGAAAAATGGCGCCTTTGTTATTGGACGTTTTGTAGAAGATAGAAGTGAAATAAAAACGGGAAAAACTTATGTTTTAATCACGTTAAATGATGGTATGGTGTATAAACGCGTGTATAATAATATTGATTTGAATGGCTCTTTGTTACTCATGTCTGACAATAAAGTCTACAACGATTATAGTGTGCCCATCGATGAAGTGTTAGAATTATGGGAATTTACTTGTAGTATTAATACCCAAGAATACACCGAAGAAGAACTAAAAATTAGTAGTATTCTTGGTATGTTTAACGAATTAGGCGTAGAATTAAAAGCTTTAGAACGAATTATAAGATGATGTACACCATTATTGATGTGGAAACTAGCGGAACTAGTAACCGAATTACAGAGATCTCCATTTTTAAATACGATGGAAAACAAATTGTCGATGAGTTTACATCGCTTGTCAATCCCGAAGTGATTATTCCTGTATATATTACTTCGTTAACCGGAATTGATAATGCTATGGTTGCTAATGCGCCTACTTTTGCAGAAGTTGCAGATGACGTATTGGCCATTACCGAAGACACCATTTTTGTCGCGCATAATGTGAACTTTGATTACAATGTGATACGCAATGAATTTAAGACTTTAGGTATCGATTTCAACCGAAAGAAACTATGTACTATTCGTTTGTCACGGAAACTCATTCCGGGGCATAAATCGTATAGCTTAGGAAAACTTTGTGCTGCTTTACATATTGATATTGTTGGTAGACACCGCGCAAGAGGTGATGCGGAAGCAACGGTTGTTTTGTTTGAAATGCTATTGCAAAAAGAAAATGCGGAAACGGTTTTTAATGAATTCTTAAAGAAAACCTCTAAAGAAGCGACACTGCCTTCGCATTTACCGACTACTGTTTTTAATAACCTACCCGATAAAGCAGGGATTTATTACTTTAAAAATAAGAAAGGGACCATTATTTACATCGGAAAGGCGAAGGATATCAAGAAACGAGTTTTAAGCCATTTTTACAGCAAGACACAGAAATCTTTAGATCTATGTCGGGAAACTTCCGATATTGATTTTGAGCTCTCCGGATCTGAGCTTATCGCTTTCCTGATGGAAGATGCTGCCATCAAACAGCATTACCCGGAATATAATGTGGTTTCTAAACGTGCTCCGAAAGCCTACGCTATTTTTAGCTATGAGGATAGAAAAGGCATAAAACATCTGGCATATAATACACTAAAAGCCACACCTAATGCCGTGCAAACCTTTTCTACTATTGCGGATTGCAGAGCGTATTTAGAAAAACTGTGTACGCAATTTGAACTATGTCCGAAATTTTGCCATTTACAAGAAGCGGTTGCACAATGTTCGCATTATAAAATTACGACTTGCAAAGGGGTTTGTAGTGCTGCAGAAACCGTAGCTTCTTATAATATACGTGTTACCGAAGCCATTAGCTATATCACCGAAAGCAAACAAGATTTGGTGCTTAAACAAAAAGGACGAAATGCGCAGGAAGAGGCTTTTGTACTTATTAAAAAGAATGTGTATTTGGGATATGGCTTTGTGGATAAATCGGAACAAATAACGACTCCTGAGGATTTAGAAAATTTCTTGATTCCGCAAAAGGATAATTTGGATGTGCAGAAGATATTGCGGTCTAAAATGAATGCTAATTAACAATCTCTTTTTGTGTACCTATTCTATAACAACGTTCTTCACCAAGATATTGGGGATCACCATGTTTCTCCGACCAAAAGCCTTCTAGAATATCTTTAGTAATGCATTTATAAACGACTACGCCTTTATGGATTACGTCATCATCACCTAGGTAGTTAAAATTAATCACCAAGATATTGTCTTTAAAAAAACCGGTTCCAGATTGCTTTTGGTTATTGTTAATTAGCCACGCTGCTTGTATGCGATGGTTTTCGTCTAGGCTTAAGGTTAGCGTTCCTTTGTAGGTTGCTGCTACTGCGTCTTGGTTGGAGCCGGTGATGTTGTAGGTTCCTGGGAGGTTTTGGATTTGCATTTTGGGTTTTATATATTATTCAAAATTAAAAAATATAACATTCATATTTCTTAAAGAACCATTAATAACTTTCATAAATATTTACACTTCTTAATATCTTTCCTTTTTGCCTTAATTATAATCTGTGACAAAACAAAAAACGCCAAACAAAATTTGCCTGGCGTCTTAATCAATAAATAAGATAAGTACTTACTAATCTTCTCTAGAATGATGATACTCATCATTATTTGGGTTTAATTGATTAGAATGATTGTCATTGTCTGCTTGAATTTGATCTTCATCTCTATCTGATTTCATAATAATGGATTTTAAAAATTAATGTTTTAATTAAATAGCTTTAACTCTATTTACTTATTTTTGGTTTATTCTTATCTACTGCCTTTTCAACTCTTTCAATAAATGAATCATCCCCTTTTTCTTTTTTAGGTTTTTCATCAATTGCTTTTTTTATTCGTTTTAGATCTTTCTTTGTAATTGGTTTTGTTTTCTTCATTTTATATATGTATTTAAAAATTAATATTTCAAGTATTATACTAGATGGCCATCTATTTTTACTTGTTTCGTTTATCAAATATACTTTTGATTAAAATTAAATTTTCCTATTTGGGACAGACCTACCATATTTGGGATATCAACCTATATTTTTGTGACAGAAAAAGAATAAGTAAAAAAACAATCCTTTTAAGAAGATACTAATAGCAACGAAACGATTTGCTTGGAAGTTACTCATGGCTACTATTTTTAATTAGTTAGAATTCGTGAATACAAAACATTTTCCTAATCCACCATTGCTTAATTTTTTAAAAGCATCAATAGCTCCATCCATTGGTTTATTGTTTAAGAAAAACCCAATTGTATTCTTCTTTTCTATAAATGGTCCTTCCCCCAATTCTACTAATACACCATCCATGTCAAATAATACTATTTTTTTCATCCTTTTTAAATTTTACTAATTAATAAATAATTCTGTTTCCTTTTCGACGCACTATACTCTTGAAATTCACAATAAAAACAGGTAATTAAAGTGTTATTATCTATCTTTATAAATAATTCTTTGTTCGCGTTTTTATTTATTTTCCTTACCACGTTTCTACTAACAACAAGAAGTGTATTACTATTTTTAAATTCTATTTTTCTTAAAATTTGGATTAAAAGATTATCGCTAATTTGTCTGTCCCATTGTCTGTAATTAAAATGTTCTGTTTTATTAAAACCTGCTATAGAGTTTCTCATGATACGCTTTCCTCCTTTCTTAAATCTTGGCTCTTGTCATTTTCCCAATCATAAATACCACCTCTTTTTTCAAATTTATCCAAATCATAATCCATTGTTTTTAGAGCCTCTTGTATACCAACCTCTAAAATGGGTTTACTATAGTTATGTGTTCCTTGTGCATTATCAAAAAAGCGTCCTGCAGGATCTACCATAACATAACTTCCTTTAATTTCTTCATTAGATTCTGGAACAATAACTTCTACACCTTTATGTGTATTTAAAAAATGAGAGTATTCTGCATTTGTAATTTTAAATTCATCAACTTTATTATCATTCTGACCTTTTATTGGCAATACTTGCAATACTTTCCAACGTTTAGGTTTAGCGTGCTCTATAAAATCTACTAAGTTGTCTTTATAGTTTACTTTGTTAACTACAGTATTAATTTTTAAGCCATAACCATATTGATGAATCTTGTTTATCAAGTCATAATAAAATGCTTTGCTTAAGGCTCTTTTTCCTGTAATTGCTCTCCCTATTTTAATATTATTTTCATCTTCTAAACTATCTATACTTACCGCAATCCAATCTAGGTACGGTTTATTGTTTTCTAAAAATGCATCTGTTAATTTACTACCATTAGTAACAATCATAGTAGTCATACCTAATTGTTTTGCTGTTTTAATAAGGTTTGGCAACCACTTACAAAGCAAAGGTTCTCCGCCAGCAAAAGTTATTTTTTCAAATCCTGCATCTGCTATTTTTCTTACTACATCCAAAGCTTCTTTTTCTTGTAAATGTCCTTTTGGGGCAATATCCCTTACTACATCTTCAAAAGTTGCAAAACAAAACTTACAACGCATATTGCATGCTTTCCATAAATGAAAGTTCACGCTTGGTATTTTAGTTACAGTCTTACTTTTTTGGTAATGTTCTATTATTAGACCGGCAACTTCATTGGCTGATAAATCGTCCGTATTAATAACCAAATCATAGTTTTTATCATTAGTAAAATCTACTCCATAGTTTTCTTGAAATCGATCTTTCATGATTTGGTTTCTTTGCTTAATAGCTTTGGCACTTGTGGACTCATCACTTCTATTCGCTTCATGTATTCTTTTAGAAGCACTTTCATCAGATGCTTTTAATAATACATGAAATGCATTTTCAATAAAATGAAATCCAAGTCTATAATCAATTACAAGATTCTCTTTGCTATTACATTCTAATCTGAACTTCTCATCTATTTCATTATCTAATTCTGGTTTTGTTTTACATTTCTCTTGAAATTCGTTAATAGTCAATCCATACTTTTCCATTGCATATTTCCTAGAATAATTTCCAACAGAAATAAACTCAAAGTTTAATTGTTCTTGAATACGTTTTCCTACTGTAGATTTTCCTGTTCCTGCAAATCCGCTTAATGTTATTTTGGTTTTCATAATTTTTGGTTTAATGGTTAGTTAATCTCGCCTCAAGTTTAAAGGCGAGATGTAATTAATTGTTACTACTTAGCCTTTCGGTTTGGGTTTAACTGTTTCCCTCTGTTGCCATGTACATTACTATTAGCCTGATTACTTCCAGATGTTCCTTTGTTAGCATTTCCTTGATTCGCTTGGTGATTGTTTGGTTTTGAATTACTCATAATTGTTACGTATTAAATAAATTAAAGAAACCTAGCGCTTTACTAAGTCTTCCATTGTTTACTCAAAGATGTAGAAGAATGAAATTAAATTTTTCCATTTGGGATAGAGAAGCTATATTTGGGATATAAACCTACTTTTTTGGGATATAAAAAAGTGAACTTGAAAAGTTTACGCCTTTAATCAACCAACCACCAAATACTTACACTAGTTTATGGATTCATTTTTAGACTATCTCCAACAATTGAAACCCATCGAAATACTACTTTTTATATTAATTCTGATAATTATTAGAAATTGGTATAATCTTTACAGAAAGCGCTCCTTTAGAAAAAAGAATAGATTACTAAAACAACAATTAAAAGCCAGCCAATTGGCTGTTTCTAATTTTAATGAACAGCTTAGAAAAACAGAATCTTTAGAAAGAAAATTACTCAAAAAAAATAATGAAACCTTTCAATTAGAACAACAAATAGAAGATTACAAACAAAAATTCTATTCTTTTTTAAGTGAAAAAGAAAAGGAAATAGCAAAACATAAGGAAGCCATTAATAATCAAAAAAGAGCTTATGACAGGTTTGTAAACTATAAAAATGTAGAAGCAAACAATACTAGGCTTGGTGCGCATTTTATTAAAAATGTAATTAGTCAGATTTATGTGGATATGGAGGAAACCGATAATAGTTACAAGTCCTTTTTAGGGATTAATTATAAAATGGGTAAAAACAACAATAAAGTGCCTCCAATAAAAGCCTTAAAAAACATCTTTAAATTATTAGATTATAACGTCTCTGCTTTAAATAAAGAAAACACCTCTTTAGAAGAAGAATTAGAACATATCACTATGTTTTTAGACCTCATTAAATATCTTAAACCAAATACGAACATACAGTTTGATAATAATTTAAAGCAAGAACAAAAGGAAAATATAAAGATCAAACCTACCTTATTTTTCCCTTTTGTTGAAAACGCATTAAAGCATGGAAGCTTAAACAATACAGACTCGTTTATAAGCATTGTGTTAGAAGAAAATAAAAACAAGCAACTAACCTACTGCTTAGTGAATAGTGCAGAACAGCGATTAGATTATGAAACCAAAGTCGCAGAATCTTCAAATTTTGGGCTAAATGCTTTACAACAATTACTAACTGCTTATTATCCAAATAGCAAACTAGAACATAAAACATTGCCCAATAATCAATATTTGTCGGAACTAACCTTAAGCTTAAATTAAATGATAAAGTATATACTTGTAGATGACGACCAACCTATTTTAGATAGCGTTAAAGCTAAAATTGATACTATTGCGAAATATTATGACTTAAAACATGTAGCTAGCTATGACAATTCAAGAATAGCTTTTGAAGAAATTAATGCTGACGATTATGATTTACTTATTGTAGATTTTACAATGCCTGGGTTTAATGGACTGCAGTTAGCACAAAAAATAGCTAATGGGAAAAAAATTATTTTTTTAACTAGTGAATCCAATAAAGAAAAGCAAGTCATTAATAATTTAGACATTTCGGGATACTTAAGTAAGCCTTTTGAAATTGAAGAATTTGAAGCTATTTTGAAAAATAAGGTTATTGGCAGGATAAACACCTCATCTAAGAGCAATAACCAATTGATTACTTTACACATTGGTAGTAATAGAGATGTAAGATTTAGACCGGAACAAGCCTATTATATAAGTACTTCAAAAAACATTAATGGAGAGCAACCAGATAAAAATTGTGTACATATTTATGGCAAGCATGATACAATTCTATCTAAAAATGTACGTAAGAGTATTAATGAACTTGTTAAAGAGCTAGCCAATTATAACTTTAAGAAAACAAACCAAAGTACAATTATAAACATGTCGCATGTTAACGAAAGGGATAATACCTTCATTAGCTTATTTGATAGTAAAGAAACATTTGAAGTTACAGCAAAAGAAAAGCTAGGATTTATAGCAAAATTGAGAGCTAAACTTAATGTTTAGCATCAATAACAATTCTAAAAGCTATAACACGCTACTTCCTAACCCGATATCAAATACTACATTCTCAATTACCGCATAAAGAATATAAAAAACACCTCTAATACCTTAAAAACGCAGTTTGCAACATTTCCTTAATTTCATCAACCAAAGTAATTGGCTCCATAACCTTAACACTACTACCATACATTAAAATGCGTTCTACAAGTGATCGATTAGGTATTACATCTAATGAAATTTGAAACGCATCATGCGTATCCTCAAGTATTTGCTGAGAATGATGTAAAGGCAATGTTTTTACATATTGTCCTTGTTCTGGAGTAAAAGACAATACTACTCTTTGTTTGGTATTTTCAGAATACACCATACCAATAACATCATGATACAGGTAGTTAATATCCACATCTGTATTTGGTTCAAACGTATTTTCAGTTAATTGCACGTTAGAAACTCTATCCATTCCAAAGTTTCTAAATTCCTTTACGCCTTCTTGTTCTCCAATAATATACCAACGATTAGCATACTCTTTTAATAAATAGGGTTTTAACAATCGTTTTGTAGTTGTGTTTTTCTGAAAATTATAATGCGTAAAGCTAATTTCTCTATGTTGCTTTATTGCTGTTAAAAACAGCTCTAAATATTGTATTCCTTGAAGTCCTTCACTATTATCAAAAACAATATGCTCTAAAGACTTGTTTTTACTTTTAAAACTTTCTTTTAACAAATCTGCTGTATTTACTAATTCTAAAAAACGAACAAAGTTTTCAAAATTCGGACTATTATCATAATCAATATAATAGTTGTTTTTAGAACTATCATATAACACCTCAACCCCAAACTCATTCCTTAAATCATCAAAATCACGTTGAATAGTTCGCTTGGTATGCTCAAAACCATTATCAAATAAAAAGTTTTTTATAGCTTCAAAAGAAGTATCTCGTCCATTTTTAATTTTTTCTATGATTAATGAATACCGTTTTATTTTTCCTTGTACAGACATTTTTACTATTTAAGAAATTAACTCTAATCCAGTATACTCATTTACTAATTCCTTCCAGTTTACAGGTGTTTTTATAAAAGTTTCCACAGCGCCACCAATAGCGGTGAAATCCACGTTTATTTCATAACCTGCTGAAGCATAATCATTTTCTAAGTACTGATCATACTCTAAAACTAAACCCTCTAAATCTTCAAGAAGATCATAATCTAAGCGATCCGCATAATCGAGATATCTCATACTATGAATAACTGTTTTCACACCGTTGACAACCATATAAATCGCTATACGATTATGCATATCGACACTGTTTATTTTAAATTTTTTCTCTGGGTATTTACTCAAATACTCTATACCATTACCAGAGTCAAAGTACTGCTGTAAGTCTATTCGTGCTTGTTTGTCTGTGGTTTGCGAAATCCCCAAACCACAATACAAAACATCTAAAATACTTCCGTAATGCTGAAAAACTTGTTTTCGGGCTTCTATTGGTGACACATGATGAAACTCTTTTTTTGTTTCTACCAAATCGGCTTTAGTAGGTGTTTCATTATGAGATTCATCATGAATATTGGGTACTGCTCTTCGCCAATATTTAGTTTCAATGATGTAGTGGATAGCCATTAAATGTTAATTTGCTTTTTTTAAACTTTCTACCCACTTGTCAAAAGGATCTTTATTTTTGGCATATAACTGAGTAGTTATATAATAGTTTTCAAATATTTCCTTAGTAGTAAAATACCCCGAAGTTGGGTCGTTATCACTTCTGCTCAAAGATTTCCCTTTTTGTCTAATAAATTCAAAATTGATATTAAAAACATCTCCTGAATACTTTTTTGATTGTAGATTCTCAATTTCTTTTAGAGAAATTAAGTTTTGAGCATACAACTCTTTCGTAATACGTCGGATATAAGCGGGAACAGTTTCTTCTTTTTTCACTTCTTCCTCTGCTTTTTCAGATTTGAAACCATTATCAATAAATTGAATAAAAGATTTTATAGTATCTTTTGTATATGTATTTATGGTTTCAATTTTCGCATTATTTTCGTCTTTAAGCAATCCTTCTAAAATACTTCTAATTGAAGTATTAGGGTTTTCGTCATCATTGTTGTCCCAATAAATATGAGTTTTATTATTATTATTATTAGCTACCAAGGAATTAAACTCAATATCACATTTATCATCGTCTGGCGTTGCATATATTGAGTACATTTCAACACCCTCAATGTTTAATTTTACTAATTCTTTTTTTGTTGAATCAATTTGACGTTGCAATTGGCCTGTTGAAACTGCGCTTGAAGTTATTTTATTTTCGATTAAAAATATTTTATGGATTGATTTTTCAGCAGTTAAAAAATTTATCATTTGCGATTTAGCACCACCATATATTTCATCTTTATAGCACACAATTACAATATCTACTATATCTCCTTTTCCTTGTTCAAAAAACACTTTATACTCATATTTATGAATATTAAAATCTTCTTCATCAGAAATTACAGGTTTTAAAAATTTTTCTAAAAAAGAATGTTCTAAAGAGTGATCTGCTTTTGGATTTAAAAGATATCCTAAAAAAGCAGATACATTATTCTCATTAATTGTACCATGACCGTTGGCAAGTATTTTAAAAATGTTCATTTATTTGTTTATTTTTATTTGATTTTATACTATTTTCAAAAAGCTAACAATCTGATGCTAACTACAACCACTCCATAACCGTTTTATGTAACAAATACTGGTTAAATTGATTGGACACCTTTTTAAAAGAAAGCCGTTCTCCTTTATTTTTATTTACATAATGATAAGCGCGCATTGTTAGTGCTAACTCCTCATGCGTCTTTAGTTGTAATATATTTATGTTTACTGTTTTTAAACAGTTCGCTACAAACTGTTTCAAGCTATTTGCGCTGGATTGCGCTTCATTAAAAGTCATATTCTCATATACTTCTAAATAGTCTTTAAATTCCTTTAATACGTTATCCATTGTTTTATTTTTTAATGAATACAAATATCATATGGTAGCTACGACAAAATATGTCGTAGTTATAAAAAACTTTAAATCTTTGGCTTCGTTTACACTGAAAATAAATGAGGTTTTTTTAACCTATTAACCATTATTTCAGATACCTTTTTATTTTTTGGTTCTTATTTATTTATCGTTTTAAAAAGGTGAAAATTAGAAATTCCATCCCGTATACTTTTTTAATAAAGAATAATTTAACTAGCCTGCTGATTATAAACACTCTTATTATTACCATAATAGTTGGTATAAATATGCTGATATACACTAGCTGTCTTTAGACCGACTTCTTCATCATTATAAAAATCTTCTGGCAAATACAATAGGTTATCATAAATAGTACTTTTAACTTGTGCTTTTACTTGTCTACTTTCTCTCCAGTTTTCAACTTTAAGTTTTTCTGACTTTAAAATCTCTAAAGTTTTTGCAGCAACTTTTTTAACTTCTTTTAGCTCTTTAGTAGTTAATTCTTTTCCTTCTTTTAATAAATCAAAAATCGCTAGTGTTTCTTGATCTGGCAAGTTTTCACGAACGACTCGTTGCTCTTCAAAAGACAAATCTTTTATAAAATCATTTAAGTTATCAAAAGTTTTAATGGTGTCTTCTAAACTTTTTCCTTGGTTGTACTCGTCTATAATTTCTTTATAACGATCATAGAAATCTATCCGTAATGGGTTCTCTTTCATCATTTGCTCTAACTGCTGCTCAATGGCTTCTTGCAAATTAAAAACAATGGTATTTTTACGAGGCGCTTTTGCAAATGCTGCTCTCAATTTATCAAAATCTAAAGTCGATAAATCTACATAAACCTCTTCCTCTCCTTCATTTACGGCTGTATCTTTTATAACGATACTATCACTCACAATATCTTGCAGTTCCATGATAATTTGTGTTACATCTGCCGATTTTACATTTTGGTTTAAAGCAGTATAAATTGCTTCAATAGCATTGAAATCTTTAACGTGCTTTTTTAACACATCATTCGGGAATAAGGCTTTGTATTTTCTAAATACATTACGCGCCATCATTTCAAAAGTTGTTCTAGTAGTTTCGTTTAAACAAACAGAATCTGTGGCATCCTTAATCTTTGCAATTTTAGACATCGGTTTTGCATCCTTTAAGTCTTGTAAAGAAAAATTGAGTTCTTTCAAATAGGCTTTTACATCTTTAATGGCCTGCTTTAACTCTGGTTCTACATCTTCTAATGGCTCAACAGGACTTCCTCCTGGTTTACCTTTACCTCCAGACTTTCCTCCTTCTCCATAAATGGAATAGGCATGCTCTAATTGTTTATATACATTTCCATAATCTACAATTAAACCATTTTCCTTTTCATCATCATACACACGGTTGGCTCTTGCAATAGTTTGCATTAACGTATGCCCTTTTATAGGCTTGTCTAAATATACGGTTGACACACAAGGTGCATCAAAACCTGTAATCCACATGGCACAAACAATGGCTAAACGGAACGGATTTTCTTCATCCTTAAACTCCTTTTCTAGATTACGCTCCACCATTTTTCTACGATGCACTTCAATATCTAAATTCATTTTTTTGAATTTATCTACTTCATTCTGCTCACTACTAACAACTACACAAACTTCGGTCTCTTTTACCTTATTGTATTTTCGTTTTAGTTCTTGGGCTTCTTGTTCGTCTGCTGCATTTTTAATACGCTTTTCTAATTCTTTCAGGTATTCTGGCCAATAACCTTGAATGAGCTCATACATTCTTACCGCTGTAGGTTTGTCTAAAGCCACATACATAGCTTTACCTTGATAACCACGCTCATTAAAATGCCAAACTAAATCTTTTGCAATGGCTTCTAATCTTGGTTTTGCTGTTAGAATTGGATACGATCTATTAAATAAATATTCTAATTTTTTCTTTTGGTCATCGTCAAGGTCTTCGTTTTCAAATACCTCTGCCATTTTTTCATCAAGCTCAGGATTTGTTATATCTAATTTGTCACCTCTGTTTAAATAACGTAATGGCAAAGTGGCTTCATCTTCAATAGCACGTTTAAAATCGTATACCGAAACATATTCACCAAAAATATTTTTAGTTAACTCTTCTTCTTCTTTTATAATTGGTGTTCCCGTAAATCCTAGATACGATGCGTTGGGCAAACCATGAAAACGCATATTACGTGCGTAGGTTCCAGATTGTGTTCTGTGCGCTTCATCACTAATGACAATCACGTTTTTACGATCTGTAATTAATGGGTATTCGGTTTCTAGTTTTGGATCAATAGAAAACTTATGAATTAAGGTAAATACATAACGATGATTTTCGGATAGCAATTCTCGTAAATGCTCACGACCAGTAATCCCTTTCTTTTTTCCTGCAATACAGTTTTTATCACTTACTGCACCAACACCAGAAAAGGTATCGTACAACTGGTTTTCTAATTCTGTTCTATCTACAGCAATTAAAAAAGTGTAGGATCCTCCTAATTTTCTATGAATTTTCTCGCATAAAAACACCATAGAATAACTTTTCCCAGAACCTTGTGTATGCCAAAACACACCCAATTTTCCTTCTAAATCTTCTATGTTATTTACATTTTCTATTACTTTATTTACACCAATGTATTGGTGATTTTTTGCCATTAGCTTTACCACATCACCTTGCGAATCATCAAACAATAAATAATTTTCAAAAATATCCATTAAGCGATGCTTGTCACACGTACCACGTAACATGGTATCTAAACTCACTTCGCCTTCTTCATCTTCTTCGATACGTTTCCAATCTAAAAAATATTTATAAGGACTTGTAATGGTTCCTACTTTAGCATCTATACCATTACTTAAAATTATAAATGCGTTATTATGAAACACATGTGAAATCGTATCTTTATAATCCTTTAAATTATCATTATACGCATGACGCAAATCTTGATGATGTGCTTTCAACTCAAAAAACACTAACGGAATACCATTTACAAAACCAACCACATCTGGTCGTCTGTTGTAAAGCTCTCCAACAACTTCTAATTGCCGTACAGCAAGAAAATGATTGTCTTGATACTTACTAAAATTAAATACTTTTAGTTTTGTTTTTATAAGCTCTCCTTTATCATTGGTATAACTTACAGGAACCCCATTTTTAAGTAGATTACTTTTTTCTTTATTGATTACACCTAAGGTTTGATCTGCTATTTTTTGCGTAATTAATTCTACAGCTTGCGCATAGGCTAATTCTGGATGCTTAGGATTTAGTTTTTTAAGAGCTTGTAATAAATAACGCGTTAAAACCACCTCGCTTTTATCTTCTCTGCCTAATAAACCGTCTGCGCCAAAAGATTCTTTTTTCCATGCGGAAACGACGGTCCAACCTAATTCTTCTAAAACATCTTGTGTTGCTTGTTCTATTAACCCATCTTCTGAATATTCGTAGCTCATGGACGTACTAATTTATTTAATCGTGTTTGGTATGCTTGTGTGTAATTTCGTTTCAATTTTTCTTCTAAAAAAGAAGCTTCAATTAATTTTAATACGGTATCCTTTTTAGCTGTTAAAGACTTAAATACTTTATCTACTTGTTTTTTAGAAATGTTAGCTTGTTCTCCTAATACATAAAACTGTTCTGTAACTTTTCCTTGTGCTAAATTTGGCGGTAACAAACCCTCTTCTAAAGCAAAATCTTTATCGTCTATATGTAATCTACTGTTTAACAAATCGTAAGCAGGACTTAATTTAAAATCTCCTAAAGGTGTTTCTATCAGAGAGAAATTTTTAAAATGTGCATCGCCATTAGAAAACAAATAATTAAAAAGAATGAGCTTAAATAATTTTACAGATTCTACCGCATAGGCTGGCACGTACTTTTTTAAAATAGCAAACAGCTCTAAATAATTACCTACATACTTAAAATCTTCTCCATGTGTTTGTGGTGTGCGCTCTGCTAAAGACGCAAAATCTTCTTGTGCCCATTTACCTCCATCTGCTTTTACGTCAAAACGTTTTGTAATGTATGCAGGACTTCCGTTTTTAAAAAATATAAGCGCATTTTCGGCGGTTTCCATATCAAATACTTGTCTTGCAATTTGCATGGTTACATGCTCGTTTGCTGGCATTTGGTTGGCATTTTTACCAACGTTAGGTATTGGCTTTAAAATATATTGACCTTGCTCTCCTTCCTCTATTAAACGCAATTTGTTTTTTTCTAATAAGACCGAAAATTTTTCTTGCACTCCAGAAATAGACATACGTTTTCTATTTTCGGTAAACAAAGCATCTGCAATATCATTACTTGCTGGCGAATCGTAAGGCAAAAAAGGACTTACTTTTTTACCATTGAACACACGTCTTAAAGCGGTGTTGCTATAAGCATCATAACCTACTGCAAGTGTACTTGGACAAACTGTAATTTGTGGTACTGCCATTATCTGTCTACTTTTTTAATGGTTACAGCTCCAATAGTATCTTGTTTAGCTGTTGTTAATAAAATACCGAAATGATCTTTTGTATCTATACGATTCTGAAAACAAACCGTTTGTTTATTAGAGCCTTCTGGCAACATATTATAAAAAAAAGAGAATAGGTATTTAGACGTATATTCTTGCTGCGTCTTCGGCAAGGTTAAACTAATTGCGGGTTTATCGGCATCGTTAAACCAACTATCCTGATATGTAAATACAAAACTAGCATCGTCTAATTGTGTTAACACACCTGCCTTTTCCTTTTTATATAGAACGGCTGCTTGTCTCATTATTTAAGTTCTTTAACTGTAAATGTTAACTCCATACCTAATGCATTACCCAATTTTTGTAACGTTTCTAAAGTTGGATTCCCTTTACCGCTTTCAAAATGTTTAAGCGTACGCAAACCTACACCAGAAAGATCTGCAAGCATTTCTTGTGTTACATCTAAATTGTCTCTACGTGTTTTTATGGCTTCTATTAAATCTTTTGAGTGCATTATATGGCTCTTTTTATATAAATATATGCCTTTTTATAAATTAAACCTACAATAAGTGCTTTTTATTGCACTATTTATGTTTTTTTTGATTTTATTGTGATTAACTAGCATTAAAAGTGCTTTATATTGCACTAATTGAGTTGTGATTTTTTAAAATAGCATGTGTTACTTGTACTATTAAAGCGTGTTTTGAATATTTGTAGCTCATAATGTTAGGGTTTACTGATTATTGGGATTGCTACATCTAATGCGTAAATATTGAAATAATTTGTTAATTCTTGTTTTTTATTTAATGTTTCTTTATTCATATTTACATTTTTGCTATTAACTTTTGGATAAACAATAACTGCATCTAAAACATTTTTAGGTTTAAGTTTTAATTCTTTAAAGATAGGCTTCATCTTTGCGTAAGCGGCAACTTGTCTAATGTCTTCGATATCTATTGATTTTTCTGCATAAGGTTTATATTTTACATCAATTATGGCTTTGAAGTCAGCTCGATTGATAACGATATCTGGAATTCTGCCAGCATATTCTTTTTGAAAATAAACTCCCTCTTTAAATTCAGTACGAAGTAATCTTAAAACATGAATTTCAAATAGTTTACTCATATTTATCCAATATGGATAAGTAGCTACAGTTTTGTTTGTAGTATTAGTAATATTAAAAGAGTTTCTTTTTAATATCAAATTTGAAAGTTTTAAAGCATTTTCATATTGTGGGAAAAGTGGATTTTTTTTGATAACAATTTCGTTTCTCAATGTCAAATTTAATCTTACTTTTTGAAATGTACTTCTAATAAAACCCAATTTACTTTCTAAATTATTTATTAACTCTAATTTTTTAAATTGATTCAAATAATTTAAACAAAATTGAAATGTGTATTTTAGAAACTGATTTTCAGATGTGTTAATTCCAAATTCTTGATACCTACAATACGTTTTCGTATATTTTGCCTTTAGATGATTGTATTTGATGGTATTCTTTACTAAAATTTTTCCCTTTACTTTATTGTCTAGATTTTCTTCAATCCAGTAATATCCTTTTTGCAATCCAGCGTGACATATTTTATCCAAATAAGTAATAAATTGAATAATAAGAATTGGTGTAAGAAAATCATCTTGTTGATTAATTTCTATTGTTGGCTTTGAAAAGTCAACAAAATAGAGATCTGAAATATCTTCATTGCTTTTTACAAAAGGTAAACTTTTGAATAGAATATCATAAAAATTGACAGAGAAATCCTTTTTCTCATCCTCAAATTTTGGTTCAACAATAAAAGGAATATTATTTACCAAATAATCCATTCCTATTAAATATGAGGTTCTTAAATGTAATTCATTGCCATTTTTCCTTAATTCAATACAATTGATTTCTTCATTAATTTTATTGCACTTAATGTTAAATTCCGTTTTGCTTTCAACACAATTCATTAAATGAGTTTTCCACTTCGATTCATAATTAATGATCGAACCTAAACCATGTATGTTTGAAACAAAATTTTCTCTTATCCTAAGTATTGGCATCTTGATACTTTAATAAATCCTGAATTATTTTTTTTACATCTTCTGTATTATTAAGAATTCCATCTTTTACATATTCTTGCAAAATGGGAACAATCTCGTATTTTATCTGTAAACTAAAATCTACATTTTCTTTTCTAAAAAAATAACTGTGCCCTAACCAAATATCTTGAGGTCTGTCTTGGAATTCTAAACTCAAATGTTCCGAAGCTTCCAACTCATCGGTTGTTTCCTTTATTTCTTTTACAAACAATTGAGATACCTTTTTAAATTCTTCAGATTGAAAATTTTCTATGTCGAAGTTCTGAGGCAGAACATCATAAAAAGCAAACCTTCTTCGCAAAGCGTAATCTATATGCTCTACACTTCTGTCAGCTGTGTTCATTGTACCGATAATATACAAATTATTGGGAATAGTGATTTCATAAATCCCTTCTTTAGTTGCATACATCGACTTAAAAGGTTCGTTTCTGTATTCTAAACCATAAATCAACTCTCCTAAAACGGATGACAAATTAGCCCTATTAATTTCATCAATGATTAATATGTAAGGATTCTCGCTATCATTATTTGCTTTATTTACCATTTCTAAAAATAATTTATCTTTAGAAACATAATTTATTTTGTCTTCAATTGGCTCTGTAACAATTCCTCGTATAAAATCTTCGTAGGTATATGCAGGGTGAAACTGAATTAAATCAATCTGTTTAGAATCGGCAATGAGTTTTGCTTGTACTCTTTTATCATTACTTATGCTATCAAACACCATATATTCTGCAAGATTTTTAGAAGTGTAAGTTTTACCTGTTCCTGGTGCACCTTGAAGAATGATTTGTTTTTTATATTCTAATAATTCTTTTAAATCATTCATTTCTTTAAATTTAGTAATATCATCATTTTTTATTTCCTCAATAAACGTCCTATAAATATTAAGAATTTCATTATAATCAAAATTTTTAGAACCGGATAATTGATTCAGTTTTGGATTTTTAAGAGAAAGTAAACCATATCTAAAACTATTATTTTCGATAGAAAAAAATAATTGTTTGGCTGACTTTTGATTTTTGTGACTAGAATTATAGATTGCGAACCATATACGATTGAAGCCTTGGTTTTGTGCCCCATCAAAATGAACAATATTCTTTTTAGTAAAATCTTTTATTTTTAAATCCTTTCTGATTTTTTCAATAAAATCCTCAACGAATTTTACCACATTAGTTTTATATTTTTCATAATAAAATGGATATAAAACTCTAAAATAAGAACTCCAAGCATGGAATACATTCTTTTCAAACTTACTTCCAACTTCTACTTTTAATTCATCTACTTTCTGCTTTGTAAGCGGTTCTTTATTTTCAACAAGGTGTTTTATTATTATTTTTCTAAGTAAAACCACTGGTTGACTATCTACATTACCTTTGCTTCCATAATCATAAAACACTTTCAGCTTTTCAATTTGGCTTAACCCATTTACAACTTCGAATATTTTTAAATCATCGTTATACAATTCATCAAATTTTACTTGAAGATTTGTAATATCATCAATTTTCATTTCCAATTTTAACAGTTCATCGCTTCTTCTTGTTTTTAATTCTTCTATTTTTTTACCAAATACAGGCAATAAAATATATTCTTCAAGAATATTAAACTCATTAGATTTAACCTCATTACAAGTTGAATTATCACCTGGTAACCACCACTTTTCTCTCCCTTTGTGATGATTTTTATTTTGCTTTGCATTAAATAAAATAACAAATTCACGATCAACCCATTCTTGATCATAATGATTCTGAATTAAAGAGTATAAAGGTCTCTCGTCTTTGAACATTCCAATTAAGTCAACAGATTCGTTAGAACGACAAATAAAAATCAGATCACCTTTTTTAGCTGTTATAAAATTATCAAACTGAGATTGAGAAGATGTTCCTTTGGCAGCCGTATTAGGATGAACACTAGCCAAATTTTTATTAATCATTAATAAATGATCATCATAATTGAAAAAACCTGTTCCGTGCGATATTTTTAATATTTTAAAACTCATAATATTTAATCAAAATTCAGGATAATCACTTTCATTTTTTGGCAATTGTATTTCCTTACCATTATACTTCCAATATTCCGATTCTATTAAAGAAGAATGAACTTCAATCTTAAAGTCAGCAGAAATAGTAATCAATCTTTTTTCGTCTTTATACAGATCAAACAAATCGTGGATGTCTGAGCGTAATAATATCCCGTTTGTTACTATACTTGTGTGCGCTCCGTTATAAGGCTGAATATGCGCTGCTTCTAATATATCTAAAACTTCACATTCAGTTACAGCACAAGTATTATTGTAAGCCTTTAAAAGTTCTTTTCTAAACTTAGATTGGCCCAAACGTTTTTTTATTTTTTGATAAGTGTATTCTAGATCTTCTTCATTTTGATTATTGATGAGCTCTTGAACTACAATTTGATTCGTAGAAATATTTCCAAACAATTCATTCCAATCATTTTCATTTAAGTCTGAAGTGATAAGTATTTTTTTATGTATTGACCCATTTAAACTATTTGGATCTACTTTTCCTTTCTCTCTGATCTCGTCATTTGCATTAGACATAAATTTGGCTAAATCAATATTTCTAAAATTAAATTCAGTTTGATTTTCAAATTTTATCATTCGATAATTATTATCCGGATAATTGTTAGCCTTTGTTTTACTCGCTGCTATATAAATAGATACATTATGTGAATTATTTTTTTTAAGTTTACTTAAAATATCTCTGAATAATATTGTGTGATCAGGGTTTCTATTATTTCCTCCTCCAGATTCTATTAATAATCCCACCAGACCAGTAACTTTATCAAAACCATAATTTAAAGCTGCATCAAATTCTGTTTTAATTTCTTTCATTTTTTCTTTATTCTTTTTCATTTTCATTTTCATTTATTCTTTTTTACAAACTATCAACATCCACCAAACCACTCATTAAACGTGGTAACAAAATATCTCGCGCTTCTTTTAAATATTGGTTTTGGTTAAATAAACTTCTTTTGGCATTAAAGTTATTAGAAGCCAAATTTTCAAATTTTTGTAAAATATTACTTGAAGGAACTATTATTTCAACCTTTTTTAAGTCTTTGGGATAAACGTGTGGTTGTGCAGCTCCTTTTTGTAAATGATAAATTAATTGTTGTTGATTTATTAGTGTACAATAGACAAAGAATAAATGATCGGTCATTTTCGAATCAATAAACGAGCAATCTGAAGCCCAAACATCTTCTAAATACATATTTACAAAACCTGCATTTGCACCTGATGCACTAACCGTTATAACTGGATTAACCGTATTAGGTTTGTTATGATAATAAGCTGGACTTAAACCTCCTGCTACAACAGGAACATTACCTTTCACTATTGTAGCTTTCGTTATGTTTTTTCCTTTTAAAACATTTGTGAATTCATCTAATTTATTCTTCTCCCACCCAAAAGGCAAACCACTAACCGCATCAATCTCCACACTCTCATAACCAGGAAACTTAAAACGTACAAACCACTCTTCATAGGTTTGTTGTGCTTGTTCTTCTAATAATTTAATGCGTTTTAGGTTGTTTTCTATTAAATCATCATACCCAGATAAAATAGATGCTATTTTGCGTTGGGTTTTTAGTGGTGGAAGATTGATTTTAATTTTTTTAATCTTATAAATCCCTAACTTATCTTGAGCTGCTCCTGAAGCTACAGTCTGAAAATAATACTTCATATAATCAGGCACTAAAGCATATTTCAAAAACAATGAATCAACTTTATCACTCTTTGAAATTAATTTAACCGCATTTTCAGTCAGATTAGCTAAATCAAACTCATCCGTTACAAAAGCTGTATCACCAATATTAGCACCAACTATTGTAATAATAACATCTCCTTTATTGACTATATATCTAGATATTATATTAAATGTTTCTTCATTAATATAAACAGGTTGATCAAAATTGATTTTACCATTTTTTATATCTCTTGCTCTAATGTATTTGTGATTAGTTTCTTCTTCTAATAATTCATGTCCTTTGGGAAGTCTTTTACCTCCTTTGATTGCACATATATCACCCAATTCTACTTTATCCCAACCTTCCATCATAACTTAACCGATTGAATTTGTTCCATTAAACTATTGGCTTCGGTGTTTAGTTGTGCTAATTCGGTATGGATTTCTTGCATTCTACTTTTGTAGTCAAAATCCATGTCAATATCAATCTTAACACCAACGTAGCGTCCTGGTGTTAGGCTGTAGTCTTGCTCTGCAATTTCTTCTAGAGAAGCTATTTTACATAAGCCTTCTATGTCTTGGTATTTTCCGTCTGGGAAGTGTTGGGTTAGCCATTGGTTTTCGTTGGCTTCGTGAGATTGCTTCGTTCCTCGCAATGACGGTTCGTTAGTTCTAAAAGCATCCATAATAGCAGTTAAACCTTCTAATTGGTCGTCACTAAACTCATTAATAGTTGTGCTTACTTTTTTAAAGGTGTTACGCGCATCTATCATTAAAACTTTGTCTTTGTTTTCGGCTTTTTTTCCTTTGTTAAAAAACCAAACATGACAAGGTAAACTACGTGTGTAAAAGAAATTATTACTTATAGCTACTATACATTCTACATCTCCAGACTCAATTAGTTTTTGTCTTATTAGTTTTTCAGCATTTCCAGCATCAGTCGCAGAACTTGCCATAACAAAACCTGCGCGTCCTGTTTCGTTTAAATAAGAATGAAAATATTGCATCCATAAATAGTTACCATTACTAATGGTTCCTTTTCCTGTAAGTGGCGCGCCAAATGGCAAACGTTCGTCGTCTGCTAAAAACTTATTTTTGGCATCAATTTTATCAACATTAAACGGCGGATTTGCCATGACAAAATCGCACTTTCCTGTTAAGTGATGTGGATTGTTATAAAAACTATTGGCTTCTATAATTTTTCCTTCTATACCATGAATGGCAAGGTTCATTTTTGCCAAACGGGTGTTGTTACTTTTTAATTCTGTACCATAAACGGTAATCGCCTCGTTAACGCTTTTGTTTTCATGGTCTTTTATAAAATGTGCGGTTTGCACAAACATACCACCAGAACCACAAGCAGGATCGTGAATAATTCCGTGATTGGGTTGTATAAAGTTTACAATAAGGTTTACTAAAGATGGTGGTGTAAAAAACTCACCACCTTCTTGTGCACCTGCGCCTTGCATAGAGAATTTCATTAAGAAAAACTCGTAAATACGTCCAAATACATCGCCTTTGGCATGTTTTACAGCGTCTTTATTAAAAACACGTACCAAATCGCGCAATAGTTTATCATCAAACTCTTGGTAGCTTTTTGGTAAAATACCCGCTAAATCTGGATATTCGGCTTCAATAAGCTTCATGGCATTGTTAATGGCTTCGGCTATGTTTTCGCCTTCAGGCAAACCTGCTAAATAATCATACTTTGCTTTTTCGGGAATAAACATAGCGCCTTGTCCTGCAAAATCGTCTTTATTGGCTGCTCGTTTTTTTCCTGTACGCGGATTTATTGGTAAGCTGTTTTGTACTTCAACCTTAGCATCTTCGTATCTGTTTTGTGCAAAACGTAAGAGTACTAAACCTAATAATGGGTCTTTGTATTCGCCTGCTGTTAATTTAGAGTTTGCTCTAAGATCATCGGCTGCGTCCCAAAGTTCGGTTTCTAATTGTTTTATATTATGTTGGGTCATGTGTTTTATTTCAGTAAAAGCTTAATTAGCAATAACAATCTTAATAAGACTGGCTATTAAATAGTTCTATTTTCTTCATTTAAAAGGAGATTCCAATATATAACCTTTTTAAAAACTAAAAAGGTAATACATCGAAAAAACGGTTGTTTTACCAAATTAATTAGATGCACAGTTTAGGTTTTCATTATAGGGCTGAATGTATTTCCAAAATGCTTTCCCTGCACTATCTAAATAATACATGGAGTAGTTTGATTTGGTATTGGATGCTACCTGATAAATATATTCACTGCAACCATAACTATACTCTTTTTTAAAACACACAATAGCAAAGTAATAGGTTTGATACTCTATAAAAACATTATAAAAGGTTACTTTAGAGATCACTTCGCTGGTATAACTATTATATGTGGTACCATAACTTTCCGCTTTTACAAAATCTATCATTTCTTGACAGGATTGTGCGTATGTAGTTAAAGTAGATATTAGAAATACTAGGCTGAGTAAAAGGTTTTTCATTGTATATAATTAAAATAGAGGAATAGCACCTCAAACCTAACGCCATTCCTACACATATCCTTACGGAAACCCGTAAACACCTAAAATATAATACCTACTAAAAGAAACCCTACAAACCACTGGTACTAGAATATCAAATCAAATCCCCAGCATTCCAAAGAACAAGATATAGATAGTCCATGGATACTCCGTAGATACTCCGTAGATAGTCCATGCATACTTCGTGTAGATACATCCTTTTTACAACCGACTTTTATACCCTATAAAACACTAAAAAAAGACTTTCCTGCATCTCCTTTTCTAGACCTAAACGACGCTAATATTTAGTAGGTAATTCCTAAGAATACACAGAATCTAACCTTTTTAAAATTTCTTATTAATAGCATAAATCAGAACGCAGGAACACAAATCTCATTCGCCATTCTTATAAAAACACTTCCATTAACAAACACTGTTTTCATATCTTAACAGATATATTAATGCTTTTTATCGGTTTTTATTGCGTTTTACAGATGTTATGATAAAAATTAGTATATATTAGTCAGCGAGATAAAATATAATATTTTTACTTAAAATATAAAACTCCAAATCATGAAAAGAAGCCTACTACTCTTTAGCCTATTCTTTTGCACAATAACATGTATTCAAGCACAAACATCCAATGTTACTATAACAGTAGATTGGCCACAATGGTCTACAGAAAACAAAGTAGAACTCTACAATTCCAATGGCACCATAGCTACCGGAGACGATACGCTTATTGCACCAGTAATCGATAATGGCTATGATGGCACAGGAGTTGCTGCAAATCCTTATAACACTTCGCAACTATATGTTAGTTTAACCAATAACGCAAATAGCCCAGCCGGAACGGGATATTATGTAAAGGTATATGACTTTTATGGAGATGGCTGGAATGGTAGCGGAAACATGACCATTACAGTAGATGGTATTTCCATATTAACTTTTGATGGTGTTTTTAGTACTAGCGGAACCAATGTAGAAGTAACAGAAACATTAAACTTTGCGGTGGAAGATCCTGCACCTCCTACTCCGCTTGCTCCTGGAATTTCAGAGTTTGACGGAAGCGGAAATAATTACATTGAATATATACATGGTAACTTACCTATAATTATATCTGCACCGCATGGCGGAACCATTACTTCTGGATCTTTACCAAACAGAACTTGCGGTACTACAGAGCCAGATGATAATACGGCAATTTTAATTCGCGCCATTCAAGATGAAATTTTTGCACAAACAGGTGGCTATGCGCATGTGGTTATTAATAATTTAAATAGAATTAAACTAGATCCTAATCGTGAAGTTTCTGAAGCTACATGTAGTAGTAACACCAATGCTTCCGACACCAATCAAGCGTTATATTATTGGAATGCTTTTCATAGTTTTCTAGATACTGCTAGTGCTTCGGTAGAGGCTAATTATGGTAAAGGTTTGTATATTGATTTACACGGACAAAGTCATACCACACCAAGAATAGAAATCGGATATAGAATCTCGCGTACCGATTTAACCAATAGCACAACCAACCATTTAAACACCATTTCTGGTACTTCTATTACCAGTTTGGTTGCCGATAATCTAAATAATTATACCCAAGAGGAATTGGTAAGAGGCACAAATAGCTTAGGGGCTTTATTTCATAATGCACCAGGCACCTTTTATGCAAGTCAGAATTATCCTGGCTGCGGAAGAGATGGAACTAACGGCTACCGAGCAACACCAAGTAATTTTAGTGGAAGCGGAAGTTGTAACGATGCAGCACCAAATAATAGTAATTACTTTAGTGGATTTTATTACAATAACGAACGTCATGGTTCTGGACCTGCAACAAGCGATGGTCTTGGTGGTGGCGGTACCGTGGATGGTATTATGACCGAGGTAAATAGACGGGTACGCGATGTTGGTAGCACTTTAGAACCTTTTGCTATAGATTATGCGCATGTGGTATTAGAATATATAGACACCCATTATAATGACTTTACCATTTACAATTATAGTGCTGCTACCTATGATGTAACCGATAGCGATCCCATACCAAGTATAGAAGGTGTTTCTGACGGACAATTTACAAGCACAGCAGGATTAACTATAAATGAGAATACCGGAGAAATAGATACTTCCAACTCCTTAGTAGGTACTTATGTGGTTACCTATTCTTTTGGACCAACTTCTGCCACCTATCCGAATGGATACTATAGCACCACAAGAAACATTGAAATTACAGACAATACATTAAGCACAAATGCTATAGAAAGCGAACACCTTTTATTTGTATATCCAAATCCAACAGCAGATTTTATACACTTTAAAGCTTCAAAAAACATATCGGAAGTACTAATATCTAATGCAATCGGACAACACGTTGGAAAGTACCTTTTTAATAAAAACATAGGTAAAATAGACCTTTCTAGTTTTCCTACGGGATTATATATCCTTCAGTTTTTAGACTATAATAAAAGTAAAGTACTAACAAAACAAATCCTGAAGAGGTAAAATCGCTTATACCATGAATTGCAATATCTGTAAAAATAAGCATATCCTTAAAAAGCATCTCTAATGTTTATTTTCTAATTCTGTGAATTTTCGCAAAGCATAAGATTATAACGCTTTGCAAGAAGGTAACAATGAATTAAAAAAACCATAAAAAACTGTAAACAAGTCGTATAACCTCTTTTTTATATCCAAGAAAAGCCAGTATAAACATACTGGCTTTTCCATTTTTAAGAAACAATAAAATGTTAAATATTACATTTTGTCGGGTTTTTTTGCATTTCAAGGATGTTTTATTAAAAAATTATATATATTAGCGCCATAATTAATGAAACATTCAATTTCTCAAACCCAAATCCTGATGAAAAAAATTACGTTTGTAGCTTTATTGCTACTGTTGGTTACACAGCTAACCTACGCTCAAGAAACTTATAAAAAAGTTAGTATTACTGCTACGCCAAATGCAATACAACAATTAGACGATGAAGGTATTGATCTTACCTGTGGTGTTATTATAAGAAACAACACTATGGATATTGAGTTAACGCAATATCAATTAGATAAATTAACCGCTAGAGGTATTCCATATACGGTATTGATAGAAGATATGGTTGCTTTTTACAGCCAAAGAGCTATAGCAGATTTACCAAGAGCTACTCGAGAATTACAACAAATGAAAGCTACTGCAGCTTCCTATCGCTCTTACAGTGTAGATGAAGTTTTAAATAATGTAGGACAATATAGCGAATGCGAAGAAATAGATTGGGCGGTACCTGCAAATTGGCATTTAAATAATGCGGCAAATTATCCTTCCGAAACCAATCACTTTGGTGGTTGTTTAACGTACCAAATGGTTTTAGATGAATTAGATGCTATGCGAGCACAATATCCGGGACTTATTTCGGTAAAATCGGATGCATCTTTAGTTTCTGGTGAATCCAATATCGCCGCTAATAAACAAACTACTTTTGAAGGAAGAAAAGTTTATTATGTTCGAATTTCTAATGACCCAAATGTAGATAATCCTAACAGACCGGAAACTTTATACCAATCGCTTATTCACTCTAGAGAGGCAGCGACAGTAATGAATCAGTTATATTTTATGTGGTATCTTTTAGAAAACTATGCTACAGATCCTGCAATTCAGAATTTAATAAACAACCAAGAGTTATATTTTATACCAGTATTAAATCCAGATGGTTTTGTATACAACCAAACCGTAGCTCCAGATGGTGGTGGTGGTCAACGTAAAAATAGAAATACAACGGGATCTAATTCTTGTAGTACCTATTTAAATGGTATTGATTTAAATAGAAACTCTGCTTATTATTGGGGTAATGGCGGTTCTTCCGCGTCAGCGTGTAATGATACCTATATGGGAACTGGACCATTTTCTGAAAACGAAACACAAATTATGCGTGATTTCTTTTTAGACCATGATTTTAAACTAGCTTTAAACCATCACTCGTATAAAAACGCAATGCTTCACGCCTATGCTGGTGTGAACCAAACAAACCCAAGACCAGACGAATACGCTAAGTATAACCATGACATGTCTTATTATAATAGATATATGCATGGCCCAAGTACCAATGTGACTTCTCTTAATAGTGGTAACATGAATGACTGGATGCTTGGAGGCCCTGCCGGAACAAGCGCAAATGGTACAGCTACAGGAACAGGTTCTGGAAAAAACACCTTGTCTTGGACTCCAGAAAATGGATTATCGTCTGAAGGTACAGGTGGTTCATATGGAGGCTTTTGGCCACAACCATCCAACTTTGTGCACATAGCAAAACGTGCTATGCGAATGAATTTTTTAGCCGCTTACTATAGTGGTAAATATGCGAAATTACATGACTTTAATCAAAGTGATATTATTTCTTTAAATGGGGATTTAAAATTTGCTGTTGAAAATTTAGGACAAACGGCTAGTGATTTTACAGTAACGGTTACGCCTATTTCTGCAAATATATTAACGGTTGGCGCACCAAGCACGCAAACAGGAATGCCTGTATTACAACAAAATAATGTGAATATAAGCTATACATTAGATCCTGCAATTCAATTAAATGACAAAATTGAATTCAAAGTAACGCTTACTAATGATAATGCTTCCGATAATGTTTTATATGAAGCAAACATTGTAAAACACTACTCTCCTACTGTTTTATTTGATGGAAATGCTTTATCTAATTGGTCACAAACTACAGGTACTTGGTATACTACATCCGATGCATACTCTAGCACAGCTATTACCTCAACAAATGGCGGTACTTATGCAAGTAATGATACTAAACATATTCAAATGAATGGTTCTCTAGATGTAACTGGAAACGCTAAAACAGTTATTCAGTTCTATGCTAAATGGGATTTAGAGCGTAGTTTTGATTATGTACAATTAGAAGGTTCTACAAACGGAACAACATGGACACCACTTTGTGGAAAACTAACAAAACCAGGAGCTCCAGATGATAATAATAACTATTCTAATAAATCTGGTACAAATAATAATTTTCAACCAGACTATGAACCGCTTTATGATGGAGATACGCAAGAAAGATGGAACATGGAAGAAATTGTAATCGATGCCACAGATAATTCCTTTTTAAACAATCAAAGTACGGTTTATTTAAGATTTGAATTTAAAACAGATAGCAATAATAGAAATGATACCTATTATAATATGGATTTTGAAGGTTTTACCTTTGATGACTTTAAAGTAATTGGTATTCAAATTCCTTGTGAAACAACGGTACCTACTAGCTTAGCAGTATCTAACTTAACAACAAGTACTGCAACAGTTACTTGGGATGCTATTCCATCGGCTACCTACGATGTAAGATACCGCGTAGTTGGAGATCCAAACTGGACAGAGGCTACAGATATAAATGATATTACATATACTATTACAGGATTAACTTTTAATGATTATGAAGTGCAGGTACGTACTAGATGTGCGGTTAGTACTTCGGCATATAGTGATTCGGAAAACTTTACCATCTCACAATGTATTGGAGATGTAGTTTCTGTATTTCCGTACAACGAAAGTTTTGAAAGTGGTTTAGGCTTGTGGAGTCAAGGTGCTTCAAACGAAATAGATTGGACACGTTTCTCAGGTTTAACACCATCAAACACGGGCTCAAATCCAATTAACACTACTGGACCAAGCGCAGCTTCAGATGGATCATTTTATATGTATACAGAATCTTCTAGTGCAAATAATGAAAAAGAGGCTTATCTTGTTAGTCCATGCATACAATTAAATGGAATGGAAAACTCGGAATTAACTTTCGATTATCACATGTTTGGCGCAAATATGGGTACACTTACTCTTGAAGTAAGTATAGATAATGGTGTGACGTACACAACTGAATTTACAAGAACTGGTAACCATCCCAATCAAAATGCTAATAGTGATCCATGGATAACAGAAACTGTAGATTTATCTGATTACAATGATCAAACCATAAAGCTACGTTTCTACGGTCTTACAGGATCAAATTACACCAGTGATATTTCTATTGATAATATTAGTATTACTGCAGACGAACCTGCAGTGTTAGTAGCGCCAACAGCTGTTTGTCAAAACATTACCGTACAATTAGATGCTACTGGAAATGCAACAATTGTTGCTGCAGATGTGGATGGCGGTTCTACAGATGACGTAGCCATTACAAATTACAGTATCGATATTAGTACTTTTGATTGTAGTAATGTGGGTACTCCAGTAAATGTGACACTTACAGTTACCGATGCAGATAACCAAACAGATACTTGTACTGCCACAGTAACTGTAGCAGATTCTATCGATCCTTTATGTGTAACAAAAGATATCACGATAGAATTAGATGCCAGCGGAAATGCAAGTATTACTGCAAGTCAAATAGACAATGGTTCTTCAGATAATTGCGGACTAACTGGTTTCTCAGTAACACCATCTTCTTTTAATTCAGGAAACACTGGTGATAATACGGTAACATTTACAGTAGTAGACGTAAACGGAAACAGTTCTAATTGCACGGCAATAGTAACCGTAAATGATAATGCTTTATCTATTGCTAATTTCAATTCCGATAATGTAATTATAAAACCAAACCCATTCAACACGAATGTAACCATTAACCTATCCTCTAATTTAAATAATAGCGAATTTGAAATAAATATCTATGACTTAAATGGTCGTGTTGTTTTAACACAAAGAAAATCTTGTTTGCAAGGAACTATTAAAGTAAACAATTTAGAACAATTAGAACAAGCGCCATATTTCATAAAAATACGCAATACTGAAAATGGAACAACAGTTACCAAAAGATTAATTAAAAACTAATCCATCACTATAAAGTATAAAAAAAAGCTGAATCTAAGGATTCAGCTTTTTTTTATAAAATTAGAAACTTATTCTAACAAAATCCAATCCCATAAATTAACATTTCAGTAATTAAATACATCATAATTATGCATTTCGTCGAATAAATTTGCGCTTTAAAGATGTTTCGTCTATATTTGTAACCTTAATTATTTAGTCCCAAACTAAAATTAATCTACTTATGAAAAATATTACTTTACTAGGTAAGCTATATCTGCTTTTATCCTTACTTGCTACTACTTTAACGTTCGCTCAAGTTACTATTGCTGACCACACTTTTGGTGGTGGCTTGGAAGGTTGGACAGATGGAGGTTCCCGCGCTGGTAGAAACTATAATGCTAGTAGCTGTACCAATTATGGTGCTATTTATACCTTTTATGATTATTATTCTGACACTAGCTCAAAAATGACTTCTCCTAATTATGACTTCTCACCATATACAGATATTACTATTTCTTTTTGTAATGTGAATAGTGGTAATCAAGAAAATGGAGATGGTTATGATTTACAATATTATGATGGTTCTTCTTGGACAACATTAAGACAGTTTAGAAAAGGGACAGATTATAATAATACGAGCACTTCTTTTAGTGTTAGTATAGATAGCGGTAGCTACACTTTTTCCAACAATTCTGCCATTCGATTTATTGGTAGATGTAATCAAACAAATGAATGGGCTGTGTGGGATGATATACGTATTGAAGGAACTACAGGAACACCTAATTATTGTACTTCCAATGGAAATGAATCAGATAATTTCAATACAGGAACACGATTAGTTGTTTTTAATACAATCAATAATGCTACTCCTAATGAAGACAACGATTATTCCGATTATACAAGTATATCTACTACTGTTAATCAAGGAAACACCTATAACTTAACGGTTAATGCAAATACAGATGGAAATTATACTACATATACCAATGTTTGGATAGATTGGAATCAAGATTTAGATTTTGATGATACTGGAGAAGCATATTTTTTAGGTACTAGATCTAATTCTAATAACGGAGCTACTTCACAATCCCCCTTAGCTATAACAGTTCCATTAGGTGCTACATTAGGCAATACGAGAATGCGAGTTTCTACAAGATATGGTGGTTCTGCTGATAGTTGTGATACAGGATTTGATGGCGAAGTAGAAGATTATACCATAAATGTAACATCCTCTTCTCCACAACCAGAAATCAATATTACTGGTAATGGTAACAGCATAAATGATGGAGATATCACACCTGTAGCTACAGATGACACAGAATTTGGTACTGTAGGAACAGGTGCTACTTCAGATCATACATTTACGATACATAATACTGGAACGTTACCTCTAAACTTAACAGGAGGTACGCCTTTAGTAGACATAACAGGTAATGCTGCATTTACCATCGTAACGCAACCTGGAGGAAATACGATTGCTGCTGGTAGTAGTAGAACTTTTGTAGTACGCTTTGCTCCTACTGTTGGAGGTACGGTTACGGCAAACATTTCTATAGCTAATAATGACAGTAACGAAAACCCTTATAATTTTAGAGTACAAGGTACTGGAAATGCGCCACAACCAGAAATAAATATTACAGGTAATGGTAACACCATCAATGATGGAGATACTACGCCTTCCACCACAGATAACACAGAATTTGGAGATACCTTTGTAGGAAATACAAGAGTACGTACCTATACTATTGAAAATTTAGGAACGGCTACTTTAAACATCAGCTCCGTAACGAGTAGTAATGGTATTTTTACCATTATAACAGCACCAGCAACTACAGTAGCAGCTGGTTCATCTACCACATTTACAGTACAATTTGCTCCAACAGCAGCTGGAACAACTACTTCGGTAATAACCGTAAATAATAATGACAGTAATGAAAATCCGTACACATTTACAGTAGAAGGAGCAGCAAACAGTGTTCCGCCATTATATACTGCCTATTATGAGAATTTTGATGCTAATAATGGGGCTTGGACAAATGTAACGACAACCAATGATTCTTGGGTTTGGACAGATAGTTTTACCACTACAGATGAAATGGCTGAAGGTTCTTTCTGGAGAAATTCAAGCTATGCGAATTATAACAACAATACCGATATTGAAATACAAAGTCCGATTATTAATTTATCGGGATTAAAAGATTTAAAATTTAGTATAGATCTTAAATACAACACCCAGAACAATACCGATGGTATGCGTATTCTATACTCTATTAATAATGGTGCTTTTACCACTTTAGGTTCTAGTGGTGATGGTACAAAATGGTACCAAGATAATGTTAGCGCATTAGGTTCTGATGGTTGGAATGATGATGGCCATACAGCTACTCCTGCGTTTGATCCACATAGTCAATTTGAAAGAGCATCTATAGAGTTATCTAACGCTACGTTTTCAAACATAGCTAATGTTAGATTTAGAGTCCAATTTAGATCCGATGCTAGTAGTACTAAAGAAGGTGTTGCATTTGACAATGTTTTAATTGAAGCAAACCCGATTTCGGCATTATCTGATGCTTCTATTGCTCCTGCCAATATTACGAATAACTTAAGGTTATGGTTAAAATCTAATGTTGGTATTACAGCAACCGATGGAAACAAATTAACAAACTGGGAAGATCAAGCTTATGATACCACTTTAGATAAAGAGGATGCCTATGCTTCTACTACTTTAGCTCCTACTTTTAGAGATAATGGTAGTCGCAATATGAATTACAACCCTGTTGCCGATTTTAATCATAACAACTTAGAATACATGCAAGGGAAAGGTGGTTATTTTGCTCAAGATTACTATGCTGTTTTTAGAAGTGATGATGAGATAGCTACAGATACTGGTGATTTATCACCAGGAAGAGAATTTGTTATTGGAGGTCGTTTCTCTGACGAAGCATATCACGAAGATGCTACAGGTTTAGGAATGGGAAGTACTTCTGCAAGATATGATAATGAAATCCTATCCCATACCATTAGTTCCTTTCCACAATCAGGTTCACCAAATGAAACCTCTTACGGACGATCGTATTCTACAACTTCTGACACGTATAGCAATCACCCGTTAATTGTAAATGTGAAAACAAATGCAGCTGGTACTTCTACCGAAATTTATAAAAACGGAAAACGTATTGATAATACCACTGGAAAAGCGGGTAACAACGCCGATTTAAATTTTAATGAATTCAATAACTTACAATATTTATTAGGAGTAGGAAGAAGTAGCCTTGCAGGAAGAACATCTTCACAAATGAACGGAATGATTAGCGAAATCATATCGTATACCTCGCCTAATTCTGCTATTAATCAACAAAAAATACAAAGTTATTTAGCGGTAAAATACGGAGTAACATTACAAGACGACACAAGTACCTTATCAGATCATCGCTTAAACGATGCAAATTACATAGACTCTCAAGGTAATGTGATTTGGAATACAAGTACTAATTCTGGTCATAATTATGATATCGCAGGAATTGGTCGTGATGACGCTTCACTATTAGATCAAAGACAATCCAGAAGTCAAAATGATGAAGCAGATGGTACCGGACCAACAAGTGGTTTCCTTACCATGGCACTTACAAGTACCCATGAAACCAATAAAGAAAACATTGCAAACACTACTGCTTTAGCAAATAGACAATTTTTAATGTGGGGTAATAACAATGCAGATATTCTTGGAGCTCCAATGAACATTACCGTAGACATGAGTGCTGCTATTGCTGATGCTTCTTTAACAACCGAAGTGAGCTTTACTGCTATTCCTCGTATTTGGAAAGTAGTGGAAGTTAATGGCGATATTCCTAAAGTGGAAGTTTCCATACCTGTAAGTACTGTTCGAACGGCTACGCCACCAGATGGAAATTATTTAATGTTTATATCGCAATCAGGTGTTTTCGACCCTACGGCAGATTATAGAGTAATGAAAGAAGTAGGCGGTAAATTATATGCTGAATATGATTTTGATGGTACCGAATATATCACCTTTGGATGGGCACCAGAACGTACTTTTCAACGTTCTATATACTTCGACTCTGCAGATCAAAACTATATAGATATAGATGATAATTTAGATTTAAGTGCATCCGGATTTACCGTATCTGCTTGGGTTAATAAAAAATCTGGATCGAATAATACCTCTATACTTTCAAAAAGAAACGAAGAAGGCTTTTTATTAGGATATACAGAAGGCTATGATTTTAGAATAAATAATACAGGAAGATTTAATGTTTCCTGGTTTAATTCCTCAGGCGCTAAGCAATCCTTAACTTCGTCTGTTGCAATCCCGAATAACGAATGGCATCAATTAGCTGTCATTTACAATGGCACAAGAGCAACCTTATACATTGATGGTGTTGCAGATACTTCAGCAAATAGAAGCGCTCCTGCTAATACAGACCATTCGTTCTTTATAGGTGCCGCTGCCAAAGAGAATCCTGAGCGTTTCTTTAATGGTAATATTGATGAAGTTCGTGTTTGGAATACCGCTTTAACAGCAAACCAATTGCGATTTATTATGAATCAAGAAATTGAAGACAATGCTAGTTTTTCTTCTGGAAAATACTTTTTAGATAATGGGATACTTCCTACTAAAGATGATATTGCCGTAATTCCTTGGAATGATTTAGAAGGATACTACCCAATGTCAACATATACCTATACAAATACAAAAGATAATTCTGGAAAAGGACATCAAGGTGCTCTTAAAAATTTAAGAACTGTAGATCACCAAACTGCGCCACTTCCTTATATATCAAATGCAAATGGGGATTGGAATACCAATGCAACTTGGTTAAATGGAAATCTACAAACCATTCCAGGAACTGCTTCTATTGTAGATAACACAAAAACAATAGACTGGAATATTGTAGTAACAAATCATAACGTTACTATGAATAATACTAGTTTGCCTAGTGCAAATAATGAAAACAGATCGGTATTAGGTTTATTTGTAGATGCAAACAAACTTACTGTTAATGGAGATAATGCTTCTAGTACAGGTAACGGTTTAACGGTTTCGCATTACTTAAATTTAGATGGAAAAATAGATTTACAAGGAGAATCACAACTTATTCAAACAGAAGATAGTGATCTAAATGTTACTAGTGCTGGTACTCTTGAAAAAGACCAACAAGGTACCGAAGATTATTTCACGTATAACTATTGGTCTTCTCCTGTTGGAGTTAGTAACACCACATCGAATAATAACAGCTATACCTTAAATGATAACATATTTAAAGATGGTTCTAATCCGCTTGCTCCGGTTAATATGAATTTTGTATCGGGCTATAATGGTTCTAATGGTACTCCGATTGGTATTGCTAATTACTGGATTTGGAAATTTAATAATAGAACTTCTGAAGATTATGCCTCTTGGCAACATATTAGAAATACCGGAACCTTATTTCCTGGTGAAGGATTTACCATGAAAGGTGTTGCAAATACTAGCGGAAATCTAAGTTTACAACAAAACTATACCGTAGAAGGAAAACCTAATAATGGAAATATAACACTTCCTATTAATGCCGGTAATGATTACTTAATTGGTAATCCATATGCTTCTTCCGTAGATGCAGACACCTTTATTTTAGCGAATACCAATACCACTGGTGCCATATACTACTGGGAACATTTTGGTGGTGGTACGCACAACACCATAGAATATCAAGGTGGATACGCAGTGTATAATCTATCTGGTGGTACTCCAGCACTTCAATATGACTACGTTACTGGTGGTACAGATGCTTCTGGAGGTACAGGTGTGAAAGAACCTGGTAGATATATTCCTGTTGCTCAAGGATTCTTCGTTATTGGTAATACAACAGGTACTATTAATTTTGATAACAACCAACGCGTTTTCACAAAAGAAGGTACTTCTTCTGTTTTCATAAGAAGCAGCGCAACAGCATCTAACAGAGAAAATGTGACTACGGAAGTCGATAATAGATTAAAAATGAGATTAAGCTTTAACGCTTCCAATACCTATAAAAGACAATTATTAGTTACTAGAGATGCTTCTGCTACAGATTTAGTGGACTTTGGTTTTGATGCGATAAATAAAGATGATCAAGCGAATGATATGTTCTGGATGATAGAAGATGAAAAATTTATTATTCAAGGTACTAATGCTATTGACGAATCTGTTGTTCTTCCGTTAGGAATAAAAATTAGTAACACTGGTATCCATACTTTTAAAATTGATGCATTACTTAACTTTCCTGAAGATTTACAAGTATACCTTCATGATAAAACATTAGATCTATACCATAACTTGCGTAATACAGAGTATTCTTTAACGGTAGCTGCTGGTGAATATTTAGATCGTTTTGAAGTTACTTTTACCGATCAAGAATTAAGTATCGAAGAAGTGGAAACAAATAATGTGGATGTGTATTTTGCAAACGATATAGAGAGCATGGTTATAAACAACCCTAGAAACATTCAAATAGACCAAGCTTCTATTATTAATATAGTAGGACAAGAAGTATATAGTTATGACGATATTATCGATACAAACTATATAGCACTTAAAGCTAAAGACCTAAGTGCTGGTACGTATATTATCCGCTTAAAAACAGAAATTGGTGAAATTTCTAAAAAGGTTTTAGTTAAATAATAGATCCCTAATCTACCATATAAGTAACTAACTTTGTAAAAGCCTAAAACTTTATGTTTTAGGCTTTTTTATGCATTAAAAGCGCAAATCTTGCAGCTTTCCATTAAAGGTTTTTCACTGCTTATTTTGTTAAAAAATGCATTTCATCGTATTTTTTATGCGTTTCATAGAGCTGTTAGGGATATTTTCTTATATTTGGAACAGAATAAACCTATAAAAGAATCTATTCATGAAAACAACATTACTATTTATCAGTGCTTTTTTATACATACAACTACTTGCCGCACAAAACCCAATAACCAATAATGCCGAATGGACAGTTAGTAACATAACTCCAGATCATGAATTAGAGTATCCAAATACAATCGTCTATGGTCCCGATGGTAATTTATGGATTACAGAAAGAACAGGAAAAAAAGTAGTAAAAGTGAGTCCGAATAATGGAATGAATACTAAATCTACCATGTTAGATTTAACTTCGGTAGTATCGCAAAATTTTGGACAAGACGGATTAATGGGAATGGCAGTGCATCCAGAATTATACACCAATATTAATACCTCCAATAACTATGTGTATTTAGCGTATACGTATAACAATGGAAGTCTAAAATTAAGAATTGAACGCTATACCTATAATACGACTAATGGAAAATTAGATAGTGGAAGTGCTACTACCCTTTTTGAAGACTTAGACGCAGGAAATGATCATAACTCTGGGAAACTTAAAATTGGTCCCGATTTAAAATTGTACTATACCGCTGGAGATAATGGGGCAAATCAATTTAATAATAGATGTAACCCAATTAGATCTCAATTTTTACCAACGCAAACAGAAGTAAACAACGAGAATTACTACAGCTATCAAGGAAAAATTTTAAGGTTTAATCTAGATGGAACTATTCCTTCTGACAATCCATTCCTTAATGGTGTACAAAGTCATATCTATTCTCTAGGCCATAGAAATCCGCAAGGAATCGTTTTTGGATCTAACGGTAAACTATATTCTTCAGAACATGGACCAAATACAGATGATGAATTAAATATCATTGCATCTGGTAAAAATTATGGTTGGCCAGAAATTGCTGGATACTATGATGATATGGCGTATCGATATTGCAATACCTCTGCAATATCAGGATGTACTACAAGTACTTCTTGTGATAACCAATCAGGAATACCAGAATCAACATCAGGTATGCCAGCAAACTTTCAAGCACCTATTGGAACGTATAACAGTACTGCAGCTATACAACCTACAGGAAGCTGGTTAACATGGCCAACTATTGGTCCGGCAAGTATAGATATTTATGAAGGCGGATTAATTCCTAATTGGGGAACTTCTCTTTTAATTCCTGCGTTAAAAAAAGGAACTATTTATAGGGCCAAATTAAATGCTGCTGGTGATGCTTTGGTTCCAATAGATGGAGGATCGCAATATTATGAAGAATTTCATTCCGATGATACTAGATTTAGAGATGTTATAGCTGCGCCAGATGGCATTACATTCTTTGCCATTACAGATAATAGTGGAGGTACTTCTGGGCCTTCAGGTAACCAATCGGTAACCACTTATGAAACTCCTGGAGTTATTGTCAAAATTAGATATACAGGACAAACCCTTGGAACAGAAACAATAAGTCTACAAAATAGTTTTTCCTTATTCCCTAACCCTACTACCAATAGCTTTAAGTTAAAATTTACAACTACTAAGCTTAGTAAAGTATCCATAAAAGTTATAGACATTCAAGGACGAATAGTGCATCAAGTCAGTAATATTTCCAGTAATGATACGGTGAACACAAGTTCATTATCTAGTGGTTTATACTTTATTAAAATATATAACTCCCAATGCAATGAAATAGCTTCCAAAAAGCTAATCAAAAAATAATACAGCATTACAATCGCTTATAAATGAAATATTCAAAGTATTTACTTGAAAAAAGCAATAACTAATGCATTTCATCGATTTTATTTGCATTTCATAGAATTAAAAATTACATTTGATTAGCTATTAAAATTTAGTCCCAAACTAAACTTAACCAATCATGAAAAATATCACTTTTTCACTAAAACTTTGTGTCTTAGTATTTTGTATACATTTCACATCTGAAACTGCTGCGCAAGTAACAATTTCAAATGATAACTTCAACACCAACAACTATGGAATATGGAATGATGGTGGTGACCATTGTCGAATACTATATAATGCACCAATAAATGGAACCAGAGCTGTTGAGCTAAGAAATGTTAGCACAGATCCAACAGACACCAATACTTCCATGACTACAAATAATATCAATCTAATACCTTATGGATCTGCAACTATCTCTTTCGATTTCAGAACTAAAGATTTTTGGTGGGGATTAGACTTTTGGGTACAATATTCAGAAGATGGAGGAAGCACATGGACAACGATTAAAAAATATGCTAAAAATGTGGACTTTGCTAGTGACAATGTAAATTACCCAGTATCTTTAGACTTAAGTTATAACGACTATACCTTTTCCGCAAATTCTAAATTTAGAATTCGTTGTGATGCCGCTAATGATAATAATAGAGTAGTATATATTGATAATGTTAAAATTGTTGGACATCCAAAAGCTCCAGATATCGATGTTAGAGGAAACACCTACTCTATTCCTGATGGGGATACTACACCACGAATTACAGATAACACCAACTATGGAAGTGCAAACTCTGGCATAACCATTACAAGATCTTTTTCTATACATAATATTGGATCTGCAAATTTAAATATTTCGGGGATTTCTATTTCTAACACCACTGACTTTGCCATTGTGGGCTCCCCTTATGCTACATCCATAGCTATAAATGATTTCACAACATTTTCTATTAAATATAATGCTATAAGTGCAGGAAGTAAATCTACTACTTTGACTATAAACAATAACGACAATGATGCATCTTCTTATCAGTTTTTGATCATCGCTAAATCGGAAGAAAATTTTTATGATAGCGATGGCGATGGTATTTATGATAGTATAGATATCGATGACGATAATGATGGAATTACAGATGCTGAAGAACAGGCTGCTTGTCAAAATTCGGCTATTTCAATTACTGCTAATTATAAATTTTTACATGAAACTTTTGGTTCTGGAAACACTAGAACCACCATTAATACAACCTATGATGCAGAAACCACCTATTGTTATGAACCAGGCACAGTAGGAACAAATACTATAGATTGCCCAGATGCTAATAAAGTAGATTTAAATGATGGTAAATATGTAGTGTATCACAAAGCTACCAATGGCGATGGTACAGACCAAACTCCGGTAAATGAAGTAGCAAGTTGGTCCGATGATTTTTGGTACACCGGAGAAGATCATACTCCTGGAGATAGCAATGGAAGAATGGCAATGTTCAACGCTTCCTTTGATCCGGGATTATTTTACACCGCTTCTATTAAAGGTTCCTTACCAAACACACCAGTAACTTATAGTTTTTGGGTACTAAATTTAGATCGATCAGATGCGCCAAATATAGGATCCAGGCTAAGACCTAATATTTTAGTAGAATTTAGAGATGTAAATAATAATGTTTTACAATCTATTACTACTGGAGATATCCCTCCTTCTATAGTTGGAAATCCAGCAGCAAGTTGGCACCAATTTACTGCCGATTTAACTTTTGCGGTTAGTGAATTTAATGTGTTTTTTATTAATAATGAACTTGGTGGTTTAGGTAATGACCTTGCTATTGATGATATTACAATTAGCCAAACTTTATGCGATACCGATAGTGATGGTGTTGCTGATGTTTTCGATTTAGATTCAGACAATGACGGTATCCCTGATGTTGTAGAGGCTGGGTTAGGTAACTTTAGCGGTGCAAGTGCGACCTTAACAGGTGCAGCGACTTGGCTGGATCTTAATGGTAACGGAATGCATGATTTGGTAGAAGGCAATATTACTTTAGATTCCGACAATGATGGTACTCCTAACTTTTTGGATTTAGATTCCGATAATGACTCTATTTTTGATGTCGATGAATCTGGTGCTGGAAATTCAGGTAAACCAAACTACCAAAATGGGGATGGTGATATTGATGGTGATGGTGTTGGTGATGGATTAGATACAGATGAAGTTAGACCTACAGACTTAGATTCCGATGGAACACTAGAGTATTACACAGATGGTATTTTAGATATTTATGACGCTTATAATGGTGGTACTTTTAATTCCGCTTACGGAAACACCAATCAAGGAAATGGTAATTTCTACTACGTTTTGGATACAGATAATGACGGTATTCCAGATTATATGGATACGACTTCCGATGGTGCTACTTATGATATTTCACATACCTTATACGCAGATTTAGATGCAGATAACGATGGAGTTATTGATGATACAAATGATGCGGAAGGTGACGGACTTGTAGATCTTTTTGATACAGACGATAGTGCTTTTGGCTCTCCAAGAGATATACATAAAAAACTATTACTTTTCTTTGATGGAAGAAATGATTACATAGAAGATGCCGAAATGTTAAGCGGTAAACAAAATGTATCTATCATGGGATGGGTGAAAATAGATCCTTCATTTACTGGAGGCGCAATAATTTTTGGACAATCTAATATAGAAATTGAAATTCAAGATTATTCCGAACCAAGAGTATATGCCATAGTTAACGGAACAACTATTTCTAATAACCCAATAACAAATCCTATAGTAAAAAACCAATGGTGTCATCTTGCTGCTGTTTTTGACGGCACAAGCAATAGTTTAAAATTATATTTAAACGGATTAGAAATTGCAAACACTACAAGTGCCGATAGCTCATTAGACAATAATACCTACAAATTCACAATGGGTAGGGCTGCAAATTTCTATGATGTAGATACGTATTTTAAAGGATCACTAGATGAAGTACGAATTTTTGATAAATCCCTTTCCGAAAACGAATTACAAAAAATAGTATATCAAGAAATTGAAAATAATACCTCTACTATTAGAGGAAGTGTGATTCCTAAAGACATTACTAATTTTATGGATGAAAGTACTATTCATCCATTGCCATGGAACTCTTTATTACGCTATTATAGATTAGATCAGTTTAAAGGAGACATTACAGACAATTTAACAACACCTGCTATAGATACTGGGACTGGAGCAAAATTATATAATATTAAAATTATTGATTACCAAACTGCTCCTATGCCTTTTATCACACAACGAAGTGGTGATTTAGCTACCGCTGTAGATATTCCAGAAGATGGTGTTAATGGAAATGATGCCATCATGTACGACTGGTCCATTGTTAAAATAAGACATAATAATGTTACCACAGCCGATGAAAACAAACACCTAGGAATCTTTATTGATGAATTAGATGCTAGCGCAAACCCTGTTATATTAAAAATCAATAACAACTCTGGTTTATCTATAAATTGGTATTTAAAATTAGACGGTATCATTGACTTAGTTGGAGAATCACAATTAATTCAAGGACCCGAAAGTGAATTAGACATTACCAGTAAAGGTGCCATAGAAAAGGATCAACAAGGTACTCAAGATTATTATACCTATAATTATTGGTCTTCTCCTGTCGGAATTAGAAATACCACTTCCAATAATAATAGTTATACTTTAAATGACAACCTATTTAAAGATGGAACAAATCCGCTATTACCTTCCAATATAAATTTTGTATCTGGTTATAACGGTTCCAATGGTTCTCCTATTAGTATTGCTGATTATTGGATTTGGAAATTTAGTAACCGAGCGTCCGACGATTACGCATCATGGCAACATGTAAGAAATACAGGAACCTTATTTGCTGGTGAAGGATTTACAATGAAAGGAGTTACAAACACTAGTAATAACGTAGCTTTAAAACAAAACTATACCATTCTTGGAAAACCAAACAATGGGGATATTTCACTTCCTATAAACGCTGGTAATGATTATCTTGTTGGTAACCCATATCCATCTGCCATAGATGCCGAAAAATTTATTCTAGACAACGGACCTACTATTTCGGGTACTGGTAATACTACTGGAACACTATATTTTTGGGAACATTGGGGTGGCGGATCTCACATTCTTGCAGAATACCAAGGTGGATATGCAACCTATAATCTTTCTGGCGGAACACCATCTGCGTCCCTAGGAACTAGTGATCCAGATGTAAGTACTGGTGGCACTCCAACCAAAATACCAGGTAAATATATTCCGGTTGCGCAAGGATTCTTTGTCACTGGAGAAGCTACAGGTACAGTTAAATTTAAAAATAGCCAACGTGTTTTCCAAAAAGAAGGTGCTAGTTCTGTATTTGTTCGTACCGAAGAAAACTCCCCAGCGATTACAAATGCCGACAACGGCGATGACAGAATAAAACTACGTCTTGGTTTTAATTCTGTAAATACCATTCACAGACAATTACTAATTACAGCAGATGAAAGAGCTTCTGTAGATTATGATTGGGGTTTTGATGCTAAAAGTTTAGATGATCAAATGGATGATATGTTTTGGATGATTGCTACAGATAAGTATTTAATTCAAGGTATTGACCAAATACATGAAGCTACAGTATTACCTATTGGTATACATACTAAAAATGCAGGAATTAATACAATAACCATAGACCATTTAGTAAACTTCCCAGAAGATTTACAAATTTATGTTCATGATATAGATTTAAACCTATACCACAATTTAAGAACTAGTGATTATGCAATTAGTTTACCCGCAGGAGAGCATTTAAACCGTTTTGAAATTACTTTTACCAATCAAACTTTAAGTATAGAAGAAGTGGAAACAAATAATGTAGCCGTGTATTTTGCTAACGATATAGAGAGCATGGTTATAAACAACCCTACAAACATTCAAATAGACCAAGCTTCTATTATTAATATAGTAGGACAAGAAGTATATAGTTATGATGATATTATCGATACAAACTATATAGCACTTAAAGCTAAAGATCTAAGTGCTGGTACATATATTATCCGCTTAAAAACAGAAATTGGTGAAATTTCTAAAAAGGTTTTAGTTAAATAATAGATCCCTAATCTACTATTAGCTTTCACTAAACGTTGTTAAAACCCAAAATGTATTGTTTTGGGTTTTTTTATGCATGATACTTTCCCTAATCTATTGAAATACGACAAACATCCAAGCTTTAGCACTTTTTAAAACTGATTATAGCCGATACAAAAAACGAGCTTAATAAACGTAAAACACTATATTTCAAGATACTTCTCTCTAAAACGATGCGGTTAATCCTAAAAACGTGCACCTTTTATCGGTATATCGGGTTTATAAGTTAGTTATGGTCTTTATTTTTTATCCCTTTCCATACGTCCTAAATTCACATGCCAATTATAGGCAACCTAAACACGAATTAAAAATGATACCGATGAAGACGTACTCCATTAAAGCATCTATGCTCCTATTTTTATTTCTTTTTTTATCGCAAAGCGGAACTTGTCAAAATAACACGGATGCCGACGATAGAATGAAAATTCGTTTGGGGTTTACTTCTTCCAATAGTCTACACAGACAAATATTAGTAACGGTAGATAGCAATGCAACACCAGGCGTTGATTTTGGCTATGATGCTGAAAATTTTGAAAATCATGTGGACGATATGTACTGGATGATTGAAAATAGAAGATTTCTAATTCAAGGTATAAATACAATTGATGCTACTACTTCCCTACCTATAGGATTACATACAGGTGCAACTGGAATGAATATTATCTCTATAGAAGGTTTGGTTAATGTTCCTGAAGATTTAGAAATTGGGCTTTTAGACACAGAAACAAATACGTATTACGATATGAAACAAACTTCTAGCGTTTCTATTCATTTAACAGCTGGTGCATATGTAAACCGCTTTACATTAAAATTTGCGAATGAAACTATTAATGACTCTTTAAACGAAGAAGAAGAAGAAGAAGAAATTAGTGCTCTGGATGAAAACATTACCGATACGGAAAATGAAGCGGAAGTAAAAAATACAGGAATACAACTACGTTACATCAATAGCATTAAAAGTATTTCCATAAAAAATATAAGAGAACAAAACATAAAACATGTTAATGTATATAACATGAACGGAAAACTAATAACCGCATTTCATAATATAAATGCCATAGACCAAACGCTTATTCAAACCTATAATATAAACCCCGGTAATTATATATTATTACTTACTTCCGATGTAGGAAGTACGTCTAAAAAAATATCCGTCCAATAATTTCGTCTTTATTAAGCATTAAAAACGTCATTAAGCATAGCATTTTTAATTTTTCTATCCATTAATCTAATACTAACAATGGCATGAATAATTAACAAATACATGCTAGCTATTAATATTAGTTACCTCCCACTTAAACCATGTCGTTAATCCAAGAAATTTGCACCTTTTTTCAGTATATCGAGTTTTTGAGTTAGTTACAGTATTTTTTTCACTAACACGTTATTCCGTCCTAAATTTGACCCAAGATTAACACTCAAGTCCCTCCATGAGTTCTAACAAACCCTACTTATGAAGAACTTTACTATTAAAACATCCCTACTAGCATTCTCCTTACTTTTTTTATCCAATACTCTATTTTCTCAAAATAATTCGGATGAAGACAACAGAATGAAAATTCGTTTAGGGTATACCACAGAAAACATATATAGACAAATATTAGTAACTGTAGATGATAATACTACAGCAGGAATTGATTTAGGTTACGATTCTGGAAACTACCAACATCTAGCAGATGATATGTACTGGATGATTGAAGATAGACAATTTTTAATTCAAGGTATCAATGTCATTGATGCGACTACTACATTGCCTCTAGGATTACACACAGCCACTGGTGGTAACAACACCATATCTATTGAGGGATTAGAAAATGTTCCTGAAGATTTAGAAATTGGTGTTTTAGACACAGAAACAGACATATTTTATAATATAAAAGAAACGTTAAGCTTTTCTATAGATCTGCCAGCTGGTGAATACTTAACTCGTTTTGAGCTAAAGTTTTCAAATAGCAATACCGAGGAAGCTAATTCAGGAAATAGTGAAAGCATAAACGATCAAGAATTAGGGATCCATGAGGTTACAGATAATTCGGTAATGGAATTACATTATTATAACAACATAAAAAGTATTTCCATTAAAAACATAGGGAATCAAAATATTAAAGCGGTAAAAATATATAGTCTTTCTGGACAACAAATAACCGTGTTTAATAACATAAACGCAGTAGATCAAGCCGTAATTCAAACAAACAACTTAAGTGCTGGAAATTACATTTTAATGGTAACTACAGATTTAGGAAGCATGTCTAAAAAAGTATCTGTAAGATAATTTAGATATTTCATAAGTATTAAAAAACCCGAAGCATAAATATGTTTCGGGTTTTTTATTTTATTTATGTTCTAATGCAGCAATTAGGAAGCAGTCTTTATATACGCTATTAAATCTTCTAACGAAACTTTTACCTGATCTCCAGAAACCATGTTTTTTATGGTATACGTATTCGCATGCATTTCTTCGGTACCAACTAAACACACAAAAGGAATACTACGCTTATTGGCATGATTCATTTGCTTTTTCATGTGTTTTCCGTTTGTGATTTTATCTGGATACAATTCGGCATTTACACCTTGATTTCTTAATTCTTTTATTGCTTTTAAGCAGAATAAAGCTTCATCATCCCCAAAATTAATAAAGAGGATATCTACCGATTTACTTACCGTTTCCGGAAACAATTCAAGTTCCTCTATAACTAGATAGATTCTATCTAATCCAAAACTAATACCAACACCACTCACATCTTTAAGTCCGAAAATCCCGGTAAGATCATCATAACGACCTCCGCCACCAATAGAACCCATTTTTACGTTTTCTGGTGCCGAAACTTCAAAAATGGCTCCGGTATAATAATTTAAACCACGTGCTAAAGTAACGTCCAGTTGTAATTTAGCCGTTTCCAGTCCTAAAGCTTGAATCCCATTATTTATAAACTCTAATTCTTCAATACCTTTTGTTCCTTCTTCGGAAGTATTAAGAATTCCTTTTAAACTTTCTATCTGACTTTCAAAATCACCAGTCAAACTAAACAAAGGCTGCAATTTATCTATGCCGCTTTGTGCAATACCTTTACCTAGCATTTCTTCTTTTACCTTCTCCTCTCCTATTTTATCTAGCTTATCTAAAGCAACCGTAAAGTCGATAAGTTTATCGCTAGCGCCAATAACTTCGGCAATACCAGAAAGTATTTTTCGGTTATTAATTTTAATGGTAACACCTTCTAATTTCAAAGCAGAAAAAACAGCGTCGTATAATTGAATAAATTCTATTTCCTGAAATAAAGAGGTAGAACCAACTACATCTGCATCACATTGAAAAAACTCTCTAAATCTTCCTTTTTGAGGTCTGTCTGCACGCCAAACCGGTTGTATTTGATAGCGTTTAAACGGAAACTCTATCTCGTTTTGGTGTTGCACCACGTATCTTGCAAAAGGTACGGTAAGATCATATCGAAGTGCTTTTTCAGAGATTTTAGAAGTTGTTTTAGTAGAATCCTTTGTTACATAAAGTGCATCATCGACTTTCGATAAATAATCCCCAGAATTCAAAATCTTAAAAATAAGTCGATCGCCTTCTTCGCCATACTTTCCCATTAAAGTATCACTATTTTCAAAGCTTGGTGTTTCAATAGGTTGAAAACCAAATCGCTGAAAATTCGTTTTAATTACATCAAAAATATAATTACGTTTTGCTACTTGTTCTGGATTAAAATCTCTGGTACCCTTAGGAATGCTTGGTTTTTGTGCCATGTGTAACTTCCTGCGAAGGCAGGAATCTTTTTTATTAAGTTAATTAAAATCAAACATTATAAAGAAACAACGTGTTGTGTTTTATACAATATCTATTTTTATAAAAATTCTTAAATTTATGATGGATTCCTGCTTTCGCAGGAATGACAAATTAATTCTACTCCCGCAAAAATATCATAATTTTTAAAGAGAGTCATAATTATACCAAATCAATTTTAATATAAAGCATATTTATTTTGAAGATTATTTAGTATTTATAGTAACTTTATCCTGTTTTAGTAGTCTTATAAAAAAACAACCACCACAAACCATGTTTGGATTAGTTAGAGAAAATATAAATATTGCTTTCGATTCTATTAAAAGCCAATTACTACGTACTATTTTAACCGTTTTAATTATCGCCATTGGTATTACTGCGCTTGTTGGTATTTTAAGTGCTGTTTCTGCGCTTGAGAACACCATCTCCAGTGATTTTTCATCCATGGGTTCTAATACTTTTAATTTACAACGCTATGAGTTTACTACCCAACGTAGAGGTCGTGGTGAAGAACGAAAAGTCAACCCAATAATTAGCTATAGAAACGTAAAGGAGTTTGAAGAGAATTATGAATTTCCTGGTACAAAAACGTCCCTTTCTTTTACAGGAACGCGTGGTGCTGAGGTAAAATATGAAAATAATAAAACCGATCCAGAAGTTACTATAATTGGTGCTAACGAGCATTTTATACAAAATTCTGGTTTAAAATTAGATGCAGGAAGAGAGCTCAATTTCTTTGATGTAAAAAACAATAGCAACCATTGTATTATTGGAAGCGATTTAAATAAAGCCTTATTTGAAAACGTGAATCCAATTGGTAAAACCATTAGCGTTAGAGGTGTAAAATTCACAGTAATTGGTACGCTAGAATCTAAAGGTGCCACTTTTGGAAACAACCAAGATTTGCGCGTTATTATACCTATTCAAAACGCTCGTTCTATTTTTACCTTACCAAATATCAATTATGATATTAGTATTATGGTAGAAAACAAAGAAATGATGGAAGGCGCACAAGACCAAGCGATACTTACCTTTAGAAACATTCGTGGTTTGAATCCTGTGGAAGAAAATAATTTCGGATTAGAACGTAGTGACGATTTAATCAATAAAATTGGATCGATAACAGTCTATTTAGAATATGCCGCTTGGATTATTAGTATTATAACCATTCTAGGATCATCGATTGCACTTATGAATATTCTTTTTGTTTCGGTAACCGAAAGAACTAGAGAAATTGGTGTCCGTAAAGCATTAGGTGCAAAACGAAAAACAATTGCCTTTCAGTTTTTTATGGAAGCGTTAATCATTGGACAATTAGGCGGTATCTTAGGAATTATCTTTGGTGTACTCATTGGTTTATTAGTCGCCACCCTTGCCGATTTTCAATTTACAACGCCTTGGTTTGCTATGTTTAGTGCCTTTGCCATCGCCTTTTTAGTTGCGGTAGTTTCAGGGTTAATGCCAGCGCTTAAGGCTGCAAAACTAGATCCTATTGAATCTTTACGATATGAGTAAATAAGCAAACAAAAAGCTACACTATGATAGACCTTTGCCATCTGCAGGGAGTAGCGGTGGAATAAAACAAAGTTGGCAACTGTTCGGGTTCCTATATCTATAAAAAGCGTTTATACGCTTTTAATTAATCAGTTTATTAAAAAACGCATACAACTCCCCTTTTGTAATAACACCACCTTGTTTAATAAGTGTAAACTTGTCTTTATTTCTATCTTCGGAGTATTCTTTTTTAGCTTGTAAAAAATGCACATTTTCATCCATTAAGTTTTCACGTAACCAGTTAAAACCATCTTTAGAAGTTAAATCTAATCCGTTTTTAAGCTGTACAGCAATCACATGCATATTATCTTCATTTAAAGAAAATAAATGCATTTGTTGTGGTGATATATGCTCAATATATTGGGCTTTGTTTAAAACACCTTCCCAAACCAAATCACTAAACACATCTAATTCTTGTTCTGCAACTTCTGGTTTGCTGGTTTTAATTTCATCCCACTCTGCAGCTGTTATGGTTTGTGTTGCTAAAAAGTTTATAAATTCTGGGTGCAATTCTTCAAATTGCTCTTTCGTAAGTCTAGAATACTTCATTGAAAAAAAGTTTTTTTGCTTCCGTGAAAACGGAAGTCTAATTATCATTCCCTTAAAAAGAGAATATTTATTATTATTTAAAATACCTACAAGGTTTTAAAAACCTCGCAGGGTAACTATATTATTGTTTATGCACTCCTAATGCTTTGGCTGCTGCAAAAGGTCTATCGGTTGCAAAAACATCTACGCCCATTTCTTGCCAAACGCTATAAGGTGCGTCGGCTTTAGATGCTGCTTGTTTATCTAGATTTCCTAAAGTACCCAAAATGGTTTTGATACCATGCGATTGTACTTTTTTATAGAATGCGGCTGGCGATAATCGTGTTCCTGTAAATGCCAACATATTTTCGGTAGGTATATTAGAATGTAATAACCAATCTAATTCTTTTTCATTTCTAGCCGAAACAGATAGTAACAACTCCGGAGCGGCTTTGTAAGCTTTTTGTGCTTGTTCCATATCATAAGTGATAATTAGACAAACATCTTCTGCCTTTTCAGCTCTAATCGCTTCTATAACTGTTTCTACGGAAACACTACGTTTGATATCTACCGTTAATACTACCTTATTCTTTTTTGCCCATTTTAAAACTTCTGTAAATAATGGAATTTTAAAAGTTGTTACATTTCCAAAATCGTCTTCCAAATAAAAAGCTTCTAATTGCGAATAGGTATAGTCGGTTAATTTTCCTGTTCCTGTCGACGTTCTATCTAGCGTATTATCATGTAATAATACCAATTGGTTGTCTTTCGTTTTTGCTACATCTATTTCAAAAATAGCCGTCGGAATACTTTGATACACATGTGCTATGGTTTCTATGGCGTTTTCAGGGTAGAAGGCAATACTTTTTCCACCACGATGCACACTTATTATTGGATCTGCATTGGGTTGGTATTTAAAAGCTTCCATTAAAGCGGACTTATTAATGGTTTCTTTTTCTGCTTCCGTTGGAATAGAAACATTAGCATTTTGGTTCTTGCAAGACACAAAGGCTATGAAAAGGAATACGAAACATAGATGTTTTATAGATCGATTTCCGCGAAAGCGTTTAAATAAAAAAGTCATTAAAAATAATTTTAAATAGTTGTGTTAAAAAAAATGCGCCCCTTAAAAGGAGCGCAAATTTAAAAAATATATGTGACGTATGGACTAGAAAATGTATCTAACTCCAAATTGTGCTTGCCATCTGGATAATAAGCTACTGTCATAAGAAAAAGTTTCTTGTACGCCAGTAAATGTATAGGTTGGAACGCCTGAACCATCTACATCTACACCTATTGGTTGTACCGATGTTGGTTGTTGTACAAGTCCCCAATCGCTACTAATTAAGTTTCCTACGTTTAATACATCGATACTTAATTGGATACTATTGGTTTTTTCGCCAGCTACTTTAAATTTATAATCTTGTAATATTTTAAGATCCCAACGACCTCTCCAAGGCGCTAATGCACCGTAACGCTCTACGTAATCTCCACGACGATCACTTAAATAATCATCTTGTTGAATGAAAGCTTCGTAAGCTTCTGCTTGTCCGGCACCCGAGAATTGCATTTGTTGTAATTCGGAACTTGTTGGTACATATAGTAAATCATTTAAATTGGATCCATCTCCATTTAAATCACCACCATAGGTGTAATTGAAACGTCCGCCTTGCGCATACTCAAAGAATGTAGAAATGGTAGTGGACCATTTATCTTTTCCGTAGGTAAACTTTTTGCTAGCAACACCAATAAAACGATGCGTATCTCCGTATTTAGAATACGATAATACATCGTCATTTGCATTACCAACCACCGGATTAAAAGCAAAAGCATCCCCAGTAATTTCTGCTTCAATAGAGTTTACATCTTTCGCATTTAAATAATTATATGCTAAACTAGTATATAAACCATTACCGAATGTTTTTTGTCCTTTAGCTGTGAAATTCCAAATACGTCCTTTGTCTGAATTTGTAAATACATACGCGTTATTAATAACATCGCTAGAAGTATAGATTGGTCTAGTATCTCCTGGTGCATTTAAGGTTCCAGAAGGATCACGAATTCCCCAGTTTTGTACGTGTGCGCCATGAATATCTTTAGTATAAGAAATATCTCCTGTTGCTACAATACCATTTTCGAATCTGTAATCGGTTCCAATATTTGTTCGCCATACTTGTGGAAATTTAAAATCTGGATCTACTACTTGATAAAAGAATACTTCTGGATTTGCTATTTGATTTCCTAGCCAAACAAAAGGTAATCTACCTGTAAATATTCCTGTTCCTCCACGTACTTGAAAACTATTATCTCCTTTAACATCATAATTAAATCCTACTCTTGGAGAGAATAAAAGTTTGCTAGAAGGCATTTCGGTATTATCTAAAAACACCGATTCGCCGGTATTCGGATTTAGATATTCAATACCTGGTGCATAACAACACGCTCTATCAATAACCTCTTGCGCTTTCTCAGCAGAATCGAAAAATAATGGTTTATCCATTCGTAAACCGTAGGTAAGTTTAAAGTTGTCGGTTACATTCCATTCGTCTTGTACATAAAAAGCAAGTTGACCAACGTTCGTTTCGGCTAAAGTCCATCCGCCAGCAACACCATCTCCATTCGCTTCTAAGCTATTATGTGCTGCGTTTGCTTGGTTGAATAAAGCTTGTAATTGTCCGGAATCTGCAAAGTTTTGAAAGTCTGCCATGGTTGTTGTTGGAAAGAAAACACCTTGCGCTCCGTATGCTCCTAAGTTAAAGGAATTATCAAACTGAAATTTCTCGAAAGAGAATCCAACCGTATAGGTATGATCTCCTTTAAAAAAGTTTAAGTTATTAGAAAATTGAAAAACTTTTTGATCTAATTTATTGTTAATAGAGAATGGCTCATGTCCTGCAATAATATAGTTAGAACCATCTTTTGTAATGGTTACTGTTGGTGCTGGCGTGGAAAGCGGATTTCTAAAATCGTCAAAATGCGTGAAACCCATTTGGAATTTATTAGTTACATCTCCAGGTAAAGTGGAATTTAATTCTAATTGAACAGATCTTATTTTATTATTAATTTCATATCCTGTGTTTTCAAATTGTAGGGTATTGGTACTCGGACCTCTAAAACCTAACGCAGAGGGATGTGCAGGTTTTTCTTTCGAAGCATCTAAAAAATTATAAATAATCGCTAAACGGTTATTATCATTAATATTCCAATCGAATTTAACAATTCCTTTCGTCGAGTTAGAATTATAATTGAAACCTTCATAGCTACCTGGATTATATCCTATATCTAATAACGCATTTTGAACAATTAGTAAATCAGATTCTAAAACACGTGTTTCATTAATAGCACCACTTCCTGTATTAGGAGCAAAACCAGCGGTACCTAAATCGGAACGTTCATCTTTTTCAAAGTTTGCAAAGAAGAATAATTTATTCTTTACAATTGGTCCGCCAATACTAATACCATATTGTTGTTGCTCTAAATCTGCTTGAATAACATCTTCTCCTTTAATTTTTCCACCAGTCATATCTTCATTTCTAGTAAAACCATATACGGTTCCGTGAAATTCATTCGATCCACTTTTGGTTACTGCATTCACTGCAGCACCAGTAAATCCGGATAAAGTAACATCATAAGGGGCTAATGAAACCTGTATTTGATCGATGGCATCTAAAGATATTGGTTGCGAATCTGTTTGTCCGCCAGGCGTTGCTGCATCTAATCCAAACGGATTATTAAAAACGGCGCCATCTAATGTGAAGTTATTAAATTGGTCATTTCTACCACCAAAAGAGTTACCAGAAGCTGAAGGCTCTAATCTTGTAAAATCGGATGCAGATCTAGAAATCGTTGGTAGCGATGTTAATTCTCGTCTTCCAACACTTGTTTCTGCTCCTGTTCTATCACTACTAAAAGTTCCAGAAGTGGAAGTGGTAATAATTACTTCGTCTAATGAGGCTGTATCTGTAGCCATTACCGTGTCAATATTGGTTGTTTTACCTAAGGTTAAATAAACCTCATTAAATACTTGATCTTTAAATCCTACATAGGTTATGGTTACTTGATATGGTCCACCTACTCTTAGGTTTAGCAAATTGTAACGGCCATCTAAATTGGTTATGGCTCCGTACTTGGTACCAGTTGGTTGATGTACAGCAATAACATTTGCGCCAAATAAGGTTTGGCCTGTGTCTTCTAAAATAAGACCTTTAATGTTAGATGTAGTAACTTGAGCGAAACTCAGTACCGTAAATAACAAAAAGGCCATGGTTACATGTAGTTTTTTCATGGTTATTTTGGTTTTGATTAATTAATATGCATGCATAATATATCAAAAATACCACAAAAAAAACCACTCTAGATAGAGTGGTTTTAAATTTACTTATAATTTATTAACGTTTTGTTAACAAGAATTATAATATTTTAAGCTTGTGCAATAACTTCGAATTCTAAATCCACAGTTACTTCTCTGTGTAAACGGATAGAAGCATTATACTTTCCTAAACGTTTTACAGTAGTAACCGTAATGAATTTTTTATCAATTGCTTGACCTTCTTTTGTTAAAGCTTCTGCTACGTTAATGTTGTTAATAGATCCAAATAATTTGTCTCCAGAACCAACTTTAGCAGCTATTTTAATTTCTAATGCTTTAAGTGCATCTGCAACTTGGTTAGCATCATCAATAACTTTCTTTTCTTTAAATGCTCTTTGCTTTACATTTTCTGCTAATACTTTTTTTGCAGAAGATGTAGCTATAACAGCATTACCTGTAGGGATTAAAAAATTTCTACCATAACCGTTCTTAACCGTTACAATATCGTCTTTAAATCCTAAATTATCAACGTCTTGTTTTAATATAAGTTCCATTGTTATGAGTATTTTATTTTAATAAATCTGCCACATAAGGCATTAATGCTAAGTGACGTGCTCTTTTTACAGCAACAGACACTTTTCTTTGGTATTTTAATGAAGTTCCTGTTAAACGTCTTGGTAAAATTTTACCTTGCTCGTTTACAAAACCTAATAACCAGTCTGGATTCTTATAATCAACATATTTGATTCCAGATTTTTGAAAACGACAGTACTTTTTATTCTTGTTCGTTTCTATATTAAGAGGAGTTAAATATCTAATTTCTCCGTCTTTTTTTCCTTTAGATTGTTGTTCTATAGTACTTGCCATAATTATGCTTTTTGTTTTAGTTTAACTCTTCTTCTTTCTGCCCACGAAATCGCGTGCTTGTCTAAAGATACAGTTAAGTAACGCATAAAACGCTCATCACGTCTAAACTCTACTTCTAAAGGGTTAATTACTTCTCCATCTACTTGGAATTCGAATAAGTGGTAAAATCCACTTTTTTTGTTTTGAATTGGGTAAGCTAATTTCTTTAAGCCCCAATCTTCTTTGGATACCATCTTTGCTCCTTTAGAAACAAGAAAATCTTCGTATTTCTTTACTGTCTCCTTTATCTGTGTATCAGATAAAACGGGATTTAAGATGAAAACAGTTTCATAGTGATTCATAAAAATCTAATTTATTTGTTAAAATTGGGTGCAAAAGTAAGCCTTTTATTTAAATAGTACAACTAATTAGAAAACAAATTACAAGCAATTTGGAAATATTTTCAATTGTTAAAATTCTGTTAAAAGAATCATTTAGTCGGCGTTTTTTGGTTTTTAACCGAATTATTCGTACTATTGTCGATATCTTAACCGAATAAATAATAATGTTATGACTTTAAACTGTGTAGTAGTTGATGATTCAGCAATACAACGGCTGTCTATTGTAAAGTTAATAGAAAATCACTCTTCTCTTAATTTAATAGCAGAATATAGTAGTGCTCTTGAAACTAAAAATGGTTTAAATACGCACAAAGTAGATTTAATTTTCTTAGACATAGAAATGCCTGTGCTTAACGGATTTGAATTATTGGATGTATTAAATAATAAACCTCAGATTATTTTTGTGACTGGTAAAACAGAATATGCTTTTAAAGCATTTAATTATGATGCAACAGATTATTTGCAAAAACCAATTACAAAAGAAAGATTTAGTACTGCTGTCGATAAAGCTCTTGAACAGCATAAATTAAAATTAGACTTTAACGAAGCAGAAGGAGAACACATTTTTGTGAAAAGTAACCTTAAAAAACGTAAAGTATATATTAAGGACATTAAATGGATTGAAGCTCTTGGTGACTACGTAAAATTAGTAACCGAAGAAACAAGCCTTGTTGTTCTTTCTACAATGAAAGCTTTTGAACACGAATTACCAGAAGGTAAGTTTTTAAGAATTCATAAATCATATATTGTTAATCTAGATAAAGTAGATCGATTTAATAGCAAAAACGTTGAAGTTGGCGCTTATGAGATTCCTTTAAGTAGAAATAAGAAAACCCAACTTGTAGAAGCATTAAATAATAACTAACCAAAAATTATTTAGTATTAAAAAGTTCAGCATTTGCTGGGCTTTTTTTGTTTTACTTATTTATGGATAGAAAGGTTCTCCATACTACTTGCATGCCTCAAAAAGCATAAAATACTCTGGAAAAGACAAATCGTATTTCAAATGTAAATGGGTTATTTTAATAATTATCCACATTCAAAATCACGCGAACCGATCTAAAATCTTTCACCGCATTAAAACTGGCATCTATTCGTAATATGGTTTCTTTTGTTTTTCCTAAAGCTTGCTTTTGCGGAATTTTCACTAAAATATTCTTGTGAAACTGATTTCTAATTCTAGATACTGGCGGAAACTCCGGCCCTAAAACAAAATCCCCAAAAACTTGTCGCAAGGATTTCGCATACCAATCTGCAGCCATATTTACGCGATTATAATCCTTATGCTTTAAAGTGATTTTTATTTGTCTAAAAATAGGAGGATACTTAAAAGTATACCTTTCATCCATTTGCTCTTTGTACATTCCAGCATAATCATTGGTAGATACTTGCTGTAAAATTTTATGATACGGATTATAGGTTTGTATTAATACTTTTCCTCGTTTTTCGGTACGTCCTGCTCTACCAGAAACCTGTAGCATCAATTGAAAACTACGTTCATGCGCTCTAAAATCTGGAAAATTCAGCATATTATCGGCATTCATAATTCCTACAAGCCGCACATTTCTAAAATCCAATCCTTTGGTAAGCATTTGTGTACCCACCAAAATATCGACTTCCTGTTGCTCAAAAGACGTAATAATCTTTTCATACCCATATTTCCCTCGCGTGGTATCTAAATCCATTCTCCCCACTTTATAATCCGGAAACAACTCCTTCACCTCTACTTCTATCTGCTCGGTACCAAAACCTTTACTATCTAATGACGGACTCCCACAAGCCATACATTTTAGTAGCATGGCAGAATTATAACCACAATAATGACAACGCAACTGATTTCTATATTGATGATAGGTCAAACTCACATCACAATTAGGACATTGCGGCGCATTACCGCAGGTATTACATTCTACAATTGGCGAATATCCTCTTCTATTTTGAAACAGTATAATTTGCTGTCCGTCTTTTAAAGTTTCGTCCATTTCCTCTAGCAACCTATCGCTAAAATGGCCTTTCATTTTTTTACGTTTCTGCTTGTCTTTAATATCTACCAACTCAATTTCTGGCATCATGACATTATTATAACGCGTGGTTAATTCCACAAAACCATACTTATTTTGTTGTGCATTAAAAGAACTTTCCAAACTTGGCGTAGCAGAACCTAATAAGGTTTTTGCTTTAAAAATATTTGCTAAAACAACTGCTGCATCTCTTGCGTGATATCTTGGCGCAGGATCAAACTGTTTAAAAGATTGCTCGTGCTCTTCATCTACGATAATTAGCCCGAGATTACTGAATGGTAAAAATATAGAAGAACGTGCTCCTAATATGATTTGCGCTTTCGCGGAATTGTTCAGCAAATTTTGATAGACTTCTACGCGTTCATGAATCGAATACTTAGAATGAAACACAGAAACTTGCTCTCCAAAGTAATTCTGAAGCCTAGAAACTAACTGCGTAGTTAATGCTATCTCCGGAAGCAAATACAATACTTGCTCCCCTTTTGCCAAAGCTTCTTCAATAAGCTTGACATATATTTCCGTTTTCCCAGAAGAAGTTACACCGTGTAATAAAGTAACGCTATGTTTTTCAAAAGAAGTTTTCACTTCTTCTAAAGCTGTAATTTGATATTCGTTTAGTGCTTTGGAAGCTTCATTTTCTTCACCAGAATAATTAATTCTATCGGTTTGAATATGATATTCTTCTAGAATACCTTTATCTACTAATGTTTTTATAATGGATGAAGAAGCGCCACTTGCTTCCGTTAATTCGGTAACTTTTATTGGTTTCTTCGTTTTAGCGGTTAACATAAACAAAGTCATAATCACTTGTTTTTGTTTTGGCGCTCTACTTAATTCTTCTAATAAATTATGAAGTGCAGCTTCCGAAGTAAACGCTGTATGCAACTTTACATACCGCACATATTTAGGCTTATACTTTTCATAAATCTCTTCTTGTAAATGAATCGCTTCTTTTTCTAAAAGCCTTTTGATTACTGGAAGTACATTCTTTTTATCTAAAATACTTATGAGATCTTGAATCTTTAAGGAAGACTGATGGTGCAAAGCTTCGTAAACCAAAAACTCATCATCTTTTAATTCGTCCTCTGCAATTACCTTATCGTTATTTTTACTAATAATCGTTTCGCTTTCTAGCAAAAATGCACTTGGTAAAGCGGCACGCATGACATCCCCTAAAGTACACATGTAGTATTTAGAAATCCACTGCCAAAACGTTAATTGTTGCGGATTAATTATTGGGGTCTCGTCTAAAATTTGATGAATTTCTTTGGCTTCATATCCCAACGGTTTGTTGTTATGAATACTATGCACAAGCGCGGTGTACATTTTTGTTTTACCAAAAGGAACAGCCACACGCATTCCTACTTGTAGAAAAGATGCTTCTGCCTCTGTAATACTATAGGTAAATAGTTTTTCTAGAGGAACGGGAAGAATGACGTCTATATAATGCAATTGTTGTTGATATTAAATATTAAGAATTAAAATTATTCCAGAACACGAACCCAATATTGCGTAGCGTATAAAAAGGAAATATAACCACGTACTTCTAAAATATCAGGATCTTCGCTATCTAAAGCTAATCTACAGGTATACATTTTGCCTTTTTCTGGATCGAAAATGCTTCCGTTTTTATAATGTTTTCCTTCTTTAGTTAGATTTTTCATGACTTCAAGTCCTAGAACTGGCTTGTTATACTCTTCGCCTTCACAGGTGGTACAACGTGCATCTTTATCTTTATCTCTAAGCAGTTCTATAATTTTACCGAAGACCTTTCCATCCTTTTTATAAATTTCGACAATAGATTTTGCTTCCCCGGTTTCGTCGTCTATTGTTTTCCATTTCCCGAAGATATCTTGTGCAGCAACAGAAAACGACAAGTAAAAGAAAAAAACAAATAAGATGCTTTTAGTCATTTCCGTTAATTTTTCGCAATCCGTTTAAAGAGGCATTTAACTCATAGCCTAACAATAAAATATTTGCATTTAACCACAAATAAAACATTAAGATTAATATGGCACCAATAGAACCATACAACTCATTATACTGTGCAAAATTATTGATATAAATACCAAAAAGATACGAGGTTAAAACAAATAATAAGGTAGTTAATATCGCTCCTACAGAAAAGAATTTAGAATCTTTTCCTTCTCTAGTTCCAAAATAATATAAGGTTGCCGTTGCTAAATAGGTCATTATTAAAAAGAATAAATATTTGGCGGCAACAATCCAAAACACATTAGAGTCTGCTTTAGTAAGTCCTTCTTCATTTAATTTATCAAAAAATGGTTGTAGCAAGTAAATCTCTACATAACCAAAGATAACTACGGTTAAAATCACCATAATTGCTAAAATTAAAGCGACACCTAAAGCATACAAATATTGCTTTATCACATTACGAGTAAGCTGCACATGATAGGAATTTTCAAATCCAGAAAACAGCGCATTTACGCCATTAGCCATTAAAAATATAGAAAGTAAAAATACAGAAGAAAGCAAACCTCCACGGCCTGTATTTATATTTTCGTAAATATTATCATCAAAAAACTCGGAGGTATTTGGAGGCAAAAAAGAGTTTAGAAAAGATATAAATTCTATTCTAAAATCGTCTATTGGTATATACGGAATCACAATAAGGACAAATAACAAAAACGGAAAAATGGCCATAAAAAAGCTAAATGCAATAGCACTTGCACGAGTTGCCAAAGTGCCTCTAGCAATACCAATTACATACAATTCTAACAAATCATAAATAGATAAACCCTCAAAACCCGGAAGTTTTATTTGCTTAAAAAGCTTTACCAATATATTTATTACTGGTAGTTTATCTAGTTTATCTTCTATTTTTTTGGTCATTAATTAGATCGGTTCGATTGTTGGATGATTGGGTTGTTGAATATAATATTTTGCATTCTTTAATACTTTTTACTTTTCCATATTAAACTTCTGCCTTCTGCCTAATTCACAGCCTTTAAGCTTAAATCCATATTATAAACAGAATGCGTTAATGCTCCAGAAGATATATAGTCTACGCCACATTCGGCATATTTTCTAACTGTTTTTTCATTGATTCCACCAGAACTTTCTGTTAGGCATTTGTCTCCAATCAATTTGACTGCTTTTTTAGTGTCTTCATAATTAAAGTTATCAATCAAAATTCGATATACACCATCTGTTTTCAAGATTTCTTCAATTTCTTTTAAATCTCTAGCTTCCACTATAATTTTTAAATCTCTATTGGTTTCTTTTAGATAATTTTTTGTTTTTTCAATTGCTTTGGTTAGTCCGCCAGCAAAATCGATATGATTATCTTTAAGCATAATCATATCGTATAAAGCGAATCTGTGATTCTCTCCTCCTCCAATTTTTACCGCCCATTTTTCTAAAGCACGAATTCCTGGAGTTGTTTTTCTGGTATCTAAAATTTTAGTTCCTGTACCATCCAATAGGTCTACAAACTGCTTGGTTTTTGTGGCAATTGCACTCATACGCTGCATGGCATTTAACACCAAACGCTCTGCTTTTAAGATCGATTGCGAAGCACCTTCCACATAAAAAACAATATCCCCATATTTTACTTTACTGCCATCTTCAATAAGTGTTTCTACTTTCAAGTCCTTATCCACATAAGCAAAAACTTGTTTTGCGAATGCTACGCCTGCAATAATACCTTCATCTTTAACTAAAAGTTTTGCTTTTCCTTGTGCTGTTGCAGGAATACACGCAAGTGAGCTATGATCACCATCTCCAACATCTTCTCTAATGGCATTGGCAATTATTAATTCTATTTCTGTATCCAATTGAGCTTTGCTTATCATAAAAAATTTCTTTGTGCTAAAATAACGATTGAAAATGGAAATATTCAAATTTATAAATTCCAAATTCTAAAAAACTTTATCTTTGCGACCTATGATGATTAAACTACTAGCCATTGGCAAAACAGACAACAAGCAATTACAAAGCTTAATAGATGATTACACAAAACGTCTAGGCTTTTATATTAAGTTTGAATTAGAGGTTATTCCGGATTTAAAAAAAGTTAAAAATCTAAGCGAGGAGCAGCAAAAACAAAAAGAAGGCGAGCTTATTTTAGGAAAGTTAAATGCAACCGATGTGTTGATTTTATTGGATGAAAACGGGAAACAATTAGACTCTGTTGGTTTTTCAAACTACTTACAAAAACACATGAATTCTGGTATCAAGCAATTGGTTTTTGTAATTGGCGGACCTTATGGTTTTAGTCCTGATGTATATCATAAAGCACAAGGAAAACTATCTTTATCAAAAATGACCTTTTCCCATCAAATGGTGCGTTTATTTGTAATCGAGCAATTATATAGAGGATTTACCATTTTAAAGAATGAGCCTTATCATCACAGGTAAATCCTCTATAGAATAAAATTTAATGGGTAGAAAAAGTTTCTTTGCGTTTTTTAAGTTGTTTTTCTAAATCTTTAATGGTTTCACGTACGGCAACTTCATATTTCTTTTCATCGGAAGTAGCAAATACTCTTGGTCCTGGAAGGCTTAGTTCTATATCACAGATTTCTCCTTTGTTAGGATCTTTTTCGTTCTTTTTAAAACGAACGGTAGCACTAATTAAAAAGTCATATCTGTTAAATAATTTATCTAGTTTTTCTGTCGTAAAAGCGTTTAGCATCTCACTAACATCTACATCCACGTATTCAAAGTTTATAGTCATAATCTTAAGTATTTTATTTTTCGATTATTTAAAAATAAGACTTTTATAGATCATTAAAAATGATTTATATCATATTCTTTTAAAACCTCTTATTTTTTCTTCCCTTTTAACTTATAACCGATTGCTAATTTGGCGTTAGACAGATTAAAAAGGTATTTGTTATCATTATCAAAATCTGTGGCATAAAAACCGTTTCCATACGTTAAACTAGCATAGTATCGTTTATAACTATAGCCCAATCCCACATGAAAATCGATTTTATAAAGCATTGGATTTGATGGTCTGTAACTATCTTCTTCTAAGGTAATTTTCTTGTTTATTAATGCTATTCCAGGCATAAAATTAAAAGTAGCTGTAATATTTTCGGGAAGTTTAAAATACGAAACAAATCCGGCTAAAAGACCTAAAGCGCGACCATTATATCTTTTAATATTTGCTTCTTCATTATAGTATGCACTAGTATCTTCGGATAAAATAGTAGCATCTGCTGAAAAATAATCATACACCCCAAAAACACCAACTCCTCCGGTGATATACACATCTTTATTTCTCTTTTGTGGCAAGCCTGCTTTCAATTGCGAATATGAAAATGCCACATCATCAAAAGTGTACAAATAATTAATTCCGAAGGTTACCGAACGAATATCACTTCTAAAAACCGTTGGTACATCAAAATCATTTTTAACATTAAATCCTTTATAGGTTTGTATATATAAATTTACATAATGCTGCTGCTTTAAAATGGTAGTCCCTTGTAAATCAAACCGCTTTGTTTCTGCTTTATTAGGGTTTTTAATATTGAAAGCGATATCCAATATAAACTTTTCACTAGCCACTCCAAAACCTAAACCATATCTATTATTAGGCACAAACTTGGACTTGGAATCGCCATCTTTTATGCTGAATTTTTTTACTTTAAAATTAGAAAATAGTCGTATCGAATAATTTTCCAAATTACGATCTACTAGCATAGAATCTACATCTTCCAACGTTTGTGAACGCGCAGAAAAAAAAGAAAAACAAAAAAGAATGAGGAAAAATAACTTAGACATGAAAGTCTTTTTAAAAATATGTTGTTCTAACAAAGGAATATTAATTTACTTTTACAGAAGCTAAAATACATTAATTACCACGAACTATGCAACTTGTTTTCGCAACCAACAATTTAAATAAATTAAAAGAAGTACAATCTTTAATTCCGGAGCACATTAAACTTTTGGGTTTAAAAGATATTGGCTGTTTTGAAGAGGTACCAGAAACGCAAAATACGATAGAAGGTAATGCGGTTCAAAAAGCAGCTTACATTAAAAAACACTATGGTTACGATTGTTTTGCAGATGACACCGGATTAGAAGTGGAAGCTTTAAATAACGAGCCTGGCGTTTATTCTGCTAGATATGCGGGAGAACAGCGTAAGGATAACGATAATATGGATTTACTTTTATCAAATCTAAAAGACAAAACCAACAGACAAGCGCGATTTAAAACCGTTGTTGCTTTGCATCTAAACGGAAAACTAGAAACCTTTACAGGAATTTGTAAGGGTGCAATAACGCCTGAAAAACATGGCCAAAATGGTTTTGGTTATGACCCTATTTTTAAAGCGGAAGGATTTGATAAAACCTTTGCTGAAATTTCTATAGCAGAAAAAAACAAGGTTGGACACAGAGGAAAAGCCGTTAAGCAGCTTGTGGATTTTCTACAAAGCTTCCGTTAACTACTAATCTTGCTTACTTATAATATCTGCCAAGTAACTAGCATCTTTTGAAACACCTCCTAAAGTTGCCGATCCGCGTGTGTACATCCAAGGCAAACCAATAAAATATAAACCGTCAATATTACTGACGCCCCTAAAATTTTTAGGATAGCTGTTTTCATCTAATTCTAAACCTTCAATCCATGTAAAGTTTGGACGATACCCTGTTGCCCAAATCACATTTTTAATGGTAGAAACTTTCGACTTTTCAAAAATAACATCTTCTTGTAATGCATCTTTAGTTCTTCCTTTGGTAATTACATTTTCTCTAGAAAGAATTTCTTTCACATCGGTACCAATAACGGGTTGTGAAAAATTACTGATCTTCTTCCCTATCCAACTATACTTATTATAACTTAAAAAACCAACAAGTGTAAACCACCACCATAAGGTTTTACCTAAAATTTGCTGTGGCAAGGATCGCACCGTAGTATCTCCAGAAAAATAAACAGTTCTGTTAGCATCTTTAGAAATTTCATTTAATATTTGATATCCAGAATCTCCTCCTCCAACTACCAAAGCATCTCCATCTTGTAATTGGTGTACTCCTTTATAATAATTGCTATGTAATTGTAATATACTTTTAGCTATTTTAGTATTACAAGGCGGTGTGTATGGAATATGAAATGGTCCTGTAGCAACAATAACATTTTTGGCTTGCAATTCGCCGTCTGTATACGTCACAAAAAAACCTTTATCCGTTTTTCTTACGGAAGTCGCCAAGGTATTCAGCTGTACCGGGATTTGGAAAGTTTCTACATATTTTTTAAAATATTCACTCACCTCTACTTTTGTAGGATAATGTCCTTTTGGAGCATCAAATTTCAAACCAGGCAAATGGTTGTATTCGGTTGGTGTAAATAATTTTAAAGAATCCCATCTATTTAACCAAGAAGCACCAATTTCGTTTTCACCATCTAGTACTACAAACTCCTTTTCTGATTTTTTTAAATGATACGCCATCGATAATCCTGCTTGCGCGCCACCAATTATAATATAATCTAACATGTATCTTCTTTAATATTTATACCTGTCAAAGGTAGAAACTTTTACACGGATTACTATAAAGGAAGGAATAAGATTGCATTCCCCTTTTCATTCCACGCATAAACACAAGGTAAGACCACTTAGATTAGTACGCTAAGAAATACGATTACTGCATGTTCCTTATTTTTTTCAAGGCGGAGTGGCTTTTCTTTTAATAAAAATAAAAAACGAAGTGGTTTGCGTTAACGATAGCAGTGGCATCCTTTTTTTGCTGCCGTATATGGCAAAAAAAGATAGAACGAATAGCGTGTTAAAACGCCCAAATAATTAATAAACAACATATCTAGTGTTTATATTAAATAAAAGAGTACCTTTGCAACTTGAAAAAACCATGTGGTTTGATTACTCCTCAGAGAGAGGATGTGTTACTAGAAGTTTTAGGTTAAGTATGTTCAATGCACTTCTATTCGTAACACCAAAATAGATTGACATTGAAATACATAAAACAAGAATGAGCACATTCCAAGATTTAGGTCTTAACGAAGAACTATTAAAAGGTATTACAGATTTAGGATTTGAAACACCATCTGAAGTACAAGAAAAAGCAATCCCAATTTTATTAAACGAAGAGACAGATTTAGTTGCCTTAGCGCAAACTGGAACTGGTAAAACTGCAGCATTTGGTTTTCCAATGTTACAAAAAATAGACGTGGATAGTCGTACTACTCAAGGTTTAATACTTTCTCCTACTCGTGAACTTTGTTTGCAAATTGCAAATGAAATGAAAGCATACGGTAAATACTGTAAAGGCTTAAACGTTGTCGCTATTTATGGTGGATCTAGTATTACAGATCAAGCACGTGAAGTAAAGCGTGGCGCACAAGTTATTGTGGCTACTCCTGGTAGAATGAAAGACATGATAAAAAGGCGTTTGGTAGATATTACCAAAATACAATATGCCGTTTTAGATGAAGCAGATGAAATGCTTAACATGGGTTTCAAGGAAGATATTACAGATATTCTTTCTGGAACTCCTGATGATAAAAACACTTGGTTGTTCTCTGCAACTATGCCAAGAGAGGTAGCTACGATTGCAAAGAAATTTATGAACGACCCACAAGAAATTACGGTTGGTCATAAAAATCAAAGTACAGATACGGTTTCTCACGAATACTATTTAGTAAACGCTAGAGATCGTTACCAAGCATTAAAACGTTTAGCAGATGCTAATCCAGATATATTTTCAGTAATCTTTTGTAGAACGAAACGGGATACGCAAAAAGTTGCAGAAAACTTAATTGAAGATGGATATAGCGCTGGTGCATTACACGGTGATTTAAGTCAGAATCAACGTGATATTGTGATGAAACAATTTAGATCTCGTCAAATACAAATGCTTGTTGCAACAGATGTTGCTGCTCGTGGTATTGATGTAGATGATATTACACACGTAATTAACTACCAATTAAGTGATGAAATAGAAACGTATACGCACCGTTCTGGTAGAACTGGTCGTGCTGGTAAAACTGGTGTTTCTATGGTTATTGTTTCTAAAAGTGAAGTAAGACGTTTAAAAAGTATTGAACGTATTATTAACCAAAAATTTGAATTAAAAGAAATTCCTAACGGAATGGCTATTTGCGAAGTACAACTAATGTCTTTAGCAAATAAGATTCATAATACAGAAATCAATCACGAAATTGATAAGTATTTAGAAGATATTAATGGCTTATTTGAAGAAACAACTAAAGAAGAACTGATTAAAAAATTCTTCTCTGTAGAATTTACAAGATTCTTTAATTACTACCAAAAATCTAAAAACTTAAATGTTTCTGGACCAGCAGCAGGTAGTGATCGCGAAGGCGGAAGAAGTCAAGGTGGCGGAAGCGATTCTCGTTACTTTATTAATGTCGGTGAAAAAGATGGTTTTGACTGGATGAAGTTAAAAGACTTCTTAAAAGAAATATTAGAACTTGGTAGAGATGATGTATTTAAAGTAGATGTAAAAGAAAGCTTCTCCTTTTTTAATACGGAAAAAGAACACCAAGAAAAAATTATTGCATTCTTTACAGATTACAAACATGAAGGACGTTTTGTTAATGTAGAAGTTAGCGAAAACCGCGGAGGCGGTGGCGGAAGAAATCGTGGTGGCGGAAGACGTGACGGCGGTGGAGGCGACAGAAGACGTGGTGGATCTGACAGACCAAGAGGTGGCGGAGACAGACGTAGTTCTGGAAGAAGAAGTGAATCTGGAAGCGATTCTAGAAGAAGTGATTCTAATCGAGGAGATAGACGTAGTTCGGAAGGTTCTTCTTCTTCAAGAGGATCAGAATCTAGTAGAGATAAATCAGAATTTAAGACAACACATGCTAGACCAAAACGCTCTAGACGTTAAACCTTTTTGTTAATTTTAAGTCAAAATGTAAAGGTACTGCCATATTTATAAATATGTTTGTACCTTTATAAAACGACAAACACCATTATGAAGAATTGGTTTACCTTATTTATTTTATTATTCACCATAACATTTAGTCAGGCACAAGAAACGCCAACTAAAGTAATAGGTGTAGTAATTAATGCTGCCGATGATAACACTCTAGAAAGCGTAAATATTGTAAATCTTACTCAGGTAATTGGTACTACAACAAACGAAAAAGGAGAATTTGAACTTACCGCAAAAGTAAGTGATACGTTACACTTTTCGTATTTAGGTTTTAAATCTATAAAAGTAAAAGTTACCAATGACTGGTTAAAATACGGAAGCTCTAATATTGCTTTAACAGAACTTGCTTTAGCTTTAGAAGAAGTAGTAGTAAATCAATTTAAGCTTACTGGTTTCTTGGAAGTAGATATTAAAAACATCCCGAAAAACAACAATTACAGATACGCTATTTCTGGTTTACCTAGCACAGGTTACGAAGCAGGAAACAGCTCACCAAGTGCTGTAACCAAAGTATTAGGTGCTATTTTTAATCCTGCAGACTTTTTATTCCGCATGTTTGGTAGACAACCTAACGAGATGCGTAAGTTGAAAAAGATGAAGCAAGATGACGAAATACGAAGTTTACTTGCTACGCGTTTTGACAGAGAAATGCTGATGGCTTTACTGCAAGTAAACAAAGTAGATTTAGATGAAATTGTAAGTCAGTGTAATTATTCTAAGGAATTTATTAACTCTGCTAACGATCTTCAAGTACTAGATGCTATTAGCGAATGTTATGAAGAATATAAAGTTTTAAGCAGAAGTAGATCTGGAAAGTTTTAGAACGATTTAATTATATATATAAAGCGTAATCATTTATTTGGTTACGCTTTTTTTGTGTTCTAAATGTGCTGATAAATATCCTAAACCCCATTTTATTAACTCCTCTTTCTTCAAATGCAAAAAAGCATTTAAATTCATTCTCCTCTTAAAATTAGAGGAGAGCTGCTTCATTAGTATAATTATACTAAAGAACCTGCTCCTCTCTTTAGCTAAAGAGAGGTGGATTTATTGCAAATAAATTCGGAGAGTTTGACCTAAAATGCGAAGCTGTTTTAATATCCAAAACACTATTTTATTAACTCCTCTTTCTTCAAATGCAAAAAGCATTTAAATTCATTCTCCTCTTAAAATTAGAGGAGAGCTGCTTCATTAGTATAATTATACTAAAGAACCTGCTCCTCTCTTTAGCTAAAGAGAGGTGGATTTATTGAAAATAAATTCGGAGAGTTTGACCTAAAATGCAAAGCTATTTTGATATCCACAACACTACTCTTTTAACTCCTCTTTCTTCAAATGCGAAAAGCATTTAAATTTATTTCTCCCCTTAAAATAAGAGGAGAGCTACTTTGTTAGTATAATCACAATACAAAACCTGCTCCTCTCTTTAGCTAAAGAGAGGTGGATTTATTGAAAATAAATTCGGAGAGTTTGACCTAAAATGCGAAGC
>NZ_JBSHNV010000142.1:0-274 GCF_053601575.1 Lacinutrix sp. MEBiC02404 | reverse complement strand
GAAAAGACCTATAGATAACAACGTATATAATTAATGGCTAGTTTTAGCTTGCTTACGAAAATCTTTGCAGATTTTCTATTCCGTTTTTATTTACTAAATTAGGTGCTGAAACACGCCACTAATCATATACAAACACGTTATAAAAAATAGCCGAGAATCCTCAATTTCAACAAACTGAATTTCTTAAAACATAAATAATTGGATTATTATCTTACTCAAATCTTAATAAAATAATCTCGAATTCTGCTTACTCAATTCACGAATTGAATTCTTT
>NZ_JBSHNV010000141.1:0-176494 GCF_053601575.1 Lacinutrix sp. MEBiC02404 | reverse complement strand
AACGATTCTATTGGTCCTGACCTTACAGCTTGTACAGTTGCAGATGAAACTATCGAGTGTGATGGAACAAATAATGAAACGATTGCTAACGATTGGAATGCTGCTAACATATTAGCACTTCAATCTTGCGGTACAGATGCTTGTGATACTGATGCGGTATTTGATGTAACTTCTGATTATGTGTTTACGAACCTTAACTCTACTTGTGGCGCTGGTGGTACATTAACAGTTACTTATACCGTTGCAGATGATTGTGATAATGAAACTATACTTGTTGCAATTCTTACACTTAACGATTCTATTGGTCCTGACTTAACGTCTTGTACTGTTGCAGATGAAACGATTGAGTGTGACGGAACAAATAATGAAACGCTTGCTAACGATTGGAATACTGCTAATATTTTAGCACTGCAATCTTGTGGTACAGATTCTTGTGATACAGATGCGGTATTTGATGTAACTTCAGATTATGCTTTTGCCAACCTTGCTTCCACTTGTGGACTTGGTGGTACAATTACAGTTACCTATACCGTTGCAGATGATTGTGATAACGAAACTATACTTGTTGCCATTCTTACGCTTAACGATTCTATCGGTCCAGATTTAACAGTTTGTACTACAGTTACAGATGCCTCTGTAGATTGTACAGCAGATGATAACGAAACTATTGCCGATGCTTGGAATACTGCTAATATTGCTGCGCTTGAATCTTGTGGTTCAGATAGCTGTGATGCAGATGGTGTTTATAACGTAACTTCAGATTACGACTTCAATAACTTAAACGTAGTTTGTGGTCCTTGTGGTTCGCTTCCTGTTACCTATACCGTTGCAGATGATTGTGGTAATGAATCTACAATTACAGTAACGCTGAACTTCGGAGATGCTACTGGTCCAGATCTTACTGCTTGTAATGTAGTAGATGAAACGATAGAATGTGATGGTGATAATAACCAAACTTTAGCAGATACTTGGAATGCAGATAATATTGCAGAACTTCAAGCTTGTGCGAATGATATTAATGTAACTATTACTTCTGATTATGCTTTCACTAACCTAGCTACAACTTGTGGTGCTGGTGGAACTATTCAAGTAACATATACGGCTACTGATGATTGTTTAAATACTTCTTCGGTTACTGCTACACTTACTCTTAACGATTCTATTGGTCCTGACCTTACAGCTTGTACTGTTGCAGATGAAACTATCGAGTGTGATGGAACAAATAATGAAACGATTGCTAACGATTGGAATACAGCGAATATATTAGCGCTTCAATCTTGCGGTACAGATGCTTGTGATACAGATGCTGTTTTTGATGTAACTTCTGATTATGCGTACACAAACCTTGCTTCTACTTGTGGCGCTGGTGGTACATTAACAGTTACTTATACCGTTGCAGATGATTGTGGTAACGAAACTATACTTACTGCTACACTTACACTTAACGATTCTATCGGTCCTGATCTTACAGCTTGTACGGTAGCGGATGAAACGATTGAGTGTGACGGAACAAATAATGAAACGCTTGCTAACGATTGGAATGCTGCTAATATTTTAGCACTGCAATCTTGTGGTACAGATTCTTGTGATACAGATGCGGTATTTGATGTAACTTCTGATTATGCTTTTGCCAACCTTGCTTCCACTTGTGGACTTGGTGGTACAATTACAGTTACCTATACCGTTGCGGATGATTGTGATAACGAAACTATACTTGTTGCCATTCTTACGCTTAACGATTCTATCGGTCCAGATTTAACAGTTTGTACTACAGTTACAGATACCTCTGTAGATTGTACAGCGGATGATAACGAAACTATTGCCGATGCTTGGAATACTGCTAATATTGCTGCGCTTGAATCTTGTGGTTCAGATAGCTGTGATGCAGATGGTGTTTATAACGTAACTTCCAATTACGACTTCAATAACTTAAATGTAGTTTGTGGTCCTTGTGGTTCGCTTCCGGTTACCTATACCGTTGCAGATGATTGTGGTAATGAATCTACAATTACAGTAACACTAAACTTCGGTGATGCTACTGGTCCAGATCTTACTGCTTGTAATGTAGTAGATGAAACAATCGAATGTGATGGCGATAATAACCAAACTTTAGCAGATACTTGGAATGCAGATAATATTGCAGAACTTCAAGCTTGTGCGAATGATATTAATGTAACTATTACTTCTGATTATGTTTTCACTAACCTAGCTACAACTTGTGGTGCTGGTGGAACTATTCAAGTAATATATACGGCTACTGATGATTGTGGTAATGAAACCATACTTACTGCAACGCTTACGCTTGAAGATTCTATCGGTCCTGACTTAACGGCTTGTACTGTAATAGACGAAACTATAGAATGTAACGGAACAGATAACGAAACAATTGCTAACGATTGGAATGCTGCTAATATATTAGCACTTCAATCTTGTGGTACAGATTCTTGTGATACAGATGCAGTATTTGATGTAACTTCAGATTATGTATTTACTAACCTTGCTTCCACTTGTGGCGCTGGTGGTACTATTCTAGTTACGTATACAGTTGCTGATGATTGTGGTAATGAAACCATACTTACTGCAACGCTTACGCTTGAAGATTCTATCGGTCCTGACTTAACATCTTGTACTGTAATAGACGAAACTATAGAATGTAACGGTACAGATAACGAAACGATCGCGAACGATTGGAATGCCGCTAACATACTTGCTCTTCAATCTTGTGGTACAGATAGCTGTGATACAGATGCAGTATTTGATGTAACTTCAGATTATGTATTTACTAACCTTGCTTCCACTTGTGGCGCTGGTGGTACTATTCTAGTTACGTATACTGTAGCTGATGATTGTGGTAATGAAACCATACTTACTGCAACACTTACGCTTGAAGATTCTATCGGTCCTGATCTTACTGCTTGTACTGTAATAGACGAAACTATAGAATGTAACGGAACAGATAACGAAACGGTTGCGAATGATTGGAATGCTACTAACATATTAGCGCTTCAATCTTGTGGTACGGATTCTTGTGATACAGATGCGGTATTCGATGTAACTTCTGATTATGATTTCACTAATCTTGTAGCTGCTTGTGGTCTTACTGGTTCTATAGAAGTTACTTATGTTGTAAAAGACGATTGTAATAATTCTACAACACTTACTGCTACACTTACTATAGTAGATAATACGGCTCCAGATGCAACTAATTGTGTAACCGACCAAACTTTAGATTGTGATGGTGAAAACAATGAAGCTATTGCAGACCAATGGAATACAGACAACATTGCAGCTCTTGAAGCATGTGTTACCGATGGTTGTGATTTAGACTTTACTGGTCAAATAACTTCAGATTATAACTTTGCTGATTTATCTTCTGCTCCTGGTTTAGGAGGAATGCTAGATGTTCAATATATAATTACAGATGATTGTGGTAATGAAACAGAAGTTTATGCGATGTTAACACTACAAAACAATTCCGTATCTGGAAGTGATATTAGTATATGTAATACAAGTGAAATTGAAGCTCAAGTGTATGATTTATTTGATTTATTAAGTGGTTACTATGAGGATAGTGGTACTTGGGAAGTTATTTCTGGTGATGCTACAATTATGGATGGTCATTATTTCGATCCATTAAGTATTACACTAGATGGTGAAAATGTAGGAGTCGATATTGAATTTAGCTATACGGAAAACAATTCGGCTTGTCCTACTTACGTGGAAGCTTCTATTGAAGTTCACAACAGATGTTTCGTATTGAACTGTGGTGAAGATGATGTTGAAATATCTAACGCAGTAACTCCTAACGGAGATCAATACAATGAATTCTTTGAAGTTAGTGGCGTTGAGCTTTGTAATTATGTAATAGATGTGAAAATATTTAACCGTTGGGGAGCATTAATTTATGAATCTCATGATTATCAAAATAATTGGAATGGAACCGCACATAACAACTCTGTTGGTGGATCTAATACCGTTCCTGATGGTACATATTATTACATAGTAACTTTAAAAGAAAGTGGAATTGATCCTATAAATGGATATATCTACGTAGGAACCAAATAAAAATATTAACCTATATGAAACTTATAAAAAAATATATTGTTGCATTTGCGTTATTAAGCTGTACAGTTGGGTTTACGCAACAATTACCACAGTTTACACAATACATGTATAATACAATATCTATTAATCCTGCGTATGCAGGAAGCAGAGAAACACTAAGTGTAGTTGGTCTTCATAGAAGTCAATGGGTTGGCTTTAAAGGAGGACCAATTACCCAAACTCTTTCTGCGCATACACCACTTAGAAATGAAAAAATCGGTGTTGGTTTATCTTTAATAAATGATAAATTAGGGTATCAAGATTTCTCCTATATTTATGGTGACTTTTCATATACCATTAATACTGGTGAAAAAACAAAATTAGCATTCGGATTAAAAGCTGGGTTTACCCAATATAGTCTTAGTGCCACATTAAGAGGTGATGAACCAGATGACCCTTCTATTTACGGTGTTGAGAATAGATGGAGCCCAAACATTGGTGTTGGTTTCTTTTGGCATACGCAAAAATGGTACTTAGGTTTATCTGCTCCTAGAATTCTAAACACCGATTATAACAAAGAAGGAAATTCAAGCGGAGTTCAATATGAAGCATTAGAAAGAATTAGTTATTATTTTACTGGTGGTTATGTATTTACTTTAAGTGATAATACAAAATTCAAACCAGCTGCTTTAATTAAAGCTACTAACGGTGCTCCTCTATCTTATGATCTAACTGCAAACTTTTTGTTTCATGAAAAACTTTGGCTAGGTGCATCCTACAGAATTAATAATTACACTTCTGCATTTGGTGCAATAGCAGATTTTCAAATCTCTAAAGAAATCAGAATTGGTTATACCTACGAATATCCTTTATCCGATATCAACCAATATACAGGAGGAACACATGAGGTTTTATTAATGTTCGAAGTATTTAAAGTGAAACGTATTAAATCACCAAGATATTTCTAAAATAGATATTCAGATAAAAACGTGTAATTTTATTATATGATAATTCCTTCTGATGGTTAATAAGAAAATAAGATACAGATGAAAACAAAAGTTATATTAATTTTATTAGTTCTATGCAATACCATGCTATTTGCTCAGGTAAAAGTTGCAGACAATTATTTTAGAGACTATGCGTATATCAAAGCTAGTGAACTATATGAGTCTGCTGTAAAAAAAGGAGATAGTAGCGAGCATGTATTAACACGATTAGGAGATTGTTATTATAACAATTCTAATTCTGAAAAAGCAGCTATGTGGTATGGAAAAGCGGTAAATAAATACGAAAAAATAAATCCGGAATTTATTTACAAGTATATACAATCCTTAAGAAGTTTAGGTGAATATGAAAACGCGAACACTTGGATAGCTAAATTTAAAGAATTACAGACAAGCGATAAAAGAGCGGAAGATTTTGAAATCATGGATCTTGCTAAGTACAAAGAACTATCTTCTACCGAAGGAAAATATGTTAAATTTTCTGCGTTAGGAATAAATACAGAGTTCTCCGAATTTGGAGGGTATGTTCATGATAGTACTTTTTACTATGCTTCTACTAAAGTTTCTGGCGAAGGTGGCAGTGGTAAGATTTACAAATGGAACGAAGAACCATATTTAGATATATTTTCAGGAACCATTGAATATGGTCAAGAAGAAGTAACTATTGAAGATATTAAAGCCCTTTCTGAAGAAGTAAATACAGAATTTCATGAAGCGACTGTTGCTATTACAAAGGATGGCACAACCATGTATTTTACAAGAGATAATATTAACAATCGTAAAAAGATTTCTTATGATGATGAAGGTACCTCTTATTTAAAAATATATAAAGCTACTAAATCTGGAGAAAAATGGGGTAATGTTGTAGAACTCCCATTTAATGACAAAGTCCACTCTACCGGGCATCCAGCTTTAAGTGCAGATAATAAAACACTATATTTTGTTTCCGATCGAGAAGGTGGTTTAGGAAGTACAGATATTTATAGTGTAGAAATAAAAGGATCTGGAGCTTATGGTACTCCAGAAAACTTAGGAGCAAAAATCAATACGCCAGGTAGAGAGATGTTTCCTTATGTTGCCAAAGACAGTACCTTTTACTTTTCATCAGACGGACATATAAGTTTAGGTTTATTAGATATTTTTAAATCTAATATGCTTCAAGTTAAAGATAAAGATTCGATTACAGAACCACAAAATTTAGGAGCGCCTTTCAATAGTAGATTCGATGATTTTGCATTCTTTATTGATTCGGATAAAGATAGAGGGTTTCTTTCCTCTAACAGAGAAGAAGGAAGCGGTAGCGATGATATTTACCAATTTGGTTCTTACCAATGTAAACAAGTAATTAAAGGAGTCGTTAAAGATAAAATTACACTATTGCCAATTCCGGAAGCGAAAGTGAAACTTTTAGACGAAACCGGAAAAGAACTAGAAGAAATAATGTCTGATGAAAATGGAGCATATGAATTTGAAGTAGAATGTGAAAAGAAATACACCGTTATCGGTAGTAAATTAGATTATAGAGAAGACATACAAGAAGTGCAAACAACAGATGTTCCAGAAGAAGAGCAAGTGCAAGATTTACTATTAACGCCATTTATCGTTAATAATGAAATTGTAATTAATCCTATTTTCTTTGATTATGACAAATCGAACATTAGACCAGATGCGGCGTACGAGTTAGAAAATATTGTAACCGTGATGAAAAATCATCCAAAAATGCATATTAAAATAGAAGCACATACAGACAGTCGTGGAAAAGATGCGTATAACATGAAACTATCGGATAGACGAGCTAAGTCTACTCGAGATTATATAATTTCTAGAGGAATTACTTCCGATAGAATTAATAGTGCCATTGGTTATGGGGAATCCCAATTAGTAAATAGATGTGATAATGCACATAGAAAAATTTGTTCTGAAAAAGAACACCAAGAAAATCGTAGATCCAAATTCATTATTACCAATGAATATTAATATAGTATAAGATGTTACTTTATAATTTTTATAAAGCGTTCCTAACAACATCCTATACTTCAAAAAGCCACTCTAATTAGAGTGGCTTTTTATTTATAATAAAGTCGCTTTAAAACTAAAAGCTATTTCCTATAATTACGATCGTATAGCATTGGAATCAAGATTCATTTGCAAAACAAAACACTAAGGTAATTATTACCGTTATTATTTCTATATGCACCTCATTAATACTGAAAAACGACCTTACATAAGGTATATGAATTACGAACTAGATCCAATTTTATGTAGTTTATGAAACTAAAAAACCACTCTAAATAGAGTGGTTTTTATATTTTTTTATATGTTTACTTTTAATGATCCTTCTTTATTTCTTTACAAATATATTCGTAAAATACCAATACCCATTTTCATCTTGCTCTGCAGAAACATCAAAGTGCGTATAATCACCTACTATTGCTCCTCTATGACTTTCACTATTTATCCAAGCATTCACAACCGAAGCAGGACTACTATAGCCATAAGCTACATTCTCAGAAACTCTATTTGCCCCAGCATACTGTTTTAAAAAAGCACTTCTTTGCGCAAAATTATCATGAGAAATATTACTAACTTCTGCCATATAATCGGAATGTACAAAAGCTTGAGATTTAATTAAATCTAAAGATTCCAAAGTACTTAAACCTTCATTTATTCTATATTCATTTAGAAGTTCTAGAATTTCAGTTTCAATACCTTTAGTATCTGGTACTACATATTCACTGTTAACGTTTTTTGCTTCATGATCATTATTTTCTGTAGAACACGAAAACGTGCTAAACAAAACGGTTAATGCCATAAGCCATAAAGTAGGTTTTTTCATGGTTAGGGTTCTTTAGATTTGGGATTATAAAGATACAAACCAAGTCTAAAGAAAATGTTAACGAAATGTTAAATTCGATAAAACGCATGTATTTCGTCGATTTAAAAGACACATAATCGATGAAATGCAATTTTCAAGCCAATTTTAACGTATTTCAACCGTAATTTAAGGAGATAATCGGTTTTTCACCCAAAAGTATTCTTTATCCAGTGTGTAACGTATTCTATCATGTAACCTATTCGCTCTTCCTTGCCAGAATTCCATTTCAACAGGTTTCACAATATAACCTCCCCAAAATTCAGGTCGCTCTATTTCTTGCCCTTCAAAATTTTCTTCTAAAGCCTTTAATTTAAGCTCAAGCGTTTCTCTACTATTTAATATTTCGCTTTGGTTAGATACTATTGCTCCCAATTGGCTTCCTCTTGGTCTAGACTCAAAATAACCATCACTTAGATTAGCCGCAATTTTTTCTACTTTACCTTTAATAATAATTTGTCGTTCTGCAGCTTGCCAAAAAAAAGAAATGCAAACATTTGGGTTATTCGCTATTGCGCGTCCTTTTTCACTATTATAATTGGTATAAAAAATAAAACCTTCATATGTATATTTTTTTAACAGCACTACTCTATTCCTTGGGTAGGCATCTAAACCAATGGTAGATAATGTCATGGCATTCGTTTCATCTTCCGGAAAATGTGTATCCACTTCATGAAACCATTTTTGAAATAATTCCAATGGATTTTCTGGAGTGTCTTCTAATAAAAGTGCTCCCTTTTCGTACGATTTTCTATAATTTCCTAGGTCTTTTTCCATACCTGCAATTTACACGTTTTTTAAATAATGTATAAAGCCTTTTTGTAACTTTATAAAAAATGTATTCATGAAATTCACTTGTACTATAGATATCCACGCACCAAGAAATAAAGTCGTGTCTGTTTTCTTAGATCCTAATAAACAGCACCATTTTCAAGATGGTTTTATACGTAAGGAGCTTTTAAGCGGAAAAATCAATGAAGTAGGTACAAAGTCTAAATTAACATATAAAAAGTTAGAACTAATCGAAACCATACAGCTAAACAATCTTCCAGATGCATTTAAAGCTTTGTATGAACACAAACACACTACCAATACTATGCATGTCATTTTTAATGCTATAAACCCCGAAACTACTCGCTACGTCTCCCAAATAGATTATATAAAATTAAATGGCTTTATAATAAAAATACTGATGAAATTATTTCCGGGAATGTTTAAAAACCAAGTAGATACCTGGATGCGTCAATTTAAAACGTATATCGAGAGCGAATAGGATTTGAATTTTCAAGTAAATTATGTAATTTGTCAATCCCTAAAAATATTTTTAATGCTATTTGAAAATTCTATTATAAGTACACAACATGCTTATACTAAAAAAATGCTTCCTTTTGGAACGTTTTATTTTTGTGAAAAATTCGTGATTTCTGAAATGAATGAAGGAATACACTTAAGTTGGAACAAAATTGTAGAAATAATTGAAATTATTGATTTACACTATGGTGATAATTTTAAGATTGCCTATATCTCTAATAAAGTAAATTCATATTCCTATGATCCCAACCATTGGCAGAATTTTTTCGATAAATATGATTTTGTTGTCGCGAGTGTATCTGTTTACTATTCTGAATTAAACTATAATAATGCTACTTTAGAAAAACTCTTTTCTAAAAAGAGTCTAAAACGTTCCAATTCTATTGAAGAAGCAGTTTCTTGGACATTAAATTTGGATGAGTTTAAGAAAGTGTACTAAAACTCAAAAAGTTTTCCGTCTTCTGCAAGTTCTACATTTTTAAAAATAGTACTCGCTTCTTCTTTAAATTCCTTTAAACCGTCATATCTAGTAGAATAATGCCCAAGAATTAAAGTTCCAACATTCGCTTTTTGTGCAATTGTAGCGGCTTGTTTGGCAGTACTATGTTTAGTAGGTGCGGCAAGATTTTCATTTTTTTCTAAAAAAGTAGATTCGTGATAAAGCACATCTACCTCCTTAATTATCGGAATTATAGCTTCAGAATAAGCTGTATCACTACAAAAAGCATAACTTTTAGGTTTGTTTGCTGGTTTGGTTACTTTGCTATTATCGATTAAAATACCATCTTCATTTTCTACATCATGACCTTGTTTTAATTTTCGGTAATACGCTACGTTAATGTTAGCTTCTTCTACTTTATTTATATCCAGCTTACGTTCTCCCTCTTTTTCTTTAAATAGAAAACCATTGGTATAAATTCTATGATCTAAGGGAATAGTATGTACTTCTACCGTATCATCTTCAAAAATAAGTTCAGAAGTTTTGGCATTCAACTCATGAAAGATAAGTTGGTAATTAGTCCATGATTTTGAAACCTTCATTTGAAGCGTAATTATTTCCTTCAAACCTTTTGGTGCGTGAATGTGTAATTCTGTTTCCCGAGTAAGTAATCTAAATGTAGAAATAAGACCAACTAACCCAAAAAAATGATCGCCGTGCAAATGGGAAATAAAGATATGCTTAATTCTATTAAACTTAATCTTATGTCTACGCAACTGTACTTGCGTGCCTTCACCACAATCTATTAAAAACATGTGGTTATTTATTTCTAGTACTTGCGCTGTAGGGTTGGTATTCACTCTTGGAGTAGCACTATAACAGCCTAAAATGCGTAATTTCATATTGAGTTTATAGGTTTTAAATAGTAGAGTACATAAACTTTAGACGAATAAACGCATCCACTTTCTGTTAGATACCTAAATCGCGTTCTATCTCTTCCATTTCAATAACATCATGCGCTTCTTGTAAAGTTGGCACTACAATTATTTCGTCTGGAGTTTCACTTAAGTTTATTTTATCTGTTACAATTACAAAAGACTTTTTTGCTTTTCTATGCGTATTAGATATTTGTAAAAACTCTACAATGTTTTCTAACGTAATTGGTTTTAAACTCGTTAGATTCACGATTATATTATCGTTTTTAAATCTTTCATATAACACATTAAGCTTTTTTACTAATTCAATAGTAGATGCTTTTTCTTGTGTTATAATGGTGATATTTTCTTCGGTATCAAAAATCATAATTTACTGTTTTATTTTTGAAGCTAATAAATATATTACTGCCATCCTAATAGCGACACCATTTTGTACTTGATCTAAAATAATGGCTTGTTTTGAATCTGCTACGTCACTAGTGATTTCTACACCTCTATTTATTGGTCCAGGATGCATGATTGTTATTTCCTTATCTAAAGAATCTAATAAGGTTTTATCTACTCCAAATTGTTGTGCGTATTCTCTGGTTGTTGGAAAATAGCTTACGTCCATTCTTTCATTTTGTACACGTAACATATTTGCTACGTCGCACCAATTTAATGCTTTGCGTAAGCTGGTTTCTACTTTTACACCTAACGTATCTATATACTTTGGTATTAATGTTTTTGGTCCGCAAACCATCACATTTGCACCTTGTAATTGTAATGCAAAAATGTTAGATAATGCTACACGACTGTGTAGAATATCTCCAACTATAACCACATTCTTTCCTTTTACTTCTCCTAATTTTTCTCTTATGGAATAACTATCCAATAATGCTTGTGTTGGGTGCTCATGTGCTCCATCACCCGCATTAATGATACTTGCATTAACGTGTTTCGATAAAAATACGCCTGCACCAGGATTGGGATGACGCATAACTACCATATCTACTTTCATAGAAAGTATATTGTTTACGGTATCTATTAAGGTTTCTCCTTTTTTAACAGAAGATTGCGAAGCTGAAAAATTGATTACATCTGCAGAAAGTCTTTTTTCTGCCAGCTCGAAAGATAGTTTGGTACGCGTAGAATTTTCGAAAAACAAATTGGCAATAGTAATATCACGAAGTGAAGGCACTTTTTTAATTGGTCTGTTAATCACTTCTTTAAAATGATCTGCAGTTTTAAAAATGAGTTCGATATCCTGTTTGTTAAGATATTTAATTCCTAATAAGTGATTTACACTTAATTCGCTCATATTTTTTTGCTTTTGGCACTTAGCTATTAGCTATTGGCAAATTATTTTTATATTCTTATTATTGAGACACTTCTACTGGACTCTGTGTGTCATCTATTTATTTATAACTTAGAAAAAACTAACTATAAATTAAATACACTACATCTTCTCCTTCATTTTCTACCCAATTTACTTTTACTTTTTCTTCATTTATAGCATCTACCTGTCTTCCTCTATAATCTGGCTGAATTGGTAAATGTCTGCTAAATCGTCTGTCTATTAAGGTTAAAAGTTCTATTTCCTTTGGTCTACCAAAAGATTGAATTGCTGTTAATGCAGAACGAATACTTCGTCCGGTATATAAAACGTCATCAATAAAAACGACTTTTTTATCTTCTACAACACAATCCATTTCTGTAGCATTCGCTTCTAGAGGTTTGTCACTTCTTCTAAAATCATCTCGATAAAAAGTAATATCTAGCTGCCCTGTTTGTAGGTTTTTAATTTTATAATCTTCTTTTAGTAAAGTAATTAACCTATTTGCTAAATACTTTCCTCTAGGTTGAATACCTATTAAAACGGTGTTAGAAAAGTCTTTATGATTTTCAATAAGTTGACAAGCCAATCGATGAAGAATGATGTTTACCTCTTTTGCGTTAAGTAACACTTTTTGACCCATAGAATATCCAAACGTATTTGGTAAACAAAGATAATGCAAAATTTTAGAAGTTGAAAGATAATTAGGAAGTAGCGTAAATAAGTTTATATTTTAAATTCTGGTAACTTCTAAATCTAGTATTATTGGGCTAGTTGGAAGAACGGTTTTGAAATTATAAAATCCGTATTCTATAGATAATAAAAATTTATAATCGTTTTCTTTTTAATCCTAAAAAGGATCTCGTTGCGCCTCTAGAAGTTAAAATAGTAAAAATAAAAAAGCCTTTCCAAGTGAATGGAAAGGCTTTAATTTATATAAAGTTTTCAGAAAGATTATACTTTTCCGTCTAATTTATCTTTAAGTGCTTGTAAAGCTTCGTTAGCATCTCCTAAAGTAGGTTTTGCTTCTGCAGCTTGATTTGCAGCTTTTTTAACAGCTTCTTTTACATTCTTGATTTCTTCTTCTCTAAAGATAGCAGTATGCGAAGCAACTACTCTTTTAAATTCTTTATTAAATTCGATAATCTTGAATTCTGCTGAATCTCCTTTTTTAAGTTTCTTACCATCCTCTTTTTCAAGATGACGAGAAGGAACAAAGGCAACGATATCTTCGTTAAACTCAATAGTAGCTCCTTTGTCTACAACTTCTGCAATTTCTGCAGTATGTGTAGTACCTAAAGCAAATTCAGTTTCGTATTTATCCCAAGGGTTCACTGTTGTTTGTTTATGACCTAAAGATAATTTACGTCCTTCAACATCTAACTCAAGTACAACTACGTCTAAAGTATCACCAACTGCACAGAACTCAGATGGATGCTTGATTTTCTTAGTCCAAGATAAATCTGAGATGTAAATTAATCCATCAATACCTTCTTCTAATTCAACAAAAACACCAAAGTTTGTAAAGTTACGAACTGTTCCTGAATGTTTAGAACCTACAGGATATTTAGTTGTAATATCTGTCCATGGGTCTGGAGCTAATTGCTTGATACCAAGAGACATTTTTCTATCTTCTCTATCTAAAGTTAAGATTTGAGCTTCAACAATATCACCAACAGATACGAAATCTTGAGCAGAACGTAAATGTGTAGACCAAGACATTTCACTTACGTGAACTAATCCTTCAACACCTTCAGCTACCTCAACAAAAGCACCATAGTCAGCAATAACTACAACTTTACCTTTTACTTTGTCACCTACTTTTACCTCTTCTCCTAATGCATCCCAAGGATGTTTAGATAATTGTTTAAGACCTAATTGAATTCTTGATTTGTTTTCATCAAAATCAAGGATTACAACGTTTAATTTTTGGTCTAACTCAACAATCTCATTTGGATGATTGATTCTTGACCAAGAAAGATCTGTAATATGAACTAATCCATCAACACCACCAAGATCAATAAATACACCATAAGAAGTAATGTTTTTAACAATACCTTCTAGTACTTGACCTTTTTCTAATTGACCAATAATTTCTTTCTTTTGTACTTCAATATCCGCTTCAATAAGCGCTTTATGAGATACTACTACGTTTTTGAATTCGTGGTTGATTTTCACCACTTTAAATTCCATAGTTTTGTTTACATACTGATCGTAATCTCTAATTGGTTTAACATCAATTTGAGAACCTGGTAAGAATGCTTCAATACCAAATACATCTACAATCATTCCACCTTTAGTTCTGCATTTAACAAAACCGTTTACTATTTCACCAGTGTCATGTGCATCATTTACTCTATCCCAAGCTTTAATTACACGAGCTTTTCTGTGCGATAATACTAATTGACCTGTTGCGTCTTCACGAACATCAATTAATACTTCTACTTTGTCTCCTACTTTTAAACCTGGATTGTAACGAAATTCGTTTAGTGAAATTACACCTTCAGATTTTGCGTTGATGTCAATAATTGCATCACGATCTGAAATGTGAATAACCACACCTTCTACTACTTCGTCATCTAAAGTATCTACGAAATTTTCGGATACTAATTTTTCAAATTCTTTTAATTGAGAATCTTCAACCTCATCAATACCTTCTTCGTAATTGTGCCAGTTAAAGCTTGCCAAGAATTTTTCTGGGTTTGCTTGTGCTTCAGAAACCTGAGGAGCTTCTTTTACTGCAGTTGCTTCTGTAGTTTCAGTTGCTACCGCTTCTGTTTTTTGTACTTCTGTTGCTTCCGTTGCTTCAACTTCCGCTTTTTTTGCTTTTTCAGCCATTTAATTAATTTAATAATGCAATAGGATTCCAATTATTTGAAAACGTATACACATTATGTTTTTGTATTCTGCTATGCTTTAGGAAGATAGGATGCGATAACACACAGAAGTGTTAAAATTGTTTTTGTTTTATTCCTTTTATCTTTCCATTATTCGCTAAAAGGAGTGCAAATTTACAATTATATTTTTGATTCTCAAATGTTTATTATAGGAAAAAATGAAGTTGAAGAGGAATCTGAAATTGAATCTGAAGTTGAATCTGAATCTGAAGTTGAAGTTCAAAATTTAATATTTACCGTATTCAATAATAATTTTGCGAAGATTAAAAAGGAATCCCCGAAAATTAACTACTACCTATTAGTTCTTATATAGTTATAGAATATTAAAGTAACGGATGACTAAATACTGAACACTGCCTACTGATTACTGCCTACTAAACACTTGCCCACTACTCCCTACCCTCAAGAGTCCCAGTAACTAAATCTAATATTTTTTGAAACTGTTCTTCTAAGGAAAGATTAGAATTATCCACCTCAACGGCGTCTTCTGCTTTTACTAAAGGAGAATCTTCTCTATGCGAATCGATATAATCTCGTTCTTGTACATTATGTAATACGTCTTTAAAAGATACGACATCTCCTCTACCAATAAGTTCATCGTATCTACGTTGTGCTCTAGTTTCGGCGGAAGCTGTCATAAATATTTTTAATTCCGCATACGGAAAAACAACGGTACCAATATCTCTTCCGTCCATTACAACACCTTTATCTTTTCCCATTTGTTGTTGCTGCTTTACTAGTTGGGAACGCACTTCTGGAATGGTTGCAATCTGACTTACAAAACTAGATACTTCTAATGTTCTAATTTGTTTTTCAATATTTACGCCATTTAAATATACTTCTGCAAAGCCTAGTTCTGGATTAAATGTAAAATGAATCGTAATTTCAGGTAGTTTTGAAACTAAACCTTCTATATCAAAATGATTGGCATCAATAAAACCATTTTGCATGGCATATAAAGTAACCGCTCTATACATGGCACCGGAGTCTACATATATATAACCCAAATGTTTTGCAATTTGTTTTGCTACGGTACTTTTTCCGGTGGATGAGAATCCATCTATGGCTATGGTAATTTTTTTCACTTTGTGTTGTTTGGGTTGTGGTTTGTTAGGTGATTTAGTAAGTAAAAACTAGATGAAAAACCTATATGATTTTAGAAACTCCAGCAAGTATTAATTCAGATCCAACTGTACTCCAAAAAAGTTTGCATTTGCTGCACTTGTATATTTTGCGTGTGTATAACTAAAACGAAACTTATTTAGTTTGATAGAAATCCCTGCAGACAAACCAGAGAAATTACGTTGTTCGACAATACGAAGTTCTTCTGCTCTTCTAAAGTTATAACCAAATCTAATTTGAAAACCGCCTTCTGGAAACAGCTCTGCTCCTATTATAGTATGTCTTAATGCCTGATTAAAAAAACCAACTTCCTCTTGGGTTTGGTTTCCTTCTAAATCGGTAGTTGCTCTTGCGGGATTAGAAGCTCCAATTGGCCATTTTTGTAAATTTTCAAAAGTTAAATGCCAACGTATTGGTACAAACTCTAAAGTTTGCGACATACCAAAATCTACTTCAAATGGTAAAGATTCGTTTTGTCCGGCATAGGTAGTAATTTGTGTTCCTGCATTTCTAAGTACTAAAGTTGCTTGAAACTCGATGTCTTCGTTTATATAAATTAAACCAGCATCAAAAGCAATACCAATAGAACTGTATTCTTCTAATTTGGAAGTGATTAGCTTTACGTTTCCACCTAAATAAAAATCGGAATATCCTATTTGTCTAGAATGACCAAAAGAGATCGCTGCTTCATTCCCTGAAAAGGATGCAGTAGCATTACCCTGTTCATCATAACCATCAAAACTTCCATAATTAATATAAGTAACTCCTACATGATAGGTAAGATTTCTTCTATCTACTGTATATGCATACGCTGCAGTACCATAATTTACGCCACCTAAATAACTGGAATAATTAACAGCAAATTGATTATCCATCTCTAAATTAATAGTTGCTGGATTAAATATAGCTTGTGTAACATCATAATCTACATTGGTAAGTACTTTACCTCCAAGTCCAGCTTGACGAGGTGAAGAGACTAAGTTTAAAAATTGATACGTACTTTCTCCTCCTAATTGTGCATTAGAAGTAACAAAGTATAAAAGACAAATGCAAGTAAAATATTTCTTAATCATAAAGCTGCAAAGTAACTAAATCTATCTTAAAACGCAGATATTGGAAAAATATTTTTATTTCAACTTTAACTTTTGTCCAATACTTAGATTATTGGATTCTAAACCGTTCATTTTTTTAAGTGCATCTAACTTAATATCATGTCTTTTAGCTATGCTATATAAGTTATCTCCTTTTTTAACGATGTATACAGAATCTACGTTTGTAGTTGCAGACTCTTTAACTTCTTCTTCAATGTATTCTTCAATTCTTTCTTCCACTTCTGCTACAGTTTCCTTTACTTCTTCTAAAGCTTCTTCTGCAACTTCTTCCACTGCTTCTATATTTTGCGTCTCAGTTTCAGTTTCAGTTTCTGTTATATCTTGTGTTTCTATTTCTTCATTTACAACAGCAACTGGGCTAGGTGATTCAAAAGGAGCGCTATTTGTTCTTGCTGTATCTAAACCTGTTGGTGTTTGCCCTGGACTTAATCTTGCGATAATAGTACCTTCTTCTTGACTAATAACAGGGCTACTGGACTTTACCACTACTTTTTTTATGATTTTAAGTTCTTGTCCGATACTTAATTTACTATTAGACAACTTATTTTGACGCATTACTTCGTCTTTACTCAAATCATATTGCTTTGCAATTTTAGAAATTGTTTCCTTTTTTGCTACCGTATGTCTTTTAATATCGGTATAAATTACGCCATTATTTGTAGTCTCTAATTTTGTAGCATCCGTTTTAGCATGCTCTAAAAAAACATATTCTCCCGTTTGAGTTGAAAGAAATGCTTCTTTTCCTTCTAGATTTATAGGAAGAAATTCCTCTTTAGTTTCTGTTTCTTGCGAAAACGAAACAAGCGAAACGAAGCATGTTAAAATAAAAATTAGAGACCTCATAATTATAGCTTTTTATAATTCTTAACTTTTTGATTTGTTATTGCAATAGCGATAACATCTTTCATTTCTGAAACATAATGAAAAGTTAATCCTTTTAAATAATCTGGCTTAATCTCTTCAATATCACGTCTATTGTCTTCGCAAAGTAAGATTTCTTTTATTCTTGCACGCTTTGCCGCTAGAATTTTTTCTTTAATTCCGCCAACAGGTAGTACTTTTCCTCTTAACGTAATCTCTCCGGTCATTGCTAAGCTCTTTTTTATTTTACGTTGTGTAAATAAAGACACTAAAGAAGTTAACATGGTAACACCTGCACTTGGTCCGTCTTTTGGTGTTGCACCTTCCGGTACGTGAATATGCACATTATATTTACCAAAAACATCTGGATCTACACCTAATTCTTCCGCATTTGCTTTAATGTACTCCATAGCAATAGTTGCAGATTCTTTCATAACTTTACCAAGGTTTCCGGTAATAGTCATTGTCCCTTTTCCTTTAGAAAGAATAGATTCTATAAAAAGAATATCACCTCCAACGCTTGTCCAAGCTAATCCTGTAACTACTCCTGCTACATTATTATTTTCGTATTTATCTCTTTCTAATTTTGGTCCACCAAGTACTTTTATAATATCTTCATTAGACACTTTTATATCATACTCCTCTTCCATTGCAATACTTTTGGCAGCATAACGCACCATTTTTGCAATTTGTTTTTCTAGACCACGAACACCAGATTCTCTAGTATATCCTTCTACTATTTTTTCTAATTGCGGTTTTCCTATTTTAAGATGCGCATCTGTTAAACCATGTTCTTTTAATTGCTTTGGTAATAAATGACGTTTTGCTATTTCTACTTTTTCTTCAATAGTATAACCGGTTACATTTATAATTTCCATTCTATCACGTAAAGCTGGTTGAATGGTAGATAAACTATTAGATGTTGCAATAAACATCACTTTAGAAAGGTCGAAGCCCATTTCTAAAAAGTTATCATGAAACTCGCTGTTTTGTTCTGGATCTAATACTTCTAACATTGCAGAAGAAGGATCTCCTTGATGCGAATTAGAAAGTTTATCAATTTCATCTAAAACAAAAACTGGATTTGCAGTTCCGGCCTTCTTCAAGCTTTGAAGAATACGTCCCGGCATAGCACCAATATATGTTTTTCTATGTCCGCGAATTTCTGCTTCATCCCGCAATCCACCAAGCGACATACGTACGTATTCTCTACCTAAAGCTTCTGCGATAGATTTCCCTAAAGAAGTTTTACCAACTCCTGGAGGTCCATACAGACAAATAATTGGTGACTTCATATCATTACGCAATTTAATAACTGCTAAATGCTCTAAAATTCTTTGCTTTACATCATCTAAACCGTAATGATCTCTATCTAATATTTTCTTAGCGCGTTTTAAATCGAATTTATCGGTACTAAATTCATTCCATGGTAAATCTAAAAATAGATCTAGATAATTACGCTGAATCGAGTATTCTGCAACTTGCGGATTCATACGTTGCATTTTGGCTAATTCCTTATTAAAATGCTCTGCAACTTTATCATCCCATTTTTTCTTTTTAGCACGCATTCGCATTTCTTCAATTTCTTCGCCAGACGAAACGCCTCCTCCAAGTTCTTCTTGAATGGTTTTCATTTGTTGGTGTAAGAAATATTCGCGTTGCTGTTGGTTCATATCACTTTGAACCTTTAATTGAATGTCATTTTTAAGTTCCAATTTCTGAAACTCTAAATTCATATACTTTAAGGTTGCAAGTGCACGTTCTTTTAAATCGTTATTTTCTAATAGAAGTTGTTTTTCTTTAACAGAAAGATTCATATTAGAGGACACAAAGTTTATTAAAAACGAATTGCTTTCAATATTTTTAATCGCAAACGAAGCTTCACTTGGTATATTCGGACTATCTTTTATAATCTGTAAAGCAAGTTCTTTAATAGAATCAATAATAGCGTCAAACTCTTTGTTCTCTTTAGCAGGTTTTGCTTCTGGAACTTCACGAATGGTAGCATTCATGTAAGGTTCTTCGGTTATTACCTCAGCAACTTTAAAACGTTTTTTACCTTGAATGATAACGGTTGTATTTCCATCAGGCATTTTTAAAACACGTAGAATTCTAGCAACGGTTCCTGTTTCATGAATATCTCCTGCTTTTGGATCTTCTACACTTTCATCCTTTTGCGCAACTACACCAATGACTTTGCTTCCATTATTAGCATCGTTAATTAGTTTAATAGATTTATCTCTTCCTGCAGTAATAGGGATTACAACTCCTGGAAATAAAACCGTATTCCGTAAAGAAAGAATTGGTAAGGTTTCTGGTAATTTTTCGTTATTTATTTCTTCTTCATCCTCAGGTGTCATTAATGGAATTAATTCTGAATTTTCATCAAAATCCTGTAATGACAAACTGTCAAGGCTTAATAAACTAGATTTCTTCATATATATATTTAAGTCATAATGTCATTAAATAAAATAATGCTATTACGATTTGAGTTTAAAATTATTAGTCTTTTTCTATTTATCTAAATGGCAATCAGTACGTTATTAACACATACCGCCTACATATCTATAGTATTAAAGTCAATTAATATGCCAATGCTTAGAAAAAACCTGAAACTTTTTATTTACAAACTGTAACAGTTTATCTTTATGCGTATCTATACTATAACAATTTGATTTAATTTTTTGACACTAACCAACCAAAATATCGAGCAGCTCATAGCGCTATGTCTATGTAAGTCTAATAACCAATTTGCGCAATTGGAGATTTATAATAGGTACTATAAAGCAATGTTTAACGTAGCATACAGAATTGTAAAAGATAGATTTGAAGCAGAAGATATTATGCAAGATTCTTTTCTTTCCGCTTTTACAAAACTAGACACTATAAAAGATACAATGACTTTTGGAGCTTGGTTAAAACGAATTGTAATTAATAACAGTATTTATCATTTCAATAAAAATAATAAATACCAAGATGTTCCTTTAGAAGATGTGTTGTATAAAATGGAAGACAACGATGGTATATCTAGTGATTACGAGTTTACAAACTTAAAAGCGCAACAAGTTTTAGAAACGATGAAATTACTAAAAGACAATTACCGAATTGCGCTAACATTACATCTTATTGAAGGATATGATTACGAAGAAATAAGTGGCATTATGACTATAACTTATGCTAATTGTAGAACAACAATATCTAGAGCTAAAGAAAGTTTAAGAAAAAAACTAGAACTAGTAGCACTTTAAATAAAGTATAAATAATTAAAAGATTACCGCTTTCGCGGAAACTAAAGATGAATAAAGATAATTTAGATAGCCTTTTTGATACTCTGAAAGATGATTTTGATGTAGAAGTTCCTACGCTAGATCATGAAAAAAGATTTTTAAAGAAGCTAAACAAGCAAACGCTTGCAAATACATCTAAGCCAAAAAATAGTTTTTGGAAACCTTTTCTAGGTATTGCGGCTTCATTAGCAATTTTAGTGACTGTTTTTGTTACTACTCAGCAAGAAGATAAGGTTCTTGATTTGGCTAGTATTTCTCCAGAAATGGCAGAAACACAAAATTTCTTTACCAATGTAATTGCAAGTGAATTAGCAAAAATTGAACAAGCGTCCAATCCAGAAACAAAATTATTAATTGCAGATGCTATGATGCAAATGCAGCGCTTAGAAAAAGAATATAAAGATTTAAAAACAGACTTGTCTGAAAGTGGCGAAGATAAACGTGTTATCTATGCTATGATTAGCAATTTTCAAAACAGGATTGATATTCTACAAGACACCTTAACACAAATAGAAAACATTAAACAGTTAAAAAACAGCACGAATGAAAACAGCACAACTATATAAAATCACATTAGCATTCTTGCTAATACCTATGTTACTTATAGCAGGAAATGATCCTGTTAAAGGAAAACATACCAAAGAAAAAGTAATTAAAAAAGAGTTTTCTGTAAACGCAGATGCTACTTTAAAAGTAGATAATAGCTATGGTAATATAGATGTTATTACTTGGGAAGAAAACCGAATAGCATTTGAAATCACTATTACTACAAATGGCAATGATGCAGAGAAAGTACAAGACAAACTAGATGAAATCACTGTAGATTTTGAAGCTTCTTCTAGCCTAATTTCTGCAAGAACCATTTTTAATAAAAGTAAATCGAACTCTTGGTTTAAATGGAATAATGGAAATAACGTAAACATGAAAATTAACTATGTTATCAAGATGCCGATTACCAATCATGTAAACTTAGATAATGATTATGGTAATATTAATCTAGACAAACTAAAAGGACAAGCAACTTTAAATTGCGATTACGGAAAGATCACAACCAAAGAGCTTTTAGCCGATAACAATATCATAACCTTTGACTACTCTAATAATTGTTATTTTGAATATATAAAAAGCGGAAAAATAAACGCAGATTATAGTGGGTTTACTGTCGCAAAAGCAAAAAAGATAGATATTATAGCAGATTACACAAAGTCTGTTGTAGAAATAGCAGAAGACGTTACTTATGATTGTGATTATGGTTCGGTGTATATTGAAAAAGCAAACCATATAAAAGGAGATGGCGATTATCTGACTACACGAATAGGCGAAATTTATAAAACGGCTTCTATTAATGCCGATTATGGTTCTATTAAAATTGATAAGATCACGGCAAATGCAAAGAATGTTAGTATAGAATCCGATTACGTAGGTATCACTATTGGATATGACCCTGCGTATCACTTTAACTTTAATATCGATCTAGAATATGCTTCCTTAAGAGATTATGAAGGATTAGAATTCACCAAAAAGCGCGTAGAGTCTACAGATAAATATTACGAAGGATATTACGGTAATGCAAACTCTGGAAACACACTTCGTATCTCTTCCGATTACGGAAGCGTAACGCTTAAACAAAATTAAAAAACACATTACCTAATCGGACAAGTTTTAAACCACCTTGTAGGTTTAGAAAATCACAAACAATAATAATTTTATAAAAAACACCTACAAGGTTTCAAAAACCTTGCAGGATAGAACAATCTTTAATTAAACCATTAAAAAATAAATATTATGAAGAATTCAATCTTAATTTTAGCAACTATTTTACTAACCACACAAATACAAGCACAATCTTGGTTTGGTAATAAAGTGAAAGGAAACGGAAATGTGACCACTATTTCAAGAACCACTGGCGATTATGACGCTATTGCTTGTATAGGATCTATGGACTTTATTTTAGTAAAAGGTACAGAAGGAAAACTAACGATTGAAGGAGAAGAAAACCTTTTAGAACATATTATAACCGAAGTAAAAAACAATACCTTAACTGTAAAAGTAGAAAATGGTGTTGACCTAAGAGAAAGCCGTAACAAAACAATAAAGATTACGATTCCGTTTAAAGATATTGACAAAGTATCTCTTACAGGTTCTGGAGATGTATGGAATACAGACACCATAACCGAAACCAATTTAGAGGTAAGCTTAACAGGTTCTGGAGATATCGTTTTAAATATTCAAACCAATAATATATCCGGAAGCGTAACTGGTTCTGGTGATGTCACTTTAAAAGGAAAAACTACGAATTTAAAAGCAAGCGTAACCGGTTCTGGAGATTTTAATGGTAATAATCTGCAATCAGAAAATACAGAAGTTTCTGTAAGAGGTTCTGGGGATGCAGATGTTTATAGTACGGAAACCTTAAGAGCAAGAGTTTCTGGTTCTGGTGATATAGAGTATAAAGGAAATCCAAAAAAGGAAGATACTAAGGTTGCTGGTTCTGGAAGTATTACCGGAAACTAGCTGTTGGCTGTTGGTAAAATAAATTTTCAAATGGAACCCTTATGTCATTCCGACTGTAATGGAGGAATCTTTTTTATTAATATAATAGATTTCTCGACTACGCTCGAAATGACATACAAGATTTAAAAACAATAAAAAATCCGAAGCGTTTGCTTCGGATTTTTTATTAATTTTTCAAAGTAAATTTCTCTACTCTTTTGGTTCTTGATTCATATGCAAAACTGCATGTATGTAAATTGTTTTATTTTCAACAGTATAATGAATTCCATATTTAAATCTTTTAGTAAATGAAATTCTGAAATCTTTATATCTTTTTTTAAAGTAATTTAGGTTTTCTCTTACTAAATCTATAACAAGAATAATTTCCGTTAACAATTCAAAACCAAGATCATCTTTTTGTTCATTATACCAATTAATTGCATCTTGAATATCTAGTTCTGCTTCTGGCTTAATAATTACTTTAAGAGCCATACTTTTGAGTAAGCTCTTCTTTAACAACTTCCCAATCTTTACCTAAAGCAGGATTATCCTTATGGTTTTTTAATCGAGTATCTAAGGTTTTTTTATGTGAAGATGAAATTGTGTAATCTGCTTCATTAGTAATATAACTTTCATATAAAGCATCTACCATGCGTAAAAACCGTTCATCTACTTTAGCTATAGATTGTAACCATTTTTTTCTTAATTCAACTGCTTCCATACTAATTATTGTTAGATAAACAAATATACATAATTTACTAGACACTAAATTATTGGCAAAAAAAAATAAAAAAATCCGAAGCGTTTGCTTCGGATTTTTTTATTTGCTAATTCTTAAATTACTAATAATAAGTAATCATAGAAGTATAGGTTTCTTCATCTGCAGTTCCTGGATTTTCAGACGTATTAGAAGTAACAGGATAATTATCCGTATTATAAGTATATGTGTTATTCTCGTTATCCGGAAAAGTTGCACCTCCAGTGTTCGTATAACTTAAAGGGTTATTATTAAAAGTAGTATATCCCAACAATGCTAAAACTTCTTTTGCGTAAACGTTTTTTGAAATTCCGTTTTTAGCATCATAAGTATAACTGTAATCCTGATTACCATTTGTATTATCTTCCGAGATTATATTTCCATTCTCCATGGTATAAACATAAATCTGTCCTCCATCTTCATTAAATGTCACAGTACCATTTGTATTATGTACAAAGGTATTTACTTGTGCATTTGTAGATGTATTATACGTTTCCGTAATTAACTGATTACTTGCATTATACTCTAAAACTGAAAAAGCAGTTTCTATGTTCCCACTTGAATCCGTAGAACTTTCATCAATTCTGACTAATAAATCGCCACTATACGTAAATTCTTCCATCTCAATTTCTGTAGAAGATCCTACAAAATCAATAGTATATTCTACTTTGGTCAATCTATTTCCGGTAAATGTGAAATCACTTACAATTGTAGAGCCATCCCCATAGGTTTGAGTTATCTGTCTTGGCAGGATTAAATCCGTGGTGTCACAATCCAATGCATCCATACTATCTTGCAAACTTCCGTCTGCATCCCCACATTGTGCAATTTCATTTTGTAAAGCAGCTTTGTATGCATTACACAAAGTTGTGTTCGTGTTATCTGCGTTATAAGCTGTTTCTGCATTAGTTGTAGCTGTTTGTGCATCCGTACAATCATTTGAAATTGCTGGGCAACCTAAAGCTTCCAATAAAGTCTGTATTGCTCCGGAATCATCACCACAAGCATCAATCATATTTTGTAGGGCAACTGCATACGCATTACAAACTACAGCATAATTCACGTCGTCTGTAGGTGTGGTTCCATAAGTAGCAGAAGCCGTAGCAAGGTTTTGAGTAGCCTGTACACAGGTTACACCACTTCCTCCGCCATCGGTTATAAATTCGCCTTCTAATGGTTCATCATCACAAGAAGTGATGGTAAATACAAATAATGATAAAATAAAAATACTAGCAATCTTTAAGCTTTTCATAAATTTTTTATTGAAATTAGTTTTTTAGGAAACTAAATTAAGGAAATGATTTAAGTTACAACTCACTTCTTAAAAAGAAACTAAAAGTATTGGTTCTTATTGTATTATTAACATAATAAAACGAAATGCATAAAAAACCTCTCGAATAGAATGGCTTTTAATTTATTTTGATAATTGAATTTATTCGTAAATATATTCGCGCGTAGAATCTAAAACTCCTTCAACATAATCATTAGAAGTTGCCGGATAGTTACTGGAGTTATAAGTGTACTCATATTCTTCAAAAACTACTGCAGATCCATTGTAATCTCCAGCTAATGAAACAAGGTTATTCAATCCACCATCTATGTATCCAGAAAAATCAATATTGATTAAGTTTAGTGTTTTTAAATTTGAAATATTTTTATAAATACCATTTTTCGTATCATAAGTATAAACAGTCTCTGTGCCATTAGCTTTATTTTCTAATAAAATTTGATCATTTCCCATTGTAACTAATGTTTCTGATTGAAAATTAGTTTGAGAAGTAAGGTCACCAATATATCTCTTTTGTGTAATGGTTCCATCTGTATTATATGTCAAATCATACCTCCAACCTTCGTTATCTAAAATAATATATATTGTATAAGATATTAATTGATTACTTCCATTGTATTCAATTAAAACATAATCTCTTAATGTTCCAGATTCGTAAAAATTTATTCTAGTTAGCAAGTTATTCTCATAAACATATGTATTTTCATAACCATCAGAATCTAAAATTGAAATTAAATTATTTCCCTCATAAGTAAAAGTATCTGTATATATAGTAGTACCATCTGTTTCTGTCCAAATCATTTCTTTTAAAAATAAAGTATCTGTTGGATTCGTAGTATCACAATCCAACCCATCTATAATCGTTTGTAAACTTCCGTCTGCATCCCCACATTGCGCAATTTCATTTTGTAAAGCGGCTTCGTATGCATTACACAAAGTTGCGTTGGTGTTATCTGCGTTATATGCTGTTTCTGCAATACTTGTTGCATTTTGTGCTGTTGTACAATCATTTGAAATTGCAGGACAATCTAAAGCTTCCAATAAAGTCTGTATTGCTCCCGAATCATCCCCACAAGCATCAATCATATTTTGCAATGCAACTGCATAGGCATTACAAACTACAGCATAATTAACGTCGTCTGCAGCCGTAGTTCCATAAGTAGCCGAAGCAGTAGCAAGGTTTTGAGTTGCCTCTACACAGGTTACAGCACCACCACCACCGTCGGTTATAAATTCGCCTTCTAATGGTTCATCATCACAAGAAGTGATGGTAAATACGAATAATGATAAAATAAAAATACTAGCAATCTTTAAGCTTTTCATAAATTTTTTATTGAAATGATTTCTAATTATAAACAAACATAGTAAAATGTTTTAATTTGCTTCCTCTCTAGGCACTCTAAGTAAGAGCACTATTCCTATTAAAAAGAAAACAAATAAAAACAAAATAGCGTTTCGCATGCTTCCCGTAATTTGATCTATGGTTGCAAATATGACCATACCAATTACAATTCCTATTTTTTCAGCTACATCAAAAAAGCTAAAATAGGATGTGGTATCTTCTGTTTCTGGTAAAAACTTAGAATAGGTAGAACGTGCTAATGCTTGAATTCCTCCCATAACTAAACCTACAAAACCTGCAGCCAAATAAAACTGAAAAGGGGTTTCCATTAAATAGGCATAAAAGCATAAACCCATCCATATGATATTTACTACTATAAGTGTTTTTATGTTTCCGAATTTAGAAGAAGCTTTAGAGGTTAAATACGCACCAAGTATTGCGACTAATTGAATCACTAAAATACTAACGATTAACCCAGTGGTTTTATCGCTATCTGTTCCCCAAGCAATTTCTTCTTCCCCAAAATAAACAGCAACTAACATAATAGTTTGTACTGCCATACTAAAGACAAAAAAGGCTACTAAATATCGTTTTAATCGTAGGTTTTCTTTTAGCTCACCCCAAACAATTCGTAATTCTTTTAAGCCATTAAAGACCACATCTTTGGTTACTTTATGACCAGAAGAAACACCATTTGGTAAAATATAAAAAGTGTATTGGCTAAATAGAATCCACCATAAACCAACCGTAATAAAAGAGTAACGCATCATTTGCATTTTTGCTTCACCGGTATCTTGACTCATCACCATAGCTAAATTAGCAATTAACAATAAAACACTACCAACATAACCAAAACTAAAGCCTTTGGCACTAATACTATCTTGCTGTTCTGGATATGCAATATCTGGCAAATAGGAATTATAGAAAACCAAGCTTCCCCAATACCCTATTAAACCCATAAAATAAAACAACAAACTGAGATGTATATTTTCTAAACTAAACCAATATAAACCTATACAACCTAAACCACCAACATAACAAAAGAACTTCATGAAATTCTTTTTATTCCCCACATAATCTGCAATCCCAGAAAGAATTGGTGAGGTAAAAGTCACTACTAGAAAAGTAAAAGCAGTAACGTAAGTTATTAGTGCAGTACTTTTAAAATCCATACCAAAAGCGTGCACATTCTTTATTTCGGTAAGAAATAATGCAGAATAGAATATAGGAAATATAGAAGATGCAATGGTAAGTGTATATACCGAATTTGCCCAATCGTAAAAAGCCCAGGCATTTAGAAGTTTTTTACTTCCTTTTTCAAGTTTATTCATAAAAAAAGCTGCTCTTTTTTGGAGCAGCTTCTAAAGTAAACAAATATTTTTAATTAGTACGAAAAACTAGTAATAGGTCTAAAAGATTGTACTCCAAACTTTTTAGATTCAGCAATAGCTTGAGGCGCTAATGCTTTTAGATTCGCAATTCTACTATCGTTAGATGGATGTGTACTTAACATTTCTGGTGGCGCTCCATCTCCACTATTCGCTTTCATTCTCACCCAAAGATTAGAAGCTTCTGTAGGATTATATCCTGCAATTCCCATTAAATATAAACCAATTTTATCTGCTTCGGTTTCATGGCTTCTACTAAAAGGTAACATCACACCAACCTGAGAACCAATACCATAATATTGATTAAAGGTATTTCTATCTTGATCGTTTTGGATCGCTACATTTCCTGCGATTGCTACACCTTGTTGAATGTAAGCAGCACTCATACGTTGTTGTCCGTGATTTGCTAATGCATGTGCTACCTCATGCCCCATAATTGCAGCAACTCCTGTTTCACTTTGTGCTATTGGTAAGATTCCGGTATAGAAAACAATTTTTCCTCCAGGCATACACCAAGCATTTACAGTGGCATCATCTATTAAATTATATTCCCATTTGTAATCTGCTAAGTACCCTTGATGTCCATTTGCATTTAACCAACGCTCTGCTGCAACAGCAATACGCTGACCAACTCTAGTAATCATATCTGCTCTAGCTGTTCCTGTTTCTACTTTGCTTTCCGCTAATACTTGATTATATTGGGCAAAGGCCGTTGGAAATAATTGAGAGTTTGGCACTAATGCCATTGTAGATTTTCCTGTAAAAGGATTTGTTGCACAAGACAGAAAAAGTGCAATGGTACTACAAGCAATTATTACGTTTTTAAATTTCATTTAGGTACATATTTTAATTAATCTCGATAAAGTTAATGAAAGTTAACCAATAACTAATTTTCTGGAGGGCAATTGACCACTATATATTCTATTAAGTGTCACTATTTACCGATAATGTGTATTTCCGTAAACTCTTTATCCACAGAAATAGATTGCGATTCTAGATTCACACTTTCTAAATTAATTTCTACATTGTCTATTTGCACCGATGTAATTTGAAAAGGTAAATTATGTAATACTAGATTAAATTTACTATAATCCGCATTAAAGTCTCCACGTTTATGTTGCTGAAGAATTAATTCTTCCTTTTTACCGGTTACTTTAAAAGTACGTAAGCTAAATCTTCCTTTTTTGTAATCGTACCCATCATGTGCATCATCATATAATTTGGAAGACTCTTTACCCTCTTTATAGTAAACATCTAAAGTAATTTCATCAAAACTCTTTTCATCCACATATTGTTGTATTGGGTATTTAGGAATTACAGCACCTTCTTTAATAAACATTGGCATGCTATCTAACTCTGCATCTACCCATACTTCTCTTCCTCCTTCAATGACTTCGTCTGTCCAGAAATTATACCACTTCCCTTTAGGGACATACATTCTTCTTCCTTTGCCATTTGGTTCTAAAATTGGGCAAACTAAAATTTGTTCTCCGTACACAAACTCATCACTTCTATAGTGTGTAGCTGTATCTTCTTGATCGTACAACACCAAAGATTTTAAGATTGGTGTTCCGTCATTGATATATTTCCAAAAAGCGGTATATAAATATGGTAATAACTGATATCTAATTTCAACAAACTTTCTTACAATATCTGTAATTTCTTCACCAAAAACCCAAGGCTCCTGATCGCCATGATCTCCGGAAGAATGCACTCTACAAAAGGCATGAAAAACACCTAATTGAATCCATCTTGCAAATAATTCTCCTTGTGGTTGTTCTGCAAAACCTCCAATATCACTTCCTGCAAAAGAAAAACCAGACATTGCCATACGCTGTGCTTGATTATTAGCAATTGCTAAATGTTCCCAAGTTGCAACGTTATCTCCCATCCAAGTGGAAGTATATCTTTGTGCTCCAGAATATGCAGATCTTGTAATTACAAAAGGTCTTTTTGGATACGCGTATTTTTTTAAACCATGATAGGTTGCTCGCGCCATTTGTGTTCCATAAATATTATGTGCTTTTCTATGCGAACAAGGATTGCCATCATAATCATGACGAACATCATCTGGAAAGGATTTATTAGGAACGTCCATTACAGCTGGCTCATTCATATCATTCCACACGCCTTTTACACCAATATCTTCAATTAATTCTTGAAATAAACTAGACCACCATTCTCTCACTTCTGGTTTTGTGTAATCTGGAAAATAACATTCTCCAGGCCAAACTTTACCTTTCATATATGGTCCGTCTGCACGTTTACAGAAATAATCTTTATCTAATCCTTCTTTAAAAACAGCATAATCTAAATCTATTTTAATTCCTGGATCTATAATTACTACAGTTTTAAAACCATCCTCTTCTAGTTCCTTCACCATTCTTTTTGGATCTGGAAAGAGTTTTTTATCCCAAGTAAAACAACGAAAACCATCCATATAATCGATATCTAAATAGATAGCATCACAAGGAATTTTTAAATCTCTAAAGGTTTTGGTTACTTCTTTTACGTTCGCTTCTGGATAATACGACCATTTACACTGGTGAAAACCTAATGCCCATAAAGGAGGTAAGGTATGTGGTTTACCTGTTAAATCTGTATAGTTTTTAACAACATCTTCCATTTGCGGACCATAAATGAAATAATAATTCATTTCTCCACCTTGCGCCCAGAAACTCGTTACGTTTCTTCTTTCGTGTGCAAAATCGAAATGTGTTTTAAAGGTATTATCAAAGAAAATACCATACGATTTATTGTCTTGTATTGCCGTATAAAAAGGAATTGCCTTGTAAATAGGATCGGTATCTTTACCAAAAGCATACGAATCTGTTGCCCAGTTTTCGAAACGTTTTCCTTTTAGATTTACATCTACAGGTTTGTCTCCTAAACCATAAAAACTTTCTGCTTTCTGACAAGCTTTACTCATTTTCACAATGTCTCCTCCATATTCATAACTCTCTTCCCAATGGAAACCAATTTCGTCTTGATTAATTAGTTTATTATCGATAGCGTCAAATAAAGCGACTTGCAAACCTAACTTCTCTACTTTACAAATTAATTTGGAAGTAGTAATAATATAATGCGTTTCGTCTTCTGTTACATCTAAAAAACTATAACCTCTACTGGCATGGATAGTAACTCCGTAAGAAAAATCATTTTCAAATTTTCCTGTTGTGCTATATCTAAATCGGATAACACTATCTCTAACAACCGTTATTTGGAGTACCACTCCGTTTTTTGTTGAAAAATGTAAGGTATCTACATCTTTCTTATATTTTATTATTTCGGAAGGAAATAGATTCCCTTTTTGTTCTAATTCTGTATTTACAATCATCTTGCAATCTTTTAAGTAGTATGTAAAAAAACATAAAAAAACGTTGTAAAAAAAACTATACTATTAGTTCTTATAACTTATTGTTAACTACATCGTTTTAGTATGTAATTTTTATTAAATTTTTAAAAAAGAAGCTTAAAAAAGAGATATATTTTATTGATATTTAAATGCTAACATGGTTAAAGGAGGTATATTTAGCACTACTGAATTTTTTCTGTTTTGCCATTTTTCAGCTTCCGAAGTAAGGGTTTTATTTTTAAAATCTCCAGTACCAAAATATTCTTTTTCATTGCTATTAAACACTTCTTTTAATTTTCCTTTTTTAGGAAGACCAATACGATATCCTTCTCTAGGAACCGGCGTCATATTACAAGCTATAATTATATTATCTTTTGGTTTCTTTCCTTTTCTTATATACACTAAAACTGAATTCTCTGCATCGTTATAATCGATCCATTCAAAACCCTCTTGCGTAAACTGATTTTCATGTAAAGCTGGTTCGGTTTTATATAAAGTATTTAAGTCTTTTATTAGTTTTTGTACTCCTTTATGCGGTTTGTATTGCAGTAAATGCCAATCTAAACTGGTTTGAAAATTCCATTCTTCACTTTGTCCGAATTCTGCGCCTTGAAACAATAATTTTGTTCCTGGATGTGTGAACATATAGCTATAAAGCAAACGCAAATTTGCAAATTTTTGCCATTCGTCACCAGGCATTCTATTTAAAATGGATTTTTTACCATATACCACTTCGTCATGACTTAGTGGCAACATAAAATTTTCTGTAAACGCATAGGTCATACTAAACGTTAAATCGTTTTGGTGGTGTTTTCTATACGCAGGATCTTTAGCAAAGTAATCTAAGGTATCGTGCATCCAACCCATCATCCATTTCATACCAAATCCTAAACCGCCTAAGAAAACAGGTTTAGAGACTCCTGGAAAAGATGTCGATTCTTCTGCAATGGCTTGTACATCTGGAAACGTACCATAAACGGCTACGTTTAACTCTTTCATAAACGCAATGGCATCTAGATTTTCTCTTCCGCCATGTTCATTTGGTTCCCACTCGCCTTCTTCTCTAGAATAATCTAAAAATAGCATCGATGCCACTGCGTCTACACGCAACCCGTCGGCATGATATTGGTCCAACCAAAATAAGGCATTACTTATTAAAAAGGATTTCACTTCATTACGACCATAATTAAAGATTAAACTTTTCCAGTCTTGATGGTATCCTTTTCTTTTATCTGGATGTTCATACAAACAAGAACCATCGAAGAAACCTAGTCCGTGTGCATCTTCTGGAAAATGTGAAGGCACCCAATCTAATAAAATTCCAATATCATTTTGGTGTAATTTATCTACTAGAAGTTTAAATTCTTCGGGATAACCAAACCGTGAGGTTGGCGCAAAATATCCCGTAACTTGATATCCCCAACTTGGGTCATAAGGAAACTCCATAATTGGCATTAACTCTACATGTGTAAAGTTCATTTCCTTTACATAGTCTACCAATTGGTCTGCTAATTCTACATAAGAAAGAAAACGATTCTCTTCTATTTGTTTTTTCCATGAGCCTAAATGGACTTCATAAACAGAAAAAGGTGCGTTTAATGCATTCTTCTTTTTTCGAGATTTCATCCATTTGGAATCTTTCCAGCTGTATGCATCTTCCCAAACTATAGAAGCTGTTTTCGGGTTATGCTCAAAACGTCTCCCGTAAGGATCTGCTTTTTCCGTTTTTATACCATTATTAGTACTTTCAATTTTATATTTATACGTGGTTCCTTTACCAATATTTGGTATAAAACCTTCCCAAATCCCACTTTCGTCCCAACGGACATTTAATTGATGTTCTCCTTCTTTCCAATAATTGAAATCGCCAATTACTGAAACCTGTTTTGCACTAGGAGCCCAAACCGCAAAATAAGTTCCTTCTACGCCATCTACAGTAATAATGTGTGATCCAAACTTCTCGTAAAGTTTGTAATGTTTGCCAGATTTAAATAAATTAATATCAAAATCTGTAAATAAGCTATGTACTATTACTTTAGACATATATTGTTTTTTGGGTAAGTTTAAATTTTACTAATTAATTATAGTTCCTTTTGGTATCGTTGCTCCTTTTTTAACCACTACAATTCCGTCTTTTATAAGATATGTATCTGTTTCTATATCTTTTAAATGCAGACCTCCTTCAATCTTAACATCGTCACCAATTCTACAATTTTTATCTATAATACAGTTGTTTATATAACATCTGTCGCCAATACCCAGAATATTTTCAATCTTATTTTTTTCAATATCTTTTAAAGATTCGTATCTATCATTTCCCATCATATAGGTATTTAATATAACGGATTCTTTACCAATTCTAGAACGAATACCAATGACGCTTCTTTCAATTTTAGCGGCATGAATAATACAACCATCTGCTATCACTGTTTTATTTAATAAAGTACCAGAAATTTTAGAAGTTGGTAATATTCTTGCTCTAGTATATACTCTATCCTCGGCATATAAATTAAATTTAGGAATATCATCTGTTAAACCTAAATTCGCATCAAAGAAAGATTCTATGGTTCCAATATCTGTCCAGTAACCTTCATATTGATAACTCACTGTTTTGTGATCATGAATAGATTGTGGTATAATTTCTTTACCAAAATCATTGGTATCTGGGTTTTCCATTAGTTTTACTAATAGGTCTCTATTAAATATATAGATTCCCATAGAAGCAAGATAATTTCTTCCTTCTGCTTTCATATCATCACTTACATCACTTGTCCAATCTGGTAATAAATCTGCATCTGGTTTTTCAACAAACGAAGTAATTGTATTCTCATCATCTGTCTTTAAAATTCCAAAACCAGTTGCTTCTTTGGCAGTTACAGGATAGGTTGCAATAGTAATTTCAGCATTACTTTCTTTATGCTTATTAATCATGTCTTGCAAATCCATATTATACAATTGATCTCCAGAAAGTATTAACGCATATTCAAAATCATGACTTAAAAAGTGATGCATACTTTGCCTTACAGCATCTGCAGTACCTTGAAACCATTTATCACTTTGCATGGTTTGTTCTGCAGCCAAAACATCTACAAAAGCATGACTAAAAAAACTAAAATGATATGTATTTTTTATGTGTTTATTTAAAGACGCTGAATTAAACTGCGTTAGCACGTATATTCTTTTAAGATTAGAATTTATACAATTAGAAATAGGAATATCTACCAATCTATATTTTCCAGCAATTGGAACTGCAGGTTTAGATCTTGCTTGTGTTAAAGGATATAGTCTAGAGCCTTGTCCTCCTCCTAAAATAATAGATAATACTTTATTATTAATCATAATTTTTTAGTTTATTGATTTATATAATTTAATATATTCTTTAGCTGATGCATCCCAAGAATGATCAATTTCCATTATATATTTTCTAATTTTTTTAAATTTTTCTTGGTCGTCATACAACGTAATTGCTCTTTTAATAGCTTGCTCGATTTCTAAAACGGTTACTTCCTTATGGCAAATACCAAAACCGTTTTCAGAATCTATATCTATAACCGTATCTTTTAAACCACCTGTTCTTCTCACTATAGGAATTGTTCCATACCTTAAGGAGTACATCTGATTTAAACCACAAGGTTCTACTCTAGATGGCATTAACAAAAAATCTGCTCCTCCATATATAATATGTGATAGCTTCTCATCATAACCAATAAAAGCATCATAATTTCCTTTATGTGATTCTTTTAAATCTCGCAACTCCTGCTCCACCTCTTTATTTCCAGAGCCTAAAAGTAGGATAGAACAATTCTTTTCTTTTAAAATAGTCTCAAATACTTCTGGAAGTAAATCCGATCCTTTTTCATAAACCAATCTACCAATAAATGCAAATAATGGTTTTGTAACATCTAGATTAAAAGTTTCACATAGCCACTTTTTATTTTTCTCTCTTCCTAAATCTACGTTTTTTTCTGAAAAATTATGGACTAAGTAATCATCATTTTCCGGATTCCAAACTTGCGCATCAATACCGTTTAAAATACCAACACATTTATCACTTTCGGCTTTTAACAAATCTTGTAAACCATTGGCTTCTAGTTTTAATTCTTCCATATAACTTGGAGAAACAGTAGTAACACGCCATGCACATTTTATTGCTGCGGCTAGCGGATTTATCTGACTATTCCAATCTAACAATCCTGCTTTTCCCAAAGCAAACTCAGGAATTAAATGCAGCTTATCATACGTAAACCAACCTTGGTATTGCGCATTATGAATAGTAGTTACTACAGGAATTTTATTTAAACTTTCATATTTAAAACTTTCTTGCAACATAAAAGGAATAAGTCCGGTATGGTGATCGTGACAATGTATAATATTCGGTTTATCTTTTAAAGTAAGAATCCAATCTAAAGCTGCAATTTGAAATGCTAAAAAACGATTGGTATCATCAAAAGAATACACATAATCTTTAAAAAGCAAAGACGGTACATCTATAAAAAACACATCAAAATCTAAACTATTTTCCTTGAGTATTAGTACCTCAAAATCGTGTGCCACTTCATCCAATAAAACTTGCGATGTATAGATAGAAACAAAGGTGTTATCTGCAGTAAATTTATTGTCATAAAAAGGCATAATAACACTGCTTTTTAAGCCAAGTGCATTTTGATATTTAGGTAGTGCACCAACCACATCTGCTAATCCGCCCACTTTAGCTATTGGGTAACATTCGGCACTAATATGTGTTATATTCATCCAATGTATTTAATATTACCCTTCTAAATTAGTAAATTTATATGAAAAGAGAACTTTAATAGTTAAATAGTTAATGTAAATATATTACTATACCGATTTCGTAATGATGTGATCATTATTTCGACATAATTAAGAAACAAAATCAACACCTTTATTTTATGAAAAAGTTTTTATTAGTCAGTATTATAAGTATTTTATTTAGTTGTAATTCTTCCGCACAAAAAAATAAGAATGAAAAAAAAGCAGCATATCCGGTAACGAAAACGGATACCGAATGGAAAAAAGAACTTAGCGAAGAGCAATATTATGTATTACGAGAAGCAGGAACGGAACGCCCTTTTTCTAGTCCGTTAAATAAAAACGAAACCAAAGGAACCTACCATTGTGCGGCATGTAATATTGCGCTATTTAAAAGTGAACACAAATTCGATTCTGGAACTGGATGGCCAAGTTTTGATAGAGAAATTAAAGGTAATATTGCCTTTGGATCAGATAACAAGCTAGGCTTTTCGAGAGACGAAGAGCATTGTGCAAATTGTGGCGGACATCTAGGCCATGTATTTAATGATGGTCCGAGAAAAACTACCGGAAAGCGTCATTGTATAAATGGCGATGCACTAAAGTTTGTACCTGCTAAATAATTAAAATAACGTATAGCTACATAAATTCTAACGATACTAATGTGGTATGAAATACATTTAGAAGTACTACTTTTAGTAAACAAATTCTGAATGTATGGAAAGCACTTATTTATCTAGCACTATAAAACAGTTTGTCTACTACAAATCTCTTGGCGATAAAATCCTAAACCAGCTTTCTTTTCAAGAATTGCAGTGGCAACCTAATGCCGCATCTAATAGCGTTTCAATTATAGCGAAACATGTTATTGGTAATATGGTATCTCGTTGGACCAACTTTTTAACCGAAGATGGCGAAAAAGAATGGAGAAAACGCGATGAAGAATTTATAGAGACGTATACTACTAAAGAAGCACTATTGGCCTCTTGGGAAACCGGATGGTCTTGTCTATTTAAGGCGATTACAGCTCTAAAGGAAGAAGACCAAGAACGTGTTATTTACATACGAAATCAAGGACATACAGTAACAGAAGCTATTAACAGGCAACTGGCACACTACTCCTATCACATAGGACAAATGGTTTTTATAGGGAAGTTTATAAAAGGAGCTGCTTGGCAATCTTTATCTATTTCTATAGGAAATTCTGCTACATACAATCAAGAAAAATTTGCAAAAGAAAAAGAAAAAATACATTTTACCGACGATTTATAAACGATTCTGCATCTCGCGTGAGGGATAGAAACGGTATCCTTTTGCTTTTTTTAGCAAAAGATATAGTGTATAGCCCGACCTTTAGGGCACGCCCAAATAAAAATGAAACATCAATTTATTATTTCGGCTTTGTTTTGTAAATTCGTAACTTGAAAAATCGACTAAAAAACACACAATGAGTAAATACGATATAATTGTACTTGGAAGTGGTCCTGGAGGCTACGTAGCAGCTATTAGAGCTTCTCAATTAGGTTTAAAAACAGCTATTATTGAGAAAGAAAGCCTTGGTGGAATCTGCCTGAATTGGGGATGTATTCCTACTAAAGCCTTATTAAAATCGGCCCAAGTGTTTGAATATTTAAAACATGCGGATGATTATGGTCTTTCTGTAAAAGAGTATGACAAAGATTTTAATGCGGTTGTAAAACGTAGTCGTGGTGTTGCTGATGGCATGAGTAACGGCGTTAAGTTTTTAATGAAAAAAAATAAAATCGATGTTATTGAAGGTTTTGGGAAACTAAAAACTGGAAAAAAAGTAGATGTTGACGGAAAAGAATATGCAGCAGATCATATTATAATTGCTACTGGAGCACGTTCTCGTGAATTGCCTAGTTTGCCGCAAGATGGTAAAAAAGTAATTGGATACAGAGAAGCAATGGTTTTACCTGAGCAACCTAAATCGATGATAGTAGTTGGTTCTGGAGCCATTGGTGTAGAGTTTGCGTACTTCTATAACTCTATGGGAACCGATGTAACTATTGTAGAATACTTACCAAATGTAGTTCCTGTTGAAGATATAGATGTATCTAAACAATTAGAAAAAAGCTTTAAGAAAAGTGGTATAAAAATAATGACATCTGCAGAGGTAACTAGTGTTGATACTTCTGGAAAAGGTGTAAAAGCAACGGTAAAAACTGCTAAAGGAGAAGAAATTTTGGAAGCAGATATTATTCTTTCTGCTGTTGGAATTAAATCAAACATAGAAAATATTGGACTAGAAGATGTTGGTATTGCTGTAGATAGAGATAAAGTTTTAGTTAACGATTTCTACCAAACTAATATTCCGGGTTATTATGCTATTGGAGACATTACTCCTGGTCAAGCTTTAGCACACGTTGCTTCTGCGGAAGCTATTTTATGTGTAGAGAAAATTGCTGGTCAGCATGTAGAAGCTTTAGACTACGGAAACGTTCCTGGTTGTACGTATTGTACTCCAGAAATTGCTTCTGTTGGTTTAACCGAAAAGCAAGCTAAAGATCAAGGTATCGACATTAAAGTTGGTAAATTCCCATTCTCTGCTTCTGGAAAAGCAAGTGCTTCTGGAGCAAAAGAAGGTTTTGTAAAAGTTATTTTTGATGCTAAATATGGCGAATGGTTAGGATGCCATATGATTGGAGCTGGAGTAACCGATATGATTGCTGAAGCTGTTTTAGGAAGAAAACTAGAAACAACTGGTCATGAAGTATTAAAAGCGATTCATCCACACCCAACAATGAGTGAAGCGGTTATGGAAGCTGTAGCTGCTGCTTATGGTGAAGTGATTCATTTATAGCTGTTAGCTGTTAGCTGTTAGCTGTTAGAAATATAAAAAAAATGCGATTCCATACATATGGAATCGCATTTTTTATTTCGAATGTTGTCATCCTGAACTTTTACAGCATCTAAACCAGTTTACAAAAAACTCTGAATCGCCAATTCATAACTCTGCAAACCAAAGCCTAGAATAACGCCTTTTGCATTTGGAGAAATATAGGAGGTGTGTCTAAAATCTTCACGAGAAAAGGTATTAGAAATATGTACTTCTACTACTGGAGTTTCTATCGCGTTTATAGCATCGCCTATTGCCACAGAAGTATGTGTGTAAGCTGCTGCATTTAATATGATACCATCATAGTTAAAACCAACTTCTTGTATTTTATTAATAAGTTCACCTTCTACATTAGATTGATAATAGTCTATATCTACTTTAGGGTACTTTTCTTTTATTTCCTCTAAAAATTCGGTAAAAGATAAGCTTCCATAAATTTCTGGTTCTCGCGTTCCTAATAAATTTAAATTAGGACCATTAATGATAATGAGTTTCTTCATAAAGTAAAGATATTAAAAAATAGGCATAAAAAAAGCCGAAGCAAATGCTTCGGCTTAAATAAAAATTTATTTAGCTTATAGATTGTAAACGATACCAAAGTTGATATTGCTAAAGTTTAATCCGAAGTCAAAGTTGTCTGTAGACTCAGCACCATCAAAATCACCTTTCTCTGTAGAATATCCTAAGATACCAAAAGAAGCTTCGATAGCGAATTTGTCTGAAACGAAATAGCTAATTCCAGGAGCAAAACCTGTACTAAAGCCATCCGATTTTACATCTGCTAATTTGTTATCTGTAGAAGTATAATCTACACCTAATTCAGCAAATAAAGAAAATTGGTTAGATGGAGTCATGTAATATCTACCAAAAACACCACCAGAAAATTGATTTTGATCTACAGTATCTGTACCATCATTATCTGCTTTCCAAGAAGTATACCCTAATTTCGCACCAACTGCAATGTTATCAGAAACAAAAAATCCTGCTTTTGGAGCAATCATAAATGTGTTTGCTTTAACATCTCCTGTAGTTTCGTTACCAAAACCAACAGATCCTGAAAGAAAGATATCTCCTTTAGAAAAACCGCCAGTTGTTGTTGTATCATCTTGTGCGTTAACGCTTGTAAATCCTAATACTGCAATAGCAGCTGTAAACAATAATTTTTTCATAATTAATTTGAGTTTTATATTTAAGTCGGCAAAAATACTATGTAATGCGAATCTTACCTTTGACTTTAGCGTTTAATTAACATTTTTAACACTAAAAACAATTACTCATCTAATGTTTAGAATACAATTAATAATTCAAAAAAAACGATTAATTTTACTGCAATGAAATGGCAACAGGCGCTTTTAGATTATAAAATGTATTTAAAGATAGAACGAGGTTTATCTCAAAATTCTATAGATAACTATGCGCTAGATGTTAATAAACTAATTGCTTTTTTAGAAGAGAAAAAAATACAAGAATCGCCGTTAACTATTTCTTCTGAAATCATTCAACAATTTGTTTATGAAGTTGCCAAACAAGTAAATGCAAGATCACAATCTAGAATAATCTCTGGACTACGAAGCTTTTTTAATTATCTCGTTTTTGAAGATTATATTAAAACCAATCCGTTAGAACTTATAGAATCTCCTAAAATAGGAAGAAAGCTACCAGATACATTATCTGAAAAAGATATAAATTCATTAATTGAGGCAATCGATTTAAGTACTCCTCAAGGCGAAAGAAATCGTGCCATATTAGAAACACTATATAGTTGCGGATTGCGAGTTAGTGAACTTGTTGGTTTAAAAATTTCAGATTTATTTTTTGATGAAGGTTTTATTAAAGTTACAGGAAAAGGAGATAAACAACGTTTTGTTCCCATTGTACCAGAAACACAAAAAATAATTAATATTTACAAAAACCAAGTAAGAGTTCATACACCAGTAAAAGCAGCATTTCAAGATGTTTTATTTTTAAATAGACGAGGAAAACAGCTGACAAGAGCAATGATATTTACAATAATTAAACAATTAGCTGTGAAAATTGACTTAAATAAAAACATATCTCCACATACATTTAGACATTCTTTTGCAACGCATTTACTAGAAAACGGGGCAGATCTAAGAGCAATACAACTCATGTTAGGTCATGAGAGTATTACAACTACAGAGATTTACATGCATGTAGATAAAAGTCATTTAAAAGATATTATGAATACGTATCACCCTAGAAATGAGAGTTTTTAATCGATAAAAATTTGTTATTAATCGATGTTTTATTATATTTGAATAGAATTATGTAAGTTGTAACTGACTTAAATAATTTTTAAAAAAATCCCTAAAACTTTTTTAAATACGATACATATGTATGCTATAAATCAGGGGTTTATTGAAAATAATGTTTTGCAAGATCGAAACGACACGAAGTGGAAGCTTGCACTAGAATACACAAAAATTGGTTTTTGGGAATTTGATTTAGATTCGAATAAGGTTTTCTTCTCTAATCAATCTAAAAAAATACTAGGTTTTGAAGATAGCGATACTTTTGGTTCCAATATAAATGATTGGAATGATAGAGTACATCCGGATGATAGAAAAAAATATTTTCAAGACTTTCAAGATCATCTTACTGGAATAAAATCAATGTATGAAAATGAGCATAGAATAAAATGCGCTGACGACAGTTATAAATGGATTTTGGATAGAGGTAAAATAGTAGAATTTACCATGGATGGCAGAGCAAAACGCATTATTGGTACTCATACAGAAATAACCAATCAAAAAGTAGCTGAAAACCAAATAATTGAATCTTTAAATATAGCAACAGAGCAAAACAATAAATTAAAGAATTTTGCCCATATAGTCACGCATAATTTAAAACAACATGTTGGTAATTTTGAAAGTTTACTTGATTTTCATGAGGAAGCAGAAACGCTTGAAGAGAAAAAAGAGTTAATGCTACATTTAAAAACACTTTCTACTTCCCTTACCAAAACAATAAACAATTTAAACCAAGTAGTATCTGTACAAGCCAATAATAACAAAAAAACAGAGCGCATTTATGTTGCTCAAGAAATCAATAATGTTTTAAAATCTCTTGATTTTGTTATTAACGAAAGCCATACCATAGTAATTAATAATGTAAATGAAAAGTATTTTATTTATTACAACCTCTCTTATTTTGAAAGTGTAATTCAAAACCTACTTACAAACGCTATTAAATATAAACATAAAGACAGAAATCCTGTAATTAATATTGATTACACCTTAAAACAGCACGCGATTGACTTAATCATTTCTGATAATGGTAGAGGTGTCGATTTAAATAAGTTTGGTAAGGATATTTTTGGTCTATATAAAACGTTCCATCATAATGAAGATGCCGAAGGCGTTGGATTGTACCTTATTAAAAACCAAATAGAATCTTTTGGCGGAAAAATTTCTATAAAAAGTAAAGTAGATACAGGAACTACTTTTACTATTACAATAACAAATAGAAAGAAAATGTAATCTTCCCAAACCAAAAACAGATTAGCTTTTTTATTCAATTAATTGTTACAATCGTCTATATTTCTTACAACACAACAATAATTAAACACTTTAACCTATAAATAAGCATTTCGTCGTGTTTCTTTTGTTTTTCGAATTAAATAAAGTAAGAATACATTACAGTTGCTTATTTTTGTACTCCCCTAAACTAATTAAAGACCTACAATGAATAACGCAAATAAGTTAAACCCTACCATTTCTGATAAAGAAAATGACCATTACCAATTAGATATTAAAGAACAGGTTTTGCGATTTGCTTTAGAGAATTCCAATATTGGAGCATGGGATTATAATGCAACAACCCAAAGTGTTTTCTATTCTAAAGAATCAAAACATATTTTAGGTTTTGACGATCACGAAATAGGAACAACCGCCAAAGAATGGAACGATCGCGTTCATCCAGAAGACAAAGCTCTTTATTTTCAAGATTTTAACAATCATATTATTGGTATAAATCCAGACTATGTTAACGAACATCGAATAAAATGTAAAGACGGTTCTTACAAATGGATTCTAGATAGAGGTCGTATTATTGAGCGTGATATTTACGGCAAACCGACTCGAATTATTGGTACGCACACAGATATTAGTGAAGGGAAAGAACAAGAAGAAAAACTAGCAAAGAATCAAAACATTATAAAAGGTCAAAATAAAAGGCTTAGAAATTTTGCGCTAATAGTAACTCATAATCTAAAATCGCATACTGCTAATTTTGATAGTTTATTAAATTTTTATGAGGAAGCCGAAGATGAAAATGAGCAAAAGGAGATTATTAATCATCTTAAAACCGTAAATAATTCACTAACCAAAACTATTAGTAATTTAAATAAAATAGTTACAACAGACGCTTCTAAAAACAAAACCATACAAACTATTAATGTCAAAGAATATGTTGTTAATGCGGTGCGCTTTTTAAAAACAAAAACAAAAAAAACCGAAATTACTATTACTAACAATATAGACCCAAATTTATTTTTAGAATACAATCCTGCCTATTTTCAAAGTATCCTACAAAACTTACTTTCTAATACTATTAAGTATAAACACCCAGACAGAACACCAATTATAAATATTAAATCTATAATTACTCCTGAGGAAATCATTCTTACTATTACCGATAATGGTTTAGGTATTGATTTAGATAAATACGGAAATGATATTTTTGAATTATACCGAACGTTTCATAACAATGAAAACGCGGAAGGCGTAGGACTATATCTTACCAAGAGTCAGATTGAAGCTTTTGATGGCACAATAGAAGTAGAAAGCACCGTAAACGTTGGATCTACTTTTACTATAAAATATCCCAACAAAAAAGTCTAGCACGTAGCTAGACTTTTTTTATTACTGTAAAATAGTATTCTTTTTATTTAGCAATATTTACTGCTCTTGTTTCACGTATAACGGTAACCTTAACTTGTCCAGGATACGTCATATCTGTTTGTATTTTTTGCGAGATATTAAACGATAAGTCTGCCGCATTTTGATCTGATACTTTTTCGCTTTCTACAATTACTCGTAGTTCACGTCCAGCTTGAATAGCGTACGCTTTTTTCACACCTTGAAAACCAAAGGCAATATCCTCTAAATCTTTTAAACGTTGTATATAACTGTCTAATACTTGTCTTCTAGCACCTGGTCTTGCACCAGAAATAGCATCACATACCTGAATAATAGGAGAAAGTAAGGAAGTCATCTCTATTTCATCGTGATGTGCACCAATAGCATTACAAACGTCATCTTTTTCACCAAACTTTTCAGCCCATTGCATACCAAGAATAGCGTGCGGCGTTTCCATATCTGCTTCTGCATCTGGCACTTTACCAATATCATGTAATAACCCAGCACGTTTTGCCAGTTTAGGGTTTAAACCTAATTCCGCAGCCATTACTCCACAAAGTTTAGCTACTTCACGCGAATGTTGTAGTAAGTTTTGTCCGTAAGAAGAACGATATTTCATTCTACCTACCATTTTAATTAACTCCGGATGCAAGTTATGAATACCTAAATCGATAACGGTACGTTTACCAACCTCGATAATTTCTTGTTCTATTTGTTTTTGCGTTTTCTTTACTACTTCTTCAATTCTTGCAGGATGGATACGTCCATCAGTAACTAATTTATGTAAAGATAAACGAGCAACTTCACGTCTTACAGAATCAAAACAAGATAATATAATAGCTTCTGGAGTATCATCTACAATGATCTCTACTCCTGTAGCCGCTTCAATAGCACGAATATTTCTTCCTTCTCTACCAATGATACGTCCTTTTACATCATCTGATTCTATATTAAATACAGATACACAGTTATCTACCGCTTCTTCTGTACCAATACGTTGTATGGTATTAATAATAACTTTCTTAGCTTCTTGCTGTGCGGTCATTTTAGCTTCTTCCAATGTGCTCTGAATATAAGCCATTGCATCATTTTTAGCTTCCCCTTTTAAAGATTCTACTAACTGCTCTTTTGCTTCTTCTGCAGAAAGACTAGAAATTACTTCTAATTGTTGTATTTGGCTTTTATGCAGCCTATCTACTTCTTCTTGCTTTTTTTCAATAATATCGAGCCTATGGTTATAGTCTTTTATTTTAGCTTCTGCTTCTGTATTAGATTTTTTACTTTTGGAAAGCTCACTAGATATTTGAGATTCTTTATCACGAATACGTTTCTCTGTTTCCGCCATTTTCTTATCGCGAGATAAGATTACTTTTTCGTGTTCTGATTTTAATTCAATAAACTTTTCTTTGGCTTGAAGAATTTTATCTTTCTTTATAGATTCTCCTTCACTATTTGCTTCTTTTAGAATAGAAGCTGCAGATTTTTTAGCGCCTTTAATTAATTTTGATGCATTACTTTTTTCTAATGCTTTAGCTATAATGTATCCTATAATTACACCTATTACAATGCCTATTATTGCTAATACAATTGGGTTTTCCATGTTTAGTTAATTAGTATTTATTATATAAAAAAGCCTACATCAATTTATGGTTTTGTATAAACTCCTTAAAAACAAGTTTAGGGCTAACAAGCTGATCAAGTATCTACTCGAGGTAGCTCGCTTTTACAACTTCAACTCACCCTTTTTAAAGAATTAACGTTGAGTTTATCAAAAAAAATAATCAATGCAGGCAGTAACCTTTATTTTATTTAAAAGAACGAATTATAAATTTAAATGTTCCTGTAGTAAGTTGTTTAAAGCGTTAAGCTTCTCTTCTACATGCTCGTTAACATTCTCTTTATCTATAGTTTTTTGTTCTGTTTGTGATGCCAATTGTAATGCACACATGGCTAATACATCTTGCTTATCTCTAACAGAATAACTTTGCTCAAATTGGGTAATCATAGCTTCAATGTTCTTGGCTGCTTTACGTAAACCTTCTTCCTGATTAGGACTGATGGTTAAAGGATATACTCTATTAGCTATAGATAGCTTTATTTTAAGCTGTTCTGCCATTTAACTATGTTTCATTACTCAGAAAGCTGTGCGATACAATGATCTATCTCCCTAATTAATGTATTTATTTTAAGCTTAGTTTCTCTTTTATTATTATCACTGCCAAGCAAAGAATTCGCCATTTTGAGTGCTTCATATTTTTCTTGCCAAACAACAATGTGTTGTTTTTCTTGTAGAAGCTCTTGATTAGATGCCTGTAAATCTTGCTCTAGTTTTATATTAGCTTGTTTTAAAACGTCTTGTTTATGCAACACTTTGCTAATTTTATTTTCTAAAGCATCTACAATATCTTCAATATGACTCATTTACAAATTCAATACTTATCTCACAAAGTTAACATACCTGAAGCTAATTAGCAATTGTTTTTTATAATTAAATTAAAAAATATTGAAAGACACTAAATATCAATACAATGGCGTACTATTTGCTATAATCCTTGCTTACAAAATTCATTTTCTATATATTTATAGAAAATTTTCTATAAATGTTTTAATGAATATATTATAACTTTTTGGTTATGCTCATTTCAATTTAATACTTTCGCAATACAATATATTTTATGAGAATTCTATTTATTTTATTTCTGCTTTTCCCCTCTTTCTGTAATGCACAAAGCGTGTACCCTACTGATTATTTTAGATCCCCTTTAGACATTACTTTGGTTGCCGCCGGTACTTTTGGCGAGCTACGATCCAACCATTTTCATTCCGGAATAGATTTAAAAACGCAACAGCGGGAAGGTTTAAAAGTATACGGTACCGCAAATGGCTACATTAGTAGAATTAAGGTTTCTCATTTTGGCTATGGAAAAGCCCTATATGTTACGCATCCTAATGGATATACTACCGTTTATGGTCATTTACAAAGCTTTTCAAAAGAAATTGAAGCCTATGTAAAAAAACGTCAATACGAAGAGGAATCCTTCGAAATTCAGCTATTTCCAAACTCGGAAGAACTCCTAGTAGAAAAAGGAGAAATCATTGCTTATTCCGGAAACACTGGCGGCTCTGGCGGACCTCATTTACATTACGAAATTAGAGACAACGAAGAAAGACCTATAAACCCGTTACTTTTCGGATTAGATATAAAAGACAGTACAAAGCCAATTATTACAGAAGTATATGCCTATCCAATTGGTCAAGATGCACATGTAAACAAGTCTAAAATAAAACAAAAGCTTCGATTAATAGATAATAAAGATGGTACCTATGCTGTTGAAAATTTAGAAGCTTTTGGTAAAATAGGTTTTGCTATTGCAACTATAGATAGACAGGATTTGGCAGCCAATAAAAACGGCGTCTATAATATTCAAACCAGATATAATGGCGATCTATGCTTTGAGTTAGATTTTAAGCGCTTTTCGTTTAGCGAAACAAAACACCTTAATCGATTAATAGATTATGATCTATATAAAACGAAGAAACAAAGGGTTCAAAAGCTTTTTATAGAAGAAAATAATCCGTTAAGCATGTACAATAATGCTTCCAATGATGGCTATATTGAAGTAGAAGATAGTACTTCTTCTGTGTACAAAGTGCGTGTTTCCGATATTAAAAACAATGAGGTTTGGCTTCAAATTAATATTAAAGGTTTAAAATCGGAGGATGTTTTACCCTTGGAAGACCCTACTACTCCATTTTATATATTAGCTAGTCAAGAAGAATCTTTAAACGATGGTCGCGTTAAAGTAAATATTGGAAGTAATACTTTTTATGATAACTTTTTTATCGACTTTAAGGTTACCAAAGATACATTGACACTACATGAAGATATCATTCCTGCAAAAAGGAATTTTGATATTAGTTATGATTTAAGTGGTTATAAAACCGAAGATGCCAGTAAAGTTTACATTGCAAGATTGGTTGGCTGGAATGATTATCCGTTATACTCCCGAACAAAAAGGAAAGGAAATATTTTAACTACTAGCACAAAAACATTGGGTAAATATGCGTTGGCTACAGATACCATTGCTCCAACTATTACACCAAAGAACTTTTCTAAAGGAAAATGGCTAAGCAAGTACCGATTCCTTAAAATTAAAATTGAAGATAAAGGTTCTGGAATATCTAATTACAGAGCTACTTTAAACGGGAAATGGATTTTAACCGAGTACGATTATAAAACAAAAACATTAACTTACGACTTTAATGATGCCGTTTCCACGGAAACAAAAAATAATTTAAAGCTAATTGTTACAGATAATGTTGGAAATAATTCTACATTTGAAACTATGTTTTACCGAAAATAAAAACGAACTATCTTGAATACTAAATTTCAATTCCTATCTTCTTTATTTATTCTTCTACCTTTTTTTATGTTTGCCCAAACAGGAACATTAAGAGGTGTCATTCTAGATGAATTTAACAAACCAGTAGACAACGTAAACATTCAAGTAGACGATACTGGAACCACAACAAATGCTAATGGCTTTTTTATTCTAAAAATACCTGCTAATCAAGATGTAACCGTAACCTTTACGCATATATCTTTAAAAAAGACAGTTGCCACTTTTAACTTAAAAAATGGGGAAGAAATAGAGTTCAATCCAGTAATGCAAACCAATATAGAGCAAATTGCGACGGTTGTTATTTCGGGAAGAAAAAGAAAAGACGTTCAAGGTGTTATTACACTAAAACCCGCAACCATTAGAAGAATTCCGGGTGCAAATGCAGGAGTAGAAAACTTATTAAAAACACTTCCTGGTGTAAATAGTAATAACGAATTAAGTACACAATACTCCGTTCGTGGTGGTAATTATGACGAAAATCTGGTATATGTAAATGGTATTGAAGTATACAGACCGTTTTTAATTCGCTCGGGACAACAAGAAGGTTTAAGTTTTGTAAATACAGATTTAGTGCAGAATGTAGATTTTTCTGCTGGAGGATTTCAAGCTAAATATGGAGATAAACTTTCTTCCGTTTTAGATATCACCTATAGAAAACCTTCGGAATTTGGTATCGCAGCAGATTTAAGCTTACTTGGTGGAAGCATCGCTATAGAAGCCGTAAGTAATGACAATAAATTAACAGGAATTGTTGGTGTACGTTACAGAGATAATAGTTTATTGGTAAACGCAAAAGAAACAGAAACCAATTACGATCCTAAATTTTTAGACGTGCAATCTTATGTCACTTATAATTTTACAGATAAATTTAGCTTGAGCTTTTTAGGAAACGCCTCTATAAACAAATATAATTACGAACCACAAACAAGACAAACCAATTTTGGAACGTTAACAGATCCTATTGCTTTACTTGTTTTTTATGAAGGGCAAGAAAAAGATGCATACCAAACACTTTTTGGTGCATTACAAGGAACCTACAAAGTAAATGACGATTTAAACTTAAGTTTAGTAGCTTCTACATATCACACTACGGAAGAAGAGTATTTTGATATTCTTGCACAATACCGCCTTGGAGAAGTAAATACAAATATTGGTGACGAAGATTTAGGAGAAGTAGAATTTAGTGAAGGTATTGGCGGACAATTAAATCATGGTAGAAATGATTTAGATGCGCTTATTACCACTATTGAGCATAAAGGAGATTACGAAATTAACGACAACAATTTCGAATGGTCTGTAAAATATACCAACGAAGATATTAGAGATCGATTAGTAGAATGGGAAGTTGTAGATTCTGCTGGATTTACTATTAATCCGCCAAATCTAGATGATTTCAATAATCAACCGTATCAACCAAATGAAGGTCCTATTACGGCTTATCAAAACGTTAGAGCAAACAACAATACCTCTATAGATAGAATTCAGGCATATTTGCAATGGAGCAGGCGTTTTACCGTTGGTGAAAGCGAACTTTGGTTAAATGCCGGAGCAAGAATGCACAATTGGAATGTACAAGGAGATGGTATTGCAAGTTCTTCACAAACTGTTTTTAGTCCGAGAGCACAAGTCGCAATAAAACCGAATTGGAAAAAAGACATGCTTTTTAGATTTGGAACCGGTTTTTACTACCAACCTCCTTTTTATAGAGAGTTACGAGACCAAAACGGAGAAGTACAACCCAACGTAAAAGCACAGCAATCTATTCATTTTGTACTAGGAAATGATTACAGTTTTAAAATGTGGGATAGACCATTTAAACTTACTAGTGAAGCATATTACAAAAAGTTAAATGATGTAAATCCATATACTGTTGAAAATGTAAGAATACGTTATACGGCAGCTAATAATGCGGAAGCCTATTCGTATGGTTTAGATTTAAGACTAAACGGGGAGTTTGTTCCTGGAACAGAATCTTGGTTTAGTTTTGGTTATTTAAAAACCGAAGAAAATATTGATGGTCGTGGCTATATTGCAAGACCAACAGACCAACGTTTAAAATTTGCAGCATTGTTTCAAGATTACGTACCAACAATGCCAAACTTAAAAATGTATTTAAACTTAGTGTATAACACAGGACTTCCTGGTGGTTCACCAAGTTATGCAGATCCTTATGTATATCAAAACCGTTTACCAGATTATAAACGTGCAGATTTAGGGGTGCAATATGTACTTGTAGACGACAAAAAGCAGTTTGAATCTGGCTGGAAAAAACCATTTAAAGAACTTGCTTTAGGTATTGAAATATTTAATATTTTCGATGTACAAAACTCTATTACAAACACTTGGGTTAGAGATGTATACAGCAAACGACAATATGCAATACCAAACTACTTGACACCAAGAGTTTTTAATGTGAGACTAAATATGAAGTTTTAAAAAATTTAACATATTTTTTTAATACCGAATTAAAAACAGTAGTAATTTTGCCTTCATGAAACAAATGTTTAGAAATTTAACGGCTTTATGCCTGCTGCTTGCTTATAGTTTAAGCATCAGCATTTCTATACAAAATCTTGTCATAGATGTTGTTTCAGATAGTAGTCAACATCAGGATGTTTCCCATAATCATTCGGACGCTAAAACACCTGAGCTTTCTGTATTTCCAGATTTAGAACCACTCGTAGATATTGCTAGTTCCAATACTTTCAATTTTGAATCTGAAAAGCTAAAAGCACAATTTCCACTTTTTAAGTATGTGGAAAACTACACCGTAACGAAAGACAAACAATACGTATATCGTAGTGTAAACATCCATCCTGGATTAGATTTGGAAGCACTACTCTACCCTTTCCATACATTTTCATAAAACCTATTTTTTTATTTATTCGAACAACTAATTTTCTAAAAAGGAATTAGCTGTCACCTTATTTATCCTTGGTTTTCAGCCAAGAATTTCCACTTATAATCAAATAAAAAAATAAATTTATGGAATCCATTAGCACCATTATCGGAATTGTAATTGTTCTTATTATAACTATACCAATTGTATTCATACAAAGATCACAAACGAGTAAAAAGAAAAAATCTAAAAAAGGCTTTATAGACGAAGCACAAAAAAACAATTTAAATGTAACAGAACCTGACTTTTGGGGATCCTACTATGCTATTGCATTAGATGAAACACAAAACAAATTAATCTATTCTAAAATAGTTAATGAAGAACATAACACTATTATTATAGATGTAGAAGAAATAGCTTCTTGTGAAATCGTTAGAACCAATAGAACCTTTAAAAGCAATAAAGTTTTTAAAACGGAAACCGATAAAATCGATTTGGTTATTGGTTATAAAAATTCGAATAAAGCAAAAGAAGTATTAGAGTTTTACAATGTAGATGTAAACATTGAAATGACGAATGAAGTTCCGCTTCTAGAAAAATGGGAAACTAAAATTAAAAGCAGACTACATAAAAAAGAACAAGCTGCTTAAGTGTTGATTAATTGAAATAAAAAACCTTCAGGAAAATAATTTCTGAAGGTTTTTTTATGTTTTATAATTTGATAAATCTGCAATAAAACTTGGATGGTTTGACACTAAAGGCGAAGCACTTTTTATCTAAAAAAAAATAGTAATTAGGCTTACAAATATATTTATACAAACTCCTTTAAAACACCAATAGCATAATCAATCTCTTCTTTCGTATTGTATTTACAAAAAGAAAATCGAATAGATGGCTTTTGTATATCTTCTTCCTCTAAGATTTGCGCTAAAACATGAGATCCTTTTCCACTTCCACTTTGACAAGCAGAACCTTTAGAACAAGCAATTCCTTTTAAATCCATTTGAAATTGCAAGGTCAATGCTTTTTCAGCACTCATTGGCAAACATACATTTATTAAAGTATAGGTGCTTTTTACTTGATCTTCACAATTACCATTATATTTTACTCCTGGAATAGCCTTTTTAAGTACCACTTTAAAATAGTCTTTTAAATCTTGTATATAAGCACGCTCTTCCTCTAGGTTTTGATATGCTAGTTTAAAAGCGGTTTCTAAACCTTTAATAGCATGCACAGGTTCTGTTCCTGCTCTATAACCACGTTCTTGAGATCCTCCAAAAATAAGTGGCTTAAAATTGCTGTTTTTACGTATATAAGCAAAGCCAATTCCTTTTGGCCCGTGAAATTTATGTGCAGCAGCAGTCATAAAATCAATAGGAGTTTCTTGTACATTCCATTCAAAATGACCAATAGATTGTACCGTATCACTATGAAAAAGGGCATTATTGGTTTGGCATAATGCAGCAACCTTATCTATATCTAGAATATTACCAATCTCATTATTAACATGCATTAAACTTACCAATTTACGCTCATCATTAGCAGATAGTAATCTTTCCAAATCTTCGTAATCTGGCGTTCCACATTGTTGTAATTTCACATACTCTATGGTTACATTATATTCATTTCTTAATTCTTCAACAGTATGCAAAACGGCATGATGTTCTATTGGAGAAGTAATAATAGTGGTTACATTACCATCTCTAACCGCGCAACGCAGAATCATGTTATCTGCTTCTGTACCTCCAGAAGTAAAAATAATTTCTTGAGGTAATGCATGCAATTGCTTCGCAATGGTTTTTCTTGCTGTTTCTATAATAGCTTTTGAAGAACGCCCAAATGCGTGTGTTGATGATGGATTACCATAGTGCGTAGCAAGAACATCTTGCATATCTTTTATTACTTCATCTCGAACTTGAGTTGTTGCAGCACTATCAAAATAAACGGTTTTCATAAATAAGAATGGTTTGTTAGAAGCAACAAAAATAGAGGAATTAAAATTATTAACAAGAAGCATCGTTATAAGTTTAACAATTCTATTATTTTTGTTCAAAAATTACATTGCTATGAAAAAGTTACTTTTTGTTTTTTTATCTCTTTTTATATTTATTTCTTGTGACGATGGAGATATAATTACGGAAGAATTAGATTTTGAAGATACTTTTTCCGCTTGCGGCGAATTGGTGTTTTATAAAATAAAAGAAGACCCAGCAGAATCGCTTTCTTTACAAATTACTTCTACAGCATTAACCTTAGCAGATTTACTAGAAATAGAAACCGACGGTACTTTAACCTATAATGAAGAAGAATTCACCATTAACGGAACCACTAACCTATTTAATTATAGAAGATACAACACCACACCAACAGATTTCTTTTGTAACGATGTACCTTCTTCTTCAATCCTTATTACCAATGATGAAGAAAGCACCACAGGAACGGCAACTATATATGTTTCACTTGTTGAAGATGACAACGATGGTATTCCTGCAGAAATGGAAGATATTAATTTGAATGGCGATTTAACAGACGATGATAGTGATGGAGACGGTATCCCAAATTATTTAGATGAAGATGATGATGGCGACAACGTACTTACCCGCTTAGAAATTGATACGACCGATGCGGATGGAGATGAAGATCCTATAACGAACCCTTTAGATACAGATGGCGACGGAATACCAAATTATTTGGATACAGATGATGACAATGATGGTGTAGAAACTATAGATGAAGAAAACGATTCGCAAGACGAAGATCCTTCCAACGATTTTACAGGTACGAATCCTTTAATTACAGTTGCGGATTATTTAAATGATGAAGTCGCTAATACCGTTCCAGCAACCGCATATAAAGATCACGATATAGAACAAGTTTTTAAAATCACCATAGAACTAAGAAGCATAGAACTTCCTTCTATTACCTATGACTTTTTAGATTTTGGAACTCTGGAAGACAGCAGTTTAACCACAGAAAGAACGGTAGAAGATATACCTTTCCCTTAAGAATTACTATTTTGGTAGATGTAAACTTCTGTAGCTCCTAATCCATATTTTTGGTAATTAGCTTCATAATATTTCACATTATATCTACCAAAAAGATACGCCAATTCCATTTTTAAAACGCCTTCTCCTACGCCATGAATAAAAACCATTTTTTGCATGCGTTTATGTATGGCAAATTCTAACTGCCTTTTTGCAGTATCTAACTGCAAGTTTAACATGTCGTGGTTTGACATTCCTCTAGAAGAATTTGTTAAATGATGTATATGTAAGTCTACTTCAAAAGTAGGTTCGTAGCGCTCTTTAGGCTTTTTGGTTACTTGTTTTCTTTTCTTTGATTCCTTTTCGGAAACTACATTTTGAAAAGAATTATTCTTAAAAACATTTTGATTTAAAGCATTCGATTTTTCTTGCTTTATCAGTTCCTTACTAGTAAAGTCTAATTCAAAACCATCTTCGGTTAAAATGGTAATCGTATCCTTTGAAATTTTAGCTATTTCACCAGATAAATCGTCATCTAAAACAAACACAAAATCACCAATTTTAAAACTCATCTTTTTCTTCTTCCTCTTTTTTATTCGGTATAGTACTATAAACTCTATACAAACCAAACATTAATAATACAATTCCTAAAACTAAAACCAATGTATTTTGTTGCGCTTCCGCTTGCGCATAAATCGCTACAAAACAACCAATTAAAATCAATATATAACTTAGATATTTAGATGAAAACATATAATAAACGATGCATTAATACTTTTGGTCGAAAATAACCAATATAAATCACATCTCTAATGATTTTTAACTAGATTTAGTAGAAGAACCCTAAAATAAAACTGTATTATGAAAAATATTACTAAATCTGTGCAGTCCCAAATCTTAATTCTTTGCCTACTATTTACCTTTACAATTACTGCCCAAGTTGGTATTGGTACAACTACGCCTTCAGAGTCTTTGGACGTAGTAGGAAATGTAAAGTTCTCTCGTGCTTTAATGCCAAACAATTTAGCTGGAATTTCAAAACAAATATTATTATCGGAAGGTGCAGGAAATTCTCCTACCTGGGGCTTAAGACTATTAAATACAACTCAAACAACAAAAATGGGTAAATACTATAGCGGACTCTTTAATATTCCTGCAGGTTATTCCACTTTAACGTTGCTTGATTCTGATTGTACAACTACTAGCACATGTACAGTAACTTGGGGAGGAAACCTTTCTCCTTTACCTGATTATGGTGATTTAGTAACAACGATTGAGGCTCGAAATGGCCAATTTATTTTCCATTTTGCAAATTATACAGGATACAATTTAAATAATCATCAATTTATATACTATGCATTTTACTAAAATCATAAAAGTTCTAATTGGTACTTTATTCCTTTTTTCTGTGAATATTACATTTTCACAGGTTAAAACTATTCCTAATTTTGCAGCTGAACGTCAAAATAGTGAAATAAAGAATGTTGTAGCTACTGCTGAAAAAGCAGAAACTTCCTTTAAGTCTAATATAAAGATACCAAAAATAATTCCTCTTTTAAAAACAATAAGAAACCGCGGAACAGTGTTTTATATAAATGTCGAACCTACTGCTGTTATAGTGAACAAAAAAAGACTTTCAAAAGACAAGGTTATTCTAACTCCTATAACTAGATCTGATAAACTTGTTCTAACAACAGCAACTGCGACTAAAAGCAATTAGACGTCGCATTAGATGATAACACTTTTATTATTCCATTTAAAAAGTAAATAATACCCTCATGAAATATTTATACACCTTACTTCTATCTACTATTTGCAGTATAACCTTTGCACAATCTGATTTATACGTGAGTAACGGAAGTTATGTATATGTAGATGGAACCGCTTTTGCTAGCGGACCAAATGTGGCACCTCTTTATGTAACAGATGATGTTAATTTAAACACAAACGGCCACATCTATCTTCGTAATGATGCACAGTTATTACAAAGTAATGCAACTACAACAAGTACAAATACTGGAAATGGACAACTTAGTGTGCAGCAGACTGGTAATTCTAATACGTATATGTATAATTATTGGGCTTCTCCTGTAGGTCAAAATTTAGCCGCTACTGGAAACTCCAGTTTTATGCCTAGTAATAGTTTTTATCTTGAAACTGGGCCTCTTCCTACAAATACAACTCCTTACGGCTTTGTTACAGGTTATGATGGTACTGCCACACAAATTTCTAGTTATTGGTTATATACTTTTATCGGCTTAAGTTCAACAGCTCCAATTGATGCTTATGGTGATTGGCGTGGTTTAGGTGTAACCGGTCCTTTACCTGCAGGTGGAGATGAAAACGGCACTTTGCTTTCTGGTTATGGTTTTTCTATGAAAGGAAACCCGAGCGGCGCTCAAAAATATGATTTTAGAGGAAAACCAAACAATGGAGATATAGCAGTTACATTAAACCCAAATAGAGAAACTCTAGTTGGTAATCCATATCCTTCTGCTTTAGATGCCTATTATTTTTTACATAACCCTCAAAATATAACGAACACAACTGGAGCAATAAAATATTGGGAACAACAACCGGGAGCAACATCTCATGTTTTATCTAATTATGTTGGTGGATATGGTATATACACCATTGCAACGGTAAATGATAATGGTACTCCTGCAGACCTTACAGATGATACAATTACGGACTCTTTTGTTCCTGCTGCTTTTAGAATGTATTTATTAGATGGTACCGTAGCTGGTACTCCTCCTATAACGAACGCAGCTCCAAAAACAGGAAGGAGATATATTCCTGTTGGACAAGGATTCATGATGGAAGGTACTGCTAGTGCAACTAGCGTAATTTTCTCAAATTCTCAAAGAGTTTTCTACAAACAATCTGGGGCTAATAGTGAGTTTTTTAGAACCGTAGACACTTCTTCCAATACACGAACAGATACAGAATACAATACGGATGGCTATAACATAGTTCCAGAAGATTTTAAACGTTTCAGAATTAATGTAGGTTTTGACAATAATGGAAATGATTCGTACACAAGACAATTATTAATGAATTTTCACCATACAGCAACAGATGGTTTTGACTATGGTTTAGAAGCGCAAATTTCAGAACAAACAAGTTCGGATGCAAATTGGATTCTTGATGAAACTCCGTATGCTATACAAGCATTTAATTATGACGAAACATTAAAAATTCCATTACTAGTAAACATAAATAATCCCCAATTGGTACGATTTGGTATTTATGATGTTCAAAATTTCGCTACAAGTCAGCCTATATATATTCACGATAAAACACGTGATCTATATATTAATTTACAAGAGCACGCTTATGAAATTACTTTAGAGCAAGGTAATTATACCGATCGATTTGAAATAACATTTCAATCCAATGCCTTAAGTTCAGAAGCATTTAACGACAAAGATTTCTTAGTAATGCAAAATAATAACACAGCACAACTAACGATTTTAAACCCTAACCAATTAGAGGTGACAACGGTTTCTTTGTTGGATGTTTCCGGAAAAAGAATATTTAACGAAAATAATTTATCTGTTAAAGATAGATATACATTCTCTACTAAAAACTTAAGTGAAGGTATTTATATCACTAAAGTAACTTTTGCTAATCAAAGCACAATGAGTAAAAAAGTAATCGTTTCACAGAAAAAATAAACGAAACTTCTATATATTTGAAAAAGCCAATGGTTCACCATTGGCTTTTTTATACATTTGTAATTCAAAAAAATGATTCTTATGTCTTCCTTTGAAGATTACATGCTTCCGTGTTTAAACAAAAAACTACTTGGTATAGAATGCCCAGGTTGTGGTATGCAGCGTTCCGTTTCTTTAATATTTCAAGGAGATTTAACAGCAGCTTTTAATATGTATCCTGCAATTTTTACATTAATTCTGCTTTTTGGCTTTGTATTAATTAATCATTTTAAGAATTTTAAATTCGCAAATAAAATCATCATTTCTCTTGCCATTATTAATATTGTGATCATAATGGGAAGCTATATTTTAAAATTTGTATAACTAATCAAAAAAACAATGGAACAACAAAAATTACCAAATGCAACAATCGCTTTAGTCTTAGGAATTATCTCTTTTATAGCATGCTGCTGTAGTATGGGAATTGGAGGACTTCTTTTTTCTGGAATTGCTTTATTCCTATTAAAGAAAGATGATGCTTTATATATGGAGAATCCAGAACTTTACTCTAATTATAGCCAAGTAAAAACAGCTAAAATAATTGCCCATATTGGACTTGCATTGGCTGTACTCTCTTTATTGTATTCTGTATATCAAATTTACAGTATTGGTGGTTGGGATGCTTATATGGAAAACGTTCAACAAGTAATGGAAGAATGGCAACAACAAAACCAATAAAATCCAATAGTTAAGTCTCCCTAAAAAAAGTGGATAGATTTTATAAAAAAAAAGCGACCAATGGTCGCTTTTTTTTATACTTATTTTCACAAAAAACTTATACTTCAAATTGCTTAAGCGTTTTTGTTATAATAGAAACACAATCTAATAATTGCTCTTTAGTCATTACTAAAGGCGGTGCAAATCTAATAATGTTTCCATGTGTTGGTTTCGCTAATAAACCATTATCACGTAAAGCCATACAAATGTTCCAAGCAGTTTCGCTTTCTTCATCATCATTAATTAAAATAGCATTTAATAAACCTTTACCTCTTACGCCATTAACAATATTAGAGGTTTCAATAAATTTAGAAAGTTCTGCTCTAAATAATTCCCCTAAAACTTGTGCGTTTTCCGCAAGTTTTTCGTCTTTAATTACTTGTAATGCTGCCATACCAACTGCTGCTGCAACTGGGTTTCCACCAAATGTACTTCCATGATTTCCTGGTTTAATAACATTCATAATGTTATCATTTGCTAAAACAGCAGAAACAGGATATGCGCCACCACTTAATGCTTTACCAAGAATTAATATATCTGCTTTAATGTTTTCATGATCAATTGCTAACATTTTACCAGTTCTTGCAATTCCAGTTTGTACTTCGTCTGCAATAAATAAAACATTATGCTTTTCACATAAAGCTTTGGCTTTAGTTAAATACCCTTCCGTTGGTACATATACACCAGCTTCTCCTTGAATTGGTTCTACTAAAAACCCTGCAACATTGGAATTACTAGAAAGTACTTCTTCTAAAGCTTTAAGGTTATCGTATTCAATTTTAATAAATCCTTTGGTATAAGGTCCAAAGTTTTTTCTAGCTACAGGATCGTTAGAAAACGAAATAATAGTAGTTGTTCTTCCGTGAAAGTTGTTTTCGCAAACTACAATTTCGGCTTCATTTTCATCAATACCTTTTACTTCATACGCCCATTTTCTACATAGTTTTAAAGCCGTTTCTACTGCCTCTGCACCTGTATTCATAGGTAACAATTTATCGTAGCCAAAGGTTTCGGTAGCGTATTTCTCAAATGTTCCTAACATATCGTTATAAAACGCACGAGAAGTTAATGTAAGTGTTTGTGCTTGGTTTACCATAGCACTAACAATTTTTGGATGACAATGTCCTTGATTTACTGCAGAATAAGCAGAAAGGAAATCGTAATATTTTTTTCCTTCTACATCCCAAACATACACACCTTCTCCTCTACTCAGTACTACTGGAAGTGGATGGTAATTGTGTGCACCATACTTGTTTTCTAAATCCATCGCTTCTTGCGATGTTAATTGGTCTAAAACAGCCATTTTAAATAATTTTATTAGTGAATAAAAAAGCCATTCCTTATCTACCTTTATCCTTTCGAAGTGTCGAAAATTCAGCGTGGGAAAGAAATCATCCCTAAAGACCTGCAAATTACTAAATATTAATGTCGAATTATAAATCTTCTGAAGATAATTTTCCAGATAATGAAGATACTTGTAGTTCTAATCGTTTAAGTTCTCTTAGCAATGCGTTCTTATCCATTTGCATCCAAGCAAAAATTTTAAGCATACTTACACCAAGCATAAACACAATACTTCCTAATCCCCATTTTAGTAAATCTTTAGTGGCTTCGGCTTGAAAGAATTGTAAGACACAGTAAATAAATAAACCAAAAAATACTACGGTCATAAAATTCATCATAATTAGCAACCATTTATTTTTCCCTTGGAATAAACCAAAAATCATTCCCAATACACTTTGTTCTTCTAACGTGTCATAGAATTTTGCTTCTTCTTGTGTTAGTGTGTCTTTAATTAATTTGTCTATATCTTCCATTTTAAAATTTGTTTTATTATTTCCACGAAAGTGAGAAACTGTTTATTATTATCTCTTTAATTATTTTATTTTTCGCTTTGCGACCTTTTCTCCACAGGAAAGAACAACCCTCAAGGATTGCATTTGAGTAAGCACTGCCTACTGCTACTAAATACTGTTTACTTATTTATTAGCAATCGTAATTTCTCTCTAGCATAAAACAGTCTAGATTTAGTTGTTCCTGGAGATATATCTAGCGCTTCACTAATTTCTTTTAATGTATATTCTTCCAAATAAAACAACTTAATAACTAGCTGTTGTTGCTCTGGTAAATCTTGAATTGCTCGCAAAAGCTTCTTTTTTAAACTTGTACTATCAGAAACATCTTCTGCTATAATATCCCGATCCTTTCCATACTCTTCGTTTTTAAATCGCTCATTATTCTTTCTTCTTAACACATCTAAAGACTTAGAATACACAATCCGTAAAGCCCAACTACCAAAAGAACTAGCATCTCTTAAAGTTTCTATTTTAGCAATAATGGTTTGCCAAGAATCTTGAGCAATATCTTTTGCTATATCGGCATCTTTAACCAACCAAAATGCCTTTTCACAAAATATAAGATGCCATCTTTTTACGAGTATAGTCAGGGCTTCCTTCTTTCCAGATTGAAAAGCTTCCACTAATTGTGCATCTCTATGTTTGTCTATTTTCAACTAGGCTTCTTTGGTTTGCAATGGTTTTCTCTTAAACGTATTTCTTAAAAAACGTACCCAAAAGTTATACTTCGGAATTTTCTTTCCTTCCATAAAACGATTCTCTAAATTATCGAAAGCTTCTTTCAGTAAAGCATCATGCAACCATCTTATAACAAAAAGCCATAAAACGGAAGCTTTTAAAGATGCTGTACGCATTGTAATTTCATGACTAATTTCTGTTTCCTTTTCTGAAACTGCTTTGAGAAATAAAGAATGTGTTCCTATAAAATTATCTGGTTTTGTAAATTGAAAAGTGATACTTTCTCCTTCCTTTAAAGCAATTATGGTATATCTAATAAAACCATGTCCGCCTTTGCTTCCTACTTCTACTCCATTTTTAAAACGCATTGCAGGCCAATTTACAACAGGCCAAATCTGATCTTCATCGGTCCCTAATGTATCCAATAGAAGGGCTACTTTTTCTACGGATTCCTGTACTTTTCGTTTATGAATATTTATTACTCGCATATTATAAAGACGTAAAAAAAGGTAAAAGGTTCAATGTACTCCCATAAAATACCCAATCTTTTAAAAGAAACCCGAAATCTTTTAAAGATAACCCTAATTACATACATTTTAGGTACTGCTATTATTGTACTATTTTCAAACTCTTTTGATATTAGTATAGGCATGGACGCATTAATCATTACCTTATTTTTTAGCCTTCGTGGTCGTCAAGTTTTTGGAAATAAATTTAAATAAATGGACTAAGAAATAATCAAATCAACATAAATTGAAAAAAGCACCGCAATCGAGGTGCTTTTTTTATAATTTTGCATTCTAAAATAGAATAGATGCCAAAAAGAGAAAGAAACAAATTTGTTAAGCGAGGACAAATTATAGAAATAAAGATTGAAGATTATGCCTTTGGCGGAAAAGGAATTGGGCGTATCCGAAATGAACATGGAGAATTCGTAGTATTTGTACCCAATACATTACCTGGTCAACTAGTAAAAGCACAGGTAAAAAAATCAAGTAAAAAGTACGCGGAATGTAAATTATTTGAGGTTTTAGAACCTTCTAGTGATGAAATGGAGATGCCTTTTCAAGAAATTGCAGGTGCTCCATACATTAAACTTCCTGTTGAAAAACAACACAAATACAAAAAAGATAGTACGCTTCAATTATTTAAACGCATTGGTAAAGTTGAAAATATTGAAGATCTATTTGATGAATTTATTACTTCACCTAACGATTTCCATTATAGAAATAAGATGGAATATAGCTTCTCTGCTATAGGATACGATAGAGAAGAAAAAACCGATGTGGATGAATTTACATTAGGTTTTAAGAAACGAGGAACTTGGTGGTGTGGTGAAAACTTAGATAAAGATAGCGGATTGTTCGATAAAGAATTTGAAGACCATCTTATCCAAATTAAAGCCTATTGTGAAGCCACTGGATTAGCGCCTTGGCATGGTCCAAAAAGAGAAGGATTCTTCCGTTTCTTGGTGGTACGTAAATCCTACAAAACCAATGAGCTTTTATTCAATTTAGTAACTACTTCTTACGATTTACCAAAATTTGACTTAACAAAATTCTCGAACTTTTTAGTGGAATTATTTGGAAACAGAGTCGCTGGGCTTTTACATACAATTAATGATGAAACCGGAGATAGAACGCTTGCAACTACAGGAAGTATCGATTTAGTTTACGGAAAAGATAAAATTATTGAAGAACTTTTAGGTTTAAACTTTGAAATTAGCATGAAAAGCTTTTTTCAAACCAATCCCAAATCCGCAGAGCGATTATATACCAAAGTAGTGGATTATGCGTTAGAAAACAAAGAAGCGATTGACAATACTATTGTAATGGATTTATTCTGTGGAACAGGAACTATTGGCCAAATTATTGCTTCAAAATCTAAAAACACAAAAATAGTTGGTGTCGATATTGTTGCTTCAGCAATTGAAGACGCTAAGAAGAATGCCGAAAGAAATAATATTGAAGGGTTAACCTTTTTTGCTGCAGATGTTGGGAAATTTTTACTCGAACACCCAGAATATAAAGAAAAGATAAGAACTATAATTTTAGATCCTGCACGTGCAGGAATAGCGCCTAAAACACTTCGAAAAATCATTGATTTGAATGCAGATAGAATGGTTTATGTATCTTGTAACCCTGCAACACAAGCAAGAGATACCGAAACCTTGATGCAGGCAGGATATTACATTAAAAAAATAAGTTTAGTAGATCAGTTTCCGCACACAGCACACGTTGAAACCGTTGTACTTTTAGAAAAACGTTAATTAGTATTGAAAAGATTACCGCTTTCGCGGAAAGTAAACATGAAAAAAATAAAATTAATAGTAATCCCAATTCTTATCGCCTTTGTCGCTTTTTTAAGTTGCGAAAAAGATGATATATGCTCGGATGAAACCTCTACAACAGCACGTTTATATATACAGTTTTATAATAGTTCTAATACCGAAAACTTAAAAAACGTATTAAAATTTAGAGTACAAGGTGTAGATAATGACGACGTTTTAAGTGCTTATAATATTGTTACTGCGAGTAGTGTGTATTTACCTTTAAAAACCACAGAAAATTCAACGCAGTTTAAATTGCATAATGATTATTCTATTAACGACAATGGAACACCAGATGACGATACGGATGATTTCCCCAACGGAAACGAAGACATAATTACCATTTCGTATAATACAAAACTAGAATATGTATCTAAAGCATGTGGCTATAAAACGGTTTTTGAAAATGTTACTATTAGCGTTGTAGACGATGGAGACAAATGGATAAACAATATAATATCAACAACAGATAACGAACCTATTAGCAATGAAGATGAAGCGCACTTTAACCTTTTCCATTAATATATTTATCTTTTTCATGCTATTTTGCGCGTCTGTAAATGCACAAAATGATAGTATTGCTAAAGCTAAAAAAGATTCGATTAAACATATACAAAAGTACGGACTACGTATTGGTGGTGATTTAAGCAAGCTAATAAGAAGTGCGCTTGACGATGACTATAAAGGTTTTGAAATCATGGCTGATTTTAGATTAACCAAACGTATCTATGTTGCAGGAGAACTTGGTACCGAAGAAAGAACTCTTGGTAATGACTATGTGAATGCTACAGCTTCTGGTTCTTATTTTAAAGCAGGAATAGATTATAATTCATATACCAATTGGTTTGGTATGCACAACATGATTTATGGTGGTTTGCGTGTTGGAGCAAGTACCTTCAGCCAAACAAGAAATAGCTATGCGGTATATTCGCAAGAGCAATATTGGGAACCATTAATCTCTAATGATTCCGAAAAATTTAGCGGCTTAACTGCTATTTGGGCAGAATTAATTATTGGTATTAAAGCCGAAGTATTACCTAACTTATTTATAGGTATAAATGCGCAGCTAAAAAACATGATTAGTCAAGACCAGCCAAATAACTTCGAAAACCTATACGTTCCTGGCTATAATAGAACGTATGATGGTAGTAGTTTTGGTGTAGGTTATGGCTATAATATTTCTTACCTTATTCCTTTATTTAAAAAAGGATAAGTTCATGAACAAAGAAGATATTGTAAGCAATCTAGAAGAAAAACATAATACACTTATAGATTGGTTGCAAAATCAACAAGACGATAAATGGCAAGATGGCCCAGAAGGAAAATGGACATCTGGTCAACAAGCATTACACTTACTACAAAGTATAAAACCCTTAAACGATGCGTTAAGCATGCCTAAGTTTTTACTAAAGTTTAAATTTGGTAAAGCAAATAGAGAAGTAAGAGATTATGATGCTATTGTAAAACGCTACCAGGAACGATTAGTAAATGTACAAGGTAAAACCTTCAAGGGTTCTCAAAACATGAAAGCGCCTGCTTTAAGCGAAAAAGAATATATACTGAACAGACTGCAAGTAGAAAACAAAAAACTACAATACAAAACGTTAAAACGATGGAGTGATAAGCAACTGGACACCTATATTATTCCACATCCTTTAATGGGAAAAATGCCTGTAAGGGAAATTATTATGTGGACCGCACATCATGTAGAACATCATACACAAATTCTTCAAGAAAAATATTAGTATAAAAACGATAAAGCTGACAAATATCATAGTTAAGCAACTTAAAATCAAAGATCTTTATGTACTAAATATAACACATGAAATCTTTAAAAATTTTACCTCTTTTCACTTTTATTCTTTTATTTGGTTGTGCAGCAAGCCTAGATATTATATCGGAATATGATGATGAAGTCGATTTTGATTCTTACGAAACCTTTATGCTTTGCTTGGATGATTTTCAAGTAGACAATACCAAATATCCAAACCTAGATAATACCTATGTTCGTGAGTTAATTGCTGGAGAAGTAGATAAAAATATGGCCGCATTAGGCTACAGAACCAACGTGTTTAGTCCACAATTACAAGCTGGTTTTAAAATTGCTATAACAGAAAAAGAGACTTTTGTAAAAAACTGTGAATTAGAAAATGAATTTGACTATTGGAGAACTTGTACCATAAATTCGGTTATTTATACTAAAGAAACCCTTATTCTATATGTTTCGGATATAGAAAAAAATCAAGTAGTATGGCAAGCTACAATTCCATGCGAACTAGATAAATCGAAACATGCCTTAAGAAAGCACATTAAAACTTTAGTAGATCAACTTTTTTTAGAATTCCCAGAAGTGCATAAATGATTGCAAAGTTGAAGTTGAAGTTGAAGGCAAAAAAACTTTCCAAAGTCGCATGACATGAATATAGTATTCAAAAACCGATTACTGCCTACTAAAGCCTGTCTACTGAACACTGCTCACTGCAGACTCCCTACTGAAGACTAAAACCTAATCCTCATCTGGATTCATATACTTTCCTTTCTTACTACCGGCATACATTTCGTATTTCACCAAACGCGCTTCTAATTTTGCATTAAATACTTTTATTTTTCGTGAAGGACGTAAACCAACAAACTTTAAAGCTTCTAAATTAGAAGTAATTAACCATGCATCGGTTCCTGGATAACCTTGTTTTAAGGTATCTCCTATTTTCCCGTAAAAATCTTCTATATCTAAATTATCTAAACGTTCTCCGTAAGGCGGATTAAAAACCATATGCAGTTTTTCGTCTCCTCCTTTTCGCGTTTTAAAGAAATCTTCGTGTTTAATGGTAGCAAATTCGTCTAAATGGGCATTTTTTAAATTCTCTTTTGCTTTTGCAACAGCACTTGGCGATTTATCAAAACCTAATAATCTATGATGAAAATCTCTAGTTTTACTTAACAGAGATTCTTCAATTTTCTCAAAAAGTTCTACATCCCAATCACTCCAACGCTCAAAACCAAATTCTTTTCGCATCAAGTTTGGTGGTATATTGCATGCAATCATAGCCGCTTCTACAAGCATGGTTCCAGAACCACACATTGGATCCATAAAATCAGTTTGTCCGTCCCAACCAGAAAGCATAATTAAACCAGCAGCAAGCACCTCGTTAATTGGAGCAATATTGGTAGCTGTTTTATAACCACGTTTGTGTAACGACTCTCCAGATGCATCTAAAGAAAGCGTACACATTTGTCTGTCAATATGTACATTTACCTTTAAATCTGGAAAACGTAAATCTATATTTGGTCTTTCGCCAGTTGTATCTCTAAATTTGTCTACAATAGCATCTTTCGTTTTTAAAGAAATATATTGTGAGTGGGTAAACTGTGTCGAATTCACGGTCGAACTAATCGCTAAAGTACCCGAAGACTTCATGTATTCGCTCCAATCCATTTTGTACACTTGTTTGTACAAATCCTCTTCATTGACAATTCTAAAAGTCTTAATAGGTTTTAAAATCTTAATTGCCGTACGCAAGCCTAAGTTCGCTTTATACATAAAGCCCTTATCTCCAACAAAAGTAACGCTTCTCACGCCAACCTTTACCTGTTGCGCACCTAATTGAGTTAGCTCTTTTGCTAATATCTCTTCAAAGCCAAATAAAGTTTTGGCTAGCATTTTAAAATTATTCTCCATGTTTTTCGACAAATAGATTGCAAAAATAGATTATTTTTGTGCTGATATATAACAATACATGATAAAAAGCAAAAAAGAATGGTTTGCTTCTTGGTTTGATTCGCCATTTTACCATATTCTTTACAAAGACAGAGATTATACCGAAGCGCAACAGTTTATGGATAATCTTACCGATTATTTAAATATTCCGGAAGGTGGAAAAATATTAGACCTTGCCTGCGGAAAAGGTAGACATTCGATCTATTTAAATACTTTAGGATATAATGTCACTGGAGTAGATTTATCCGAAAATAGCATCGCGCATGCAAAACAGTTTGAAAATGACACCTTGCATTTTAATGTGCATGACATGAGTACTCCTTATGAACATCAATTTGATGCTGTTTTTAATTTGTTTACCAGTTTTGGTTATTTTGATAAAGAAGAAGATAACTTGAATACCATAAAAGCGATTAAATCGGAATTGAATGAATTTGGTTTCGGGGTTATCGATTTTATGAATAGTGAATACGTTATTGACCACTTAGTTGCTGAAGATGTAAAAACGGTAGAAGGTATTGCCTTCACCCAAAAACGAAGCGTTGTTGATGGCTATATCATCAAAGATATTTCTTTTACAGTCGATGACGAGGATTATAATTTTCAAGAACGTGTAAGAGGATTTACTTTAGCAGATTTTGAAGCTCTTTTTGAGCAAGCTGGCGTGTATTTATTAGACGTATTTGGCGATTTTAAACTGAATAAGTTTCATGCCAAACAAAGCGAAAGATTAATTATGATTTTCAAATAATCTTATTCATAATCTACTGGATAATTGACTTTAAATAATACGTAAAAGAAGTACTCTAAGCTTATCGAAGAGTCTTTAAATTAAATATTTCTTTAAATAGATGCAAAACATATTACTACCAATTTTAAGTGTGCTTTTAGGCTATGCCTTTGTTTTAATTTTAAAACCATCGCAAAACAAAAACCTAAAATTACTACTCGCATTTAGTGGCGCTTTCCTCCTATCTATTACCGTTTTTAATTTTTTACCAGAAGTGTATCAACATACCAATAAACCAATAGGTCTGTTTATTATGATTGGTATTTTACTTCAAATAATTTTAGAATTTTTCTCTAAAGGTGCAGAACATGGTCATGTACATTTAGATAAAAGCACAACCGCTTTTCCTTGGTTATTATTTATAAGTTTAAGTATTCATAGTGTTTTAGAAGGAATACCAATACACAACCATAGTACTTTATTATATGGTATTATAATCCATAAACTCCCTGTTGCTATTATACTTGCTACCTTCTTTTTTGCATCTCAATTACCAAAAGCAAAGATTGCTTTTTTCTTAATTTTGTTTGCATTAATGACGCCTTTCGGAGTTTTACTTTCTGAAAAATTTACGTTTATTCAAAATTATTATTTTGAGATTTCAGCCGTAGTAATTGGAATATTTTTACATATTTCTACTACTATTTTATTTGAAAGCAATGAAGATCATAAATTTAATGTTACCAAATTAATAACCATTGTAGCAGCAATTACGATTGCTTATTTCGTGTAGTATAGTAAAAGTTTATTAGTAAGTGCTCTCCTCTTTTTTAAAGAGGAGAATGAATTATAATTTTTGTTACAAAAAATTATAAGAAAGAGGAGTTAAAATAATTAAAAGGAAATTCCCTTTTTTAAGGGAACTCCAAAATTCACAATTTTGCTATGTTCAGTAAAGAAGAATCCAGACAAATAAAACAGTTATTTTGGACTAGTTTTGGGAAATCATTTCCCAGAAAATGGACCTTATACAATACTAAAATAAAAGGTTTTAGCTTTAAGTTTCATTTTGATAACAAAACAGCTTTAGTGGCTCTAGATTTAGAAGACGATTTAGAAAACCGAATTACTTATTGGGAAAAATTAGAATCCTTAAAATCTATTTTACTTAACGAGTACTTACCAAATGCTATTTTTGAAGAAGAATTCTTTCTAGAAAATGGTAAAGAAATTTCGCGTATTTATGTTCCTTTAGAAAACAAAGTATCTATACATAACAAAAATACATGGCAAGAAGTAATGGTGTTTTTCAATGAAAACATGCATCAATTTGAGGCCTTTTTTGAAGAGTATCAAGATATTATAAATGTTTAATTTCCTTATATTTGTTTAGGAGATGTTAACTCTCTAGATAATAGATACTACACACATAAAGCTTTCCTTTATAAAAATTTAAATGGCAAACAAAAAAAATGCAGATTCCAAATTACAAGGCATTAGTCGTTTAATTACAGATGCCACCATAGGAGTTACCGACTTGGTAGAATCTATGCATCACAGAATTGTGCATCCGCCATTTTTACCTTCTACACCAATACAACACCTTATTACCAATATTTCAGGAATCGCATATAAAAATATTCGATGGAGCACTAGGCTTATTGGCAGCAGTATAGATAAAACTTTAGGGAAATTTGTTTCTGTAAGTGGAAAAATAAAAACTACCCAAGAAAGAGAAGTGCTACAATCCGTTTTAAACGGAATTATTGGTGACTATTTAGAAAAAACTAAAAATCCGTTATCCATTTCCATGCAATTCAGAAATGAAGAAAAGGCAATTCCTCTAGATAAAAAAAGCATTACAAAAGCATATCCTTTTATCACCGGAAAAATTCTTTTGATGGTACATGGTTCTTGTATGAATGCTATGCAATGGACTAGAAAAGGGCATAATCACGGAGCTGCAATAGCAGAAGACCTCGAAAAAAACCCCATCTACTTGCAGTATAATAGTGGCCTTCATATCTCTACCAACGGACAAAAACTCAATGAACTATTGGAAAAATTGGTACTACATTGGCCAGTTCCTGTAGAAGAAATTGTAATTATTGCACATAGTATGGGAGGTTTAGTTTCGAGAAGCGCAATACATTATGGGCAACAACAAAAAAAATCATGGACTAAACATCTTAAAAAAATTATTTTTCTTGGTACACCACATCACGGAGCACCATTGGAAAAAGCAGGAAATTATCTCGATGTTATTTTAGAAGCTGTTCCCTATGCAAAACCTTTTGCTAGATTAGGAAAAATTAGAAGTGCTGGTGTTATCGATTTAAGATACGGAAATCTATTAGACACCGATTGGAAAGATAGGGATCGCTTTGAAATGCAAGAAGATAAAAGGCAACATGTGCCGCTTCCTAAAAAGATAGGTTGCTACAGTATAGCAGCTGTTGCAAGTAAAAATAACAAATCTGGTATCCCGCAATTACTAGGCGATAATATGGTGGGTGTAAAAAGTGCTTTAGGGCAACACAAAAATCCAGACAAAAATTTAAATTTCAAAAAGAAAAATACGTGGATTGTTTATGAGAATAACCATCTAGACTTATTGAGCAATCCAAAAATCTACTCTAAAATAAAAACCTGGATGCTTGATTGATGTCAATACTTAGAAAATAATTTAAGAGTACAAAAAGTTCAATCACACAAATTACAAGAAGTAAAATCGCTATTTTCCGTAATACAAAAACCGCTCTATGAACAAGTTTATTCGGTAAAAATCAATACATTATAAAAATTAAAAAAACTTGTCTTTGTAAAAAGTTTATTCTAAATTTGTTAACCCTACTTACTTCTAATAGCAGTAAAAAAAACGTATTCAAACCCAAATAGTATTCCATATGAAATTACGTCGTCTAGTCTACTCTAGTCATGCAATTGTACCACTTAGTAAACGGGACTTGTTAGACTTACTCCATGAAGCTCGTGGTTACAATATGATAGATAATATTACTGGAGTACTAATGTATAAAGAAGGTTATTTTCTTCAGGTTATTGAGGGAGAACCAGAAACTATAGATGCGCTTTTTATCCGTCTGAAAAAAGATACTAGGCATGCTGATATTCATATCCTTTTTGAAAGTCCTACAGACCATCGTTTATTTGAAAATTGGGCTATGGGTTGTGCCGATTTTGATGATCCTACTCTGAGTATGCTCCCCGGACTTCGTACTGATTTGGCAGACCCAAAAGTAGTAGAAGAACTTGTAAATAATCTTCCTGAAGTTGCTAATTTTCTAATCGAAAACCTAACAGATCCTCAAATACAGGATCCAAAATAAGCATTCTATAAACCCAATTGCAATTGTTCCTGCTTCAAGAATGGAAAACAATTATATGTCCAATAGACGAGTTTAGAATTCTGAAGCGCAAAATGCACAGACAGAGAATCGATGAGGTTTGTTTGTGTCTCTATCCCTTTATAATTTTCGGTATTCAGCCATATCGAACCATTGTAAAAGTAATTATATCAAATTCCTGATAATTGCTTTTAACACTCGTATTCAGGTTTTGTATATTATCAAAATTTTCCTTTCCATTCTGGCTGGTTTCCATAAATGTCTTTGTATTTGTAGTACCCGTGGTATTAATGACAACTGGAGTTCCGTATTTATATACCGAAAACACATTTGTATAATTGCCATTATTAGACGTTATATTTTTTACTGTTGCGGTACTATTTTTATTAAATAGCGGATAATCAACCGCACTTGTAACTGGTGCATCTGTAGTAGAAGTCGCTTTACTCCAATCATAATAAGGTGCAAGTGCATCATGCTCAAAAGTAGCCCAAACAAACTCTGGATGGTTTTCTACCACGCCAATCACATGCATTCCTAAAAGTGCGACTTTAGTAGGTACATTATTTATTAAAGCATCGGTTACAAAATAGGTGGAAGCATCCTTTAAAGCATTAACATCTACCCAAGAAGTTTTAAGCTCTAAGGCACCAACAGGAAATGCTATCTCTTTTAAGCTCGTCGGATTTCATTTTGCCATTGGCCCATATTTTAACATCGCATTATAACTAGTGTCATCCATATAAATAGCATAGTAAACAGTAGTTGAAGCAGGTTTACCTGAAGAAAAATAGGGTTTTTAAAACATCTAATGCATTCGTAGCTTGTGCTGTATCTACTAAAACTATCCTTTTGCCTTTCAGATACTTTTCACCTAATGTAGAAACTTGATGCAAACTATCTAAAAACAGTGGTCGTCCATTATATTCATTCGTTAGCCATAAAAACTTCTGCCGTGACCATTGGTGAAAATTACAGTTTGTAACGGTCGCATTGTTTGCAAAAACACTTGTCATTCCCTCTTTTGATGCTGGTGTTTTACGCACGCCATCTACCATGGTAAACCAACTAGAAGATGCTGTGCAAGCTAAATTTTCAATTTCAGAAACCTGCATATATTGTGATAAATTATTGGTTTTTACATCTTGCTTTACTTCTTCTTTACAAGTATATAATGTTATTAAAACGATAAAAAATACTACAGATTTTAAAGGTTTCATAAGCTTCCAATTTATTAAGTGGATTGCTTTTTTGACTGTTATAAATGCTTGTTTTTAAATACGCTAATCGCTGCATCAAATTTTGCAACCCAATTGGATGCAGCTACCCAATCGGAATCTACTATTTTAGAAACCTTTATATAATCGGGAACTACTTCGGTTTTTAAATTTTTTCTTTCATCATACTTACAAGCAAATAATGTAGATAAAACGATAATAATCAATAAAGGTTTTGCAAGTTTCATAAGACATCTATTTTATTAAATGGATTCGTTTTCCTTTTTAGCTCTATAAATATCAGATTTTAAACAGAATAAAAAAAGAGTACAAACACCTGAATAATAATTAGTTATAAACACGTAAGCCTTTTTAATTTAAAATAATTTATATAACTTCGTAAACTATTAGAGCGTTTTACTCCAATTAAAATCAGTTATGAAAAAAATAATCTTCTTATTAATACTTACTATTTCCTCCTCCTCTATTTGCGCACAAAACGAGAATACGAATAAAAAAGAAATGGATGCTATACAAACCAAACTAGAAACGCTCTTTATGCAAGACCAACTTTTTAGAAGGTTGTACCAAGACGCGGAGCAAAAATTTGGTGTAGATTCTAGGGAAATGGATTACTTCTGGAAAATTGTGGAAGAACAAGACAAACGCATTGAAAATGAGCTTATATTAATTCTCGACAAATATGGTTGGCTTGGTACTAGTCAAGTTGGCAGATTAGCAAATGGAGCCATTTGGAGTGTTATACAACATAGCAGTCTAGAAATTAAAGAAAAATATGCGCCGTTAATGAAAGCATCCGTTTTACAGAACGAATCGCAAGCCATGCAATATGCTAGACTCATAGATCGAATGCGTATTAATGACAATAAACCGCAAGTGTATGGATCACAAACCACAAAAGATAAAAATGGAAATGCTACTTTTTTCGAAATTGATAAACCTGAATATATCCATAAAAGACGAAAAGAAATTGGCCTAGATCCTATTGAAGATTTCGCTAAAGCAAGAGGAATAGATTGGCATATTCCGCAAAAGGAAGAATAACTATTCCCTACTTCTAAAACATATTATATGTTTTTTCTGAAAATATAATTAGCAATTGAAATATTAATCGTAATATTGCAATGAACAAATATATAAAACAAATGGGATTAGCAAAAACAGAAATGTTTACGGACCAACAAAACGAAATTGCATTATTTGCAAAAGCCTTTGGTCATCCTGCAAGAGTGGCTATTTTACAGCACTTATTTAAAATAAACGCTTGTGTTTGTGGGGATTTGGTAAACGAAATTGGCTTAGCACAACCTACTATCTCACAGCATTTAAAAGAACTGAAACATTTAGGTTTAATTAAAGGAAATGTAGAAGGAACTAGTGTTTGCTACTGTATAAATACAGAGAACTGGAGCAAAATGAAAAATATAATGTACACCTTTTTAGATCAAGATATTATTAGCACAGATTGTTGTTAAAAAAATTTCAATCATTAATCGTATAATCGCAATAAACAAATACACTTATAAAACATCCATAACAAATCCTTAATACTCAAAGGCAATGATTAATAGGATGTCGTAGGAAACAAAAATAAACATATGAAACTTTCAGAAATTAAAAACAAATTAGACCAATTAGAAACAATTGCTTTTCAATTACCAAACGGAGAACTAGTACCTAATCACTTTCACGTTACCGAGGTTGGTAAAATCACCAAACACTTTATCGATTGTGGAGGAACCGTTAGAAAAGAAGAAGTAGTAAACTTTCAACTTTGGAATGCGAATGACTACGACCATAGATTACACCCAGAAAAACTATTGCATATTATTAAACTTTCTGAAAAGACGCTCGGCATCGAAGATTTAGAGATTGAAGTAGAATATCAAGCAGAAACTATTGGTAAATTCGGATTAGATTTTGATGGAACAAACTTTCTTTTAACCACAAAACAAACCGATTGTTTAGCAAAAGATAATTGCGGAATTCCTGCGGAAAAACCAAAATTACAATTTTCAGATATGCCAACAGGAAACGCTTGCGAACCAGGAAGCGGTTGCTGCTAATCTATAATTAAATTCCAATAGAATATGTCCTTATTTAAATCTGTAGCAAAAACTATTGCAACGTTAAATGTGCAAAATATAGATACTGCACGTAAAGAAACACTGCAACCGCTAGTTGCTTATATGCAAGAAAAAGTAAATGCAAATCAAGAAATTAGAATAAATTTTATTTGTACACATAATTCTAGAAGAAGCCATTTATCACAAGTTTGGGCACAAACTTTAGCACATCATTTCAAGATTAAAAATGTGTTTTGCTATTCTGGAGGAACGGAAGCTACTGCATTATTTCCAATGGTTGCAGAAACCTTAAAAAACACAGGTTTTGAGATCGAAAAAATAGCAGCAACCAGCAATCCGATTTACAGTATTAAATATGCTCCAAACGAACATCCCATTATTTGTTTTTCAAAAAAACTAGATGCTAATTTTAACCCGAAATCCAAATTTGCAGCTATAATGACTTGCTCGCAAGCAGATGGTGGTTGTCCGTTTATTGCAGGCGCAGAAAAACGTATTCCGATTACTTTTGAAGATCCGAAGGCATTTGATAATACACCGCAACAAGCAGATAAATACAACGAAAGAAGCTTACAAATTGCAACCGAAATGTTTTACGTATTCTCTCAAATTCAATCTTAAAAATGACAAATAAAAAACTAAGTTTTCTAGACAGAAATTTAACGCTTTGGATTTTTGTCGCCATGGCTATTGGTGTTTCCATAGGATATTTCTCACCAAGCTTTCCAGATTTTGTAAACGCATTAAGTAGCGGTACCACAAATATCCCGATTGCCATTGGTTTAATTTTAATGATGTATCCGCCTTTAGCAAAGGTGAATTTTGCCTTATTACCAAAAGTATTTAAAAACACCAAAATTCTTTCTATTTCTCTAATTCTGAATTGGATTATTGGTCCAATTTTAATGTTCCTTTTAGCAATTACCTTTTTAAGAGATTATCCGGAATATATGGTCGGACTTATATTAATCGGTCTTGCGCGATGCATTGCAATGGTTTTAGTTTGGAATGATCTTGCAGAAGGCAACAGCGAATACGGAGCAGGATTGGTAGCATTAAATAGTATTTTTCAAGTATTTGCTTATAGTTTTTATGCATGGCTTTTTATAACGGTACTTCCTCCCTACTTCGGATTTGAAGGTGCTATTGTAGATATTTCTATTGCAACTATAGCAGAAAGCGTAGCCATTTATTTAGGAATTCCATTTGCCCTAGGAATTTTAAGTCGTCTCATTTTAGTACCTCTAAAAGGCGAAGATTGGTATACGAATACTTTTATTCCAACCATTTCACCAATGACCTTAATCGCTCTATTATTTACTATTGTGGTTATGTTTTCATTAAAAGGGGAACTGATTGTAGAAATCCCAATGGATGTAATTATCATTGCTATTCCGCTACTTATTTACTTTACATTCATGTTTATTATTGGTTTTTTCTTTACCAAAGCTACGGGAGCGTCCTATGATAAAACCGCAGCAGTTGCTTTTACAGCTGCAGGAAATAATTTCGAATTAGCCATTGCTGTTGCTATTGCTGTTTTTGGGTTGAATTCCGGACAAGCATTCGCAGGAGTTATTGGTCCGTTAGTAGAAGTTCCAGCATTAATATTATTGGTTAGAGTTTCCTTTTGGTTACGAAAAAAATACTTCGGAAAAGGCACTGCATAAAACGTTATAGATTAAAAGTTTTTATATTTTTGAAACTATAATGTCACAGAAAAAAGAACTCCAAGAAATAGCCAAAGTATTCTTCAAATTAGGAAGTATTGCCTTTGGTGGTCCAGCTGCGCATATTGCCATGATGGAAGATGAAGTAGTACGAAAAAGAAAGTGGATGACACCAGAACACTTTCTAGATTTAATTGGTGCTACAAACATCATTCCTGGTCCGAACTCTACCGAAATGACCATGCATTGTGGTTATGAACGTGCTGGTTGGAAAGGACTTATTGTTGCAGGTTTCTGTTTTATATTTCCTGCCGTGGTAATTACTTCTATTCTTGCTTGGTTGTATCAAGAATACGGACAATTACCAGAAGTAACTCCTTTTATCTATGGCATAAAACCTGCAGTTATTGCTATTATTCTTATGGCTTCTTATCGTCTTGGTAAAAAGGCTATAAAAACGGCAGAATTAGCCATACTTGGTATTTTAGCTTTAGCAGCTTGCTTATTTGGTGTGAATGAAATTGCGGCTCTTTTTGGTACCGGATTACTCGGTTTACTTCTTTATTATATTAAAAAAGATAAGACCAATTTAAAGAGCTTTGCTCCTATTTTATTATTTCAAATACTAGATCCTTCCAAAATTGGTGCATTAAAAATATTCCTTACTTTTTTAAAAGTTGGCGCAGTACTTTATGGAAGTGGTTATGTACTGTTCGTTTTTCTAGATACAGAACTTGTCGCAAATAGCTGGTTAACAAGACAGACATTAATCGATGCGGTTGCTATCGGACAAATAACACCAGGACCTGTTTTATCGACAGCCACTTTTATAGGTTGGCAAATGCACGGCATTACCGGAGCCATTGCGGCAACCATTGGAATCTTTCTTCCATCCTTTCTTTTTGTACTTATATTAAATCCACTAGTTTCTAAAATGAGGAACTCCAAAATTATTAGTACCACTTTAGATGCTATAAATGTTGCTGCTGTTGCATTAATAATCGCCGTTTGTATACAAATGGGAATGGACACGTTAACCGATTGGCGCACAATGGTTATTGCTATAGCTAGTTTAATAGTCGTCTTTGTTTTAAAAAATGTAAATAGTGCATTTATTGTTTTAGGAGGTGCGTTTATTGGTTTTCTGCTCACTTTCATTTAAAACAACAGAACAAATAAAAGGTCCCTTTATTTAAATCATGTAATTTTGCAATACACATTAAAATATTTATGAGTAAAATGGATATTAGAACCGTAGATGTTACCCAATACCTGCAGCCCTTAAGAGAAGGCGGATCACTTCCTGCTATTGTAAAAGCAGATGATGGTTTTTTGTATGTACTAAAATTTCGAGGTGCCGGACAAGGAAAAAAAGCATTAGTAGCTGAATTTATTGGTGGTGAAATGGCACGAGCCATTGGTTTACATGTTCCCGAATTGGTATTTATGAATCTAGATGATTCTTTTAGTAAAACAGAACCAGACGAAGAAATTCAAGACCTTCTTAAGTTTAGTGTTGGATTAAACCTTGGGTTACACTTTTTATCTGGTGCAATTACCTACGACCCTTTGGTAAGTACTGTAGATGCAGATTCAGCTTCCAAAGTAGTATTGCTAGATAGCATTATTAGTAATATTGACAGAACCGCTAAAAACACCAATTTATTACATTGGCATAAGGAACTTTGGGTTATCGATAATGGCGCAAGCTTTTATTTTCATCATGATTTTAAAAGTTGGGAAAATCATCTGAGTAGAACTTTTCCGCTTATAAAAGATCATGTATTAGTACCAAAAGCAACCAAATTAAAAGAAGCTGCAGTACATATAAAACAAGCATTAGATCTAGAAACCATTACCGAAATAATTAATAACATACCAGAAGATTGGTTGCAAAGCGAAGCAGATACCATGTCTAGCACAGCAATGCGAGAAGCATATATTGCTTTTATAAACTCTAGACTTTCTAAAATAGAAGTATTAGTTAAAGAAGCCGAAGATGCAAGATAGACACACATTTGAATATGCAATTATTAGAATTGTACCTAAAGTAGAACGTGAAGAATTCTTTAACGTCGGTGTGATTCTTTTTTCTAAAAGGAAAAAATTTCTAGGCATTAAATACCATATTAACCCAGAGAAACTAAAAGCCTTTACCACAGAAATAGAACGAGAAGTCTTTCAAGAATATTTGCATGCTTGGCAATTAATTTGCGAAGGTGCTCCTGCTGGAGGTAAAATAGGAACTCTAGAATTATCGGATAGATTTAGATGGCTAACCGCTTGCAGAAGTACTATTATACAAAGCTCGAAAACGCATCCTGGTTTATGTGAAGATCCAGAAAAAGTATTAGAAGATATTTTTGAAAAGTATGTTTTGTAGCAATTGTCTTCTAATTTTGTCCTCTTAATACATAGGATTAATCGCAAGGATTTTATCCGGATTGCATCTCATCAAATCTATAAATTAGTGCCCCAAAGAAAAAGTTATGAAAATGAAAATTGATGGATTTGTTTTATCTATTATAGCAGTAATCGGACTAGCTTATATTTTCCCACAGTGGGGAACTGCCGAAAGTCCTATTCCTATAGACACCATTAGCGCGATAGGAATTTCTCTAATCTTCTTTTTTTACGGACTTAAATTAAGTCCGACAAAACTAAAAGAAGGAATTAAAAACTGGAAATTACACCTTTTAATACAAGCATCCACCTTCTTGATATTTCCATTATTGGTATTAATATTTCGCCCATTAATTCAAAACAAAGAACAAGAAATCATCTGGTTGGCATTTTTTTTCTTGGCTGCGCTTCCTTCCACCGTTTCTTCTTCTGTAGTAATGGTTTCTATTGCAAAGGGAAATATTCCTGCTGCCATTTTTAATGCTAGTATTTCCGGAATTATAGGTGTTATTCTTACTCCTTTATGGATGGGCTTATTTGTACAGCATACAGAAACAGATTTTAGTTTTATGGATATCTACGTAAAACTAATAGTGCAAATAATTTTACCAGTAATCTTTGGTATTCTTTTACAGCGTTTTTTAGGAGAATTTGCGCATAAACATGCCAAGCTATTAACACGGTTCGATAAATCGATTATCCTATTAATCATTTACAAAAGCTTTGCAAGTTCGTTTGCGGATAACCTATTTAGTTCGATTTCTATTTTAGATATATTCCTGCTCTTTATTGCTGTTTTAATTTTGTTTGGCATCCTATTTTTTTTAACAGGTTTCTTAGCGAAGAAAATGAAATTTAAGAACGAAGATCAAATTACGGCACAGTTTTGCGGAACAAAAAAATCATTGGTTCACGGTACCGTGTTTTCCAAAATAATATTTGGCAATATGGCTTCCATTGGTATTATACTTTTACCTATTATGTTGTATCACGCTATACAATTATTGATAATTAGTATTGTTGCTTCAAAAATAAGTTCTAAAGAACAACATGCATTTGAAAATTCTTAGAATAGATCCGTTATCAAAAATATATCCGGATTGAAGAACTCCTTCCGAAGAAGAAATACAAGCTGTTTTTGATTAACTGTTCCTTTTAAAACCTATATTTTAGATTCTTAAATTTTGAAAACAGCCAGGCTTTATTCCTATTAACGAAAAAAATCGTTTAATATCTTATAAAAGACATCAAACGATTTTTTGTCATCGTATTGTATACAATAACAAACTCTACTTAAAAAAGAAAAATTCATTACTCTTTAAATACCAAAGTATTATTTATTTCTCTAGCGTCATGAAATAATCATAGATTTCAGGAACATTTCCGCTACCCATATCAGCACCTAAAGCAGCCTGAAGGTTAGAAGAAGTAGCTTCTGCTATCTGAGAAACGGTTCCAAGATCATTCATCATCTGTACAAAATAACCTAAATCTTTATTTGCATTAGCTATAGAAAAACCTAAATCACTTACATTATCTACTGCGTAGTTTTTACAGAATTTCATGAATGGTGAATTCGATGGCCCTGAAGACATGATATCGAAAAGTTGTTGTCCATCTACACCTGCAAGTTTTGCTGCAGCAAACGCCTGAGACATGGCAACTACAGTTGTCATACCCATAAAGTTATTGATCAGTTTTGTTGTATGACCAGCACCAAGAGCACCAAGATAAAATACGTTCTCACCTTGTTCATCAAGAACTGGCTTCACCTTTGCAAAAGTATCTTTATCTCCAGCTGCCATAATATTAAGCAGTCCGTCTTTTGCATGAGCAGGTGTGCGTCCAAGTGGCGCATCAATCATACCTGCTCCTTTTTCAGCTAGCGCTTTACCAATCTTAATAGTAGATGCAGGAATCGACGTTCCGAAATCAATCAAAACAGATCCTTCTTGAATACCTGCTAGTATACCTTCTTCACCGTAAACAATCTTTTCTACAACAGCAGAAGTAGTAAGACAAAACATTATGATATCGCTCTTTGCCGCTAATTCTTTTGGAGAAGAAGCTTCCGTAGCATTACCGCGAGCGATAACTTTTGAAACCTCATCCTTATTAAGGTCCATTACCGTTAATTCGAATCCTCTCTTTTGTAGATTTTCAACCATGTTTCCGCCCATAAGGCCTAGTCCGATAAATCCAATAGTTGGTTTTTTCATATTTTTTTTAATTATGGGCACAAAGATAGGCATCTGTTAGCTAAAATATCTCACCCAGCTAAAAAAAGCGAAATCCATAAAAATTAATTAGAAAAGTTTTTATTTTTCAAAAAAATCAAGAAATATTACGAAATAACAATTTTCCCTAAGCGCAAAAAAAGCATTCCATTTCTTAAGATTCTAAAAGTAGACATACAACAATGACTATAATTTATATCTACTGGTTTTCCTACTAAAAATCTCTTTTTGCAGTTATAGACTTTATACAATACTTGCATCCTATCCCTTAATAAATATGTACATAACGGCAATTTCGATATTGCAGGAATTGGTCTTTATTTAAATGAATATAAAAACCATTTATCAGAAAAACAACATTTTCCACACCTAAAGCTAGTACACAAACATTTAAACAGGTATGATTTTAATAGGTGTTCGTGTACACTTAGACGACCTATTTTAATCCTTACTATATTTATGCGCTAATTGTCTAAAATAGGAGAAGGAACTCCACTAAAGTGTTACTATTCAATCCCATTTACGAAACAAAAAACCAATTTTTCAAACTAAAGTAACACATTATAAAAAGAAGTAGTACCTTTGCACTCGGTTTAAAAAAACACTTTTATTTATGAAACGTATTAACGAGTACAAAAAGCTATTTAACGTAGAACAAGAAATGACTTTAAAAAGTTTAAAAACTACGTACAGAGGTTTAGTAAAAGAATGGCATCCAGATAAGTTTCAATCAGGTGATGATAAGGCTGCAGAAGCAGAACTTATGAGCCGTAAAGTAATTGATGGGTACCACTTTTTAGTGAGTATTGCTCCAGAAACTACGGAAGCTAACAAAGAAGAATACGCTACCACTATTTCTAGTCCAATATTAGACTGGCAACATAAAGGTTTATTATTAGAGGTTTCTTTTTTAGATGGTAATACCTATGAATACTTTGGTGTGAACAAAGCTTTATACATTAAGTTTTCGCAAAGTGATAAACAATCTCGTTTTGGTAAACGTAGTATTTTTAACTCTTTTACTTTTAGAAAAATCAAGAAGCAAGACGTAGTAGCATAATCGCTTTACATCTTTCAGTATATATAAAACAAGGCTACTTTTGTAGACCTTGTTTTTTTATGCCTTTTAATTACGTAATACTATTAATGGGGTCTGGCTAAGGCGCCATTTAATCTCACTATAGTTCACGACTGACTTCTTAAGTTACCTTCGTGCAAAATATATTTTGTTCTCCATCATGCGCGAATCGAAATTTATATAAATAAAATAGATTTCTCCATATTGGTATAAATGACAGAATAACAGACTTAAAAAAGGTACATATTAAATAATTTCGTTTAACTTGTTTACCTCTTTCAAACCTAATAACATCTATTTGAATACCTTAAAGAAAATACTTTTCCCGTTATTCTCCATTTTTCTATGCTATCAAACGGTAGCTATCATGAAGATTTTATTCGCTTCGGAACCAACCGATCTCAGCACCCTGCAAAATTTTATAATTTCCTTTTTACTCACGCTTTTTATTACCGGAATCTTTGCTTTTATAGGATTTACCTATCCTTCACATAAAATATTACCTTCTAGGTATTACACCATTAAAAACACGAAAAGGTTAAGCTTTATAAGTAAAATACTTGGTGTGAAATATTTTAAATACTTGCTTCTCTTTGCTTTTTGGGGAAAAGAAAAAAACAGAAAAAAGTATTTTAACGGAACAAAACAAGGATTGAAAAATTTTGTATTTCAAACCAAACAATCGGAATTTGGTCACCTTGCTGCATTCATTGTTATCCTAATTTTATCTGTAATATTACTTATGCATGGCTATTTTTTCCTCGTCAGTACTATCACGGTAATAAATATAATTGGAAATCTGTATCCTGTTATTTTACAACGAACACACCGCATTAGAATTGACCATATAACTAGGAATATAAAAGAATAACCGCAATTTAAACTGCTACTTAAATCACGTAGAAATACACCATAAAGAAGTGGAAGATTGCTCCTGCCAGTACAAATAAATGCCAAATAACGTGGTTATACGGTATTTTATTAATGGCATAAAAGATAATTCCGCCAGTGTAGGCTAAGCCTCCTGCAAATAATAATAAAATTCCATTGGCACCAATAACTTCACTTAAATGGCTAAAGTCGAAAACAACTAACCAACCCATTGCTAAATATAGAATTACCGAGAAAGCTTCAAAACGACCTGTAAAGAATATTTTTAAGATCACACCAAAAGCTGCAATTCCCCAAACGGTATAAAACAAAGGCCAACCTAAGCTATTTTGCAAAGAGATGAGTAGAATTGGTGTGTAGGTTCCTGCAATTAAAAGATAGATACTAATATGATCTAAAATTCTAAAATAATGCTTCTTTTTTTCGTTTTGCACATAATGATACAAAGTAGATGCGGTGAATAAAACGATAATAGAAATGCCATAAACAATCACGCTAAAAAGACTCCAATCACTTTTATGTGCATCTTTTATAATAAGCAATACCAATGCTGCAATACCAAGAAATGCACCTATTAGATGTGAAAAGGCATTGAGTTTTTCTTCAAAAAGAGTTTGTATACGCATTTACGGATTATTTTTTGCAGATAACCATTTATCGGAAAGCGCATAAAAATCAAAAGAGATTGCAGGTTCCTGCTTTTCTAAAATTCCATTTTGAAAGTTTCGTTGTAAAACGTCTTCAATAAGGTAATCTTCTTTTTCGTTTTCCGGATCAAATTCGCGTTTTAATGAAATATCAAAAAGGCTTGCGGTACTATTAAACCAAAAGGCCCGCCAACCACTTCGTAATTCTTTAATTAAATCGAAAGTTGTTTTTCCTGTTTGTCGGTGGATTAGTTTTACCAAAATTTGTCCTTCGGTTCTGGTAAGATGTTTTAATTCTTCCGAAAATTCTTCTTCAATATATTTTTGTACGCGTTTGGCGTAGGTTTTCTTAAGGCTTTTACGTTCTATAGCATCCAATCTTTCTTGCATGGTTTGCAAACGTTCTGCTGCAAGTTTGGCATACGGATATACTTTTATGGTTTTTCGTCTTAAAATAAGATAGCGTTTTCTGTCTGCTCTACTATCAAACTTCAATTTATTTAATAGCATCACTTCTTCTAAATCGATAGCAGACGTCGCAATAGAATCACCTTCCACGATAATATAATCGTAGTCGGTGCTATCTTGCTCTACGTCTTTAATTTGAGCAAAGAGCAACACTGGAAATAATATAAAAAAGTAACTTATGTATTTCATTTTTTTCTTCTGTGAAAACGGAATTGTTTTGATTGTTAATAGTAAGCACCAAAATCGTTCCAAATTCAATTTCAAACCTACAAATGCATTTCAGTATTGAAAACCACCGTTTGCTATGCAGGTTTGTCATTACAAAATCCACAATTGGAGAGTAACGGAGTAAAATTAATAATTTAGGCTTTATTAACCCTTAAAATAGTATTAATATTATTAATTTAGTGGAAAATTATACACATGGCAAAAAAGAGCATACTTAACAAAAAGTCTATGGACTTTTTAGAGAAATATTTAAATAATGCAGCACCAACGGGTTACGAATGGGAAGGACAGAAAATCTGGATGGACTATTTAAAACCGTATGTAGATGAGTTTATTACCGATACCTACGGAACAGCGGTTGGTATTATTAACCCAGACGCAAAGTACAAAGTTGTGATTGAAGGACATGCCGACGAAATTTCATGGTATGTAAATTATATTTCTGATAATGGATTGATTTACGTAATTAGAAATGGAGGAAGTGACCATCAAATAGCACCTAGTAAGATTGTAAATATTCATACTAAAAACGGTATTGTAAAAGGTGTTTTTGGGTGGCCAGCAATTCATACAAGAAGTAAAGCAAAAGAAGAAGCGCCAAAACCAGACAATATTTTTATAGATACTGGTTGCGCTACTAAAGAAGAAGTAGAAGCACTTGGTGTTCATGTTGGTTGCGTGATTACGTATCCAGATGCATTTCATATTTTAAACAAAGACAAATTTGTTTGTCGTGCGTTAGATAATAGAATGGGTGGATTTATGATTGCGGAAGTAGCACGTTTACTAAAAGAGAATAAAAAAACATTACCATTTGGTTTATATGTTACCAACTCGGTACAAGAAGAAATTGGTTTACGTGGAGCTGAAATGATTACACAAACGATTAAGCCTAATGTGGCGATAGTTACCGATGTAACGCATGACACCACTACACCAATGATTGAAAAAAAGTCAGCAGGTCATTTAGAGCTTGGCTTAGGTCCTGTAATTGCTTATGCTCCTGCGGTGCAACAAAAACTACGTGATTTAATTACAGAAACAGCGGAAGCGAATAAAATTCCGTTTCAACGTTCTGCATTATCTAGAGCAACAGGAACAGATACAGATGCCTTTGCATATAGCAATGGTGGTGTTGCTTCTGCGTTAATCTCGTTACCTTTACGTTACATGCACACCACAGTGGAAATGGTGCATAGAGACGATGTCGAAAATGTTATAAAAATGATTTATGAAACGCTTCTTAAAATTGAAGATGGCGAAGATTTTAGTTATTTTAAATAAAAAGTTGTCATCGGGAACTGGATTCCTGATCTACAATTATAATAGATTCTGCGTCGTAACTCAGAATGACAAATGAATAAAAAAGGCCTCTTCTATAGAGGCTTTTTTATTACCAATTCTCTATTCTTCTTCTGTTATCTTTTCCTTTTTTTCTTCGGAAACTTTAGTAACTTTATACCATACTTATTTTTAAACTCATGCTTTTACCAAACCAAAAACACCTTTTCGATATTCCTGAAGACATCACCTATTTAAACATAGCGTCACAATCCCCAGCTTTTAAAGCAATCTATGAAGCTGGATTAGAAGGTTTAAAGCAAAAAAGTAGACCGCATACTATAAAAGGTTCCGATTATTTTGAACCAGTTATTGCGTTGAAAAAATTATTTGCAGAATTAGTAGCTGTTTCCGATTATAACAGAATAGCTACAATTCCTTCTGTTTCCTACGGAATTGCGACAGTAACCAATAATATTACGTTACAGGAAGGCGATGAAATATTAGTAATTGATGAGCAATTTCCAAGTAATATTTATTCTTGGCAAAAACTTGCGGAAAAATATAAGGCTACTATTAAAACAGTTTGTAAAACCGAAGGAGAACAATGGAATACTACCATTCTAGAAGCAATAACAGATAAAACTGCTGTTGTTGCTATGGGAAACATACATTGGTCGAACGGCGATTTATTCGATTTAAAAGCGATTAGTAAAAAGGCGAAACAACAAAGTGCATTGCTTATTATTGATGGGAGTCAGAGTGTTGGTGCTTTGCCATTTTCGGTGAAAGAAATACAACCAGACGCTTTAATTTGCGCTGGTTATAAATGGTTATTTGGTCCTTATGGCTGTGCTTATGCCTATTTTGGGGAATATTTTGATAACGGAAATCCTATAGAAGAAAACTGGTCGAATCGATTAGATAGCGAAAATTTTGCGGGATTAACCAATTACCAAAGTGAATACAAACCATTAGCAAATCGTTATTCTGTTGGAGAAAGTGGCAATTTTATTTATGTAAAAATGCAAATTGCGGCATTGCAACAAATACTAGAATGGACACCAAAAGCAATTCAAGAATATTGTAGCACAATTTCCGCGGAAGCGATAAAAGAATTAAGAGAATTAGGTTGTAAAATAAAAGCCGATGATCTAAGAACGCATCATCTTTTCGGAATAGAATTACCAGAAAACACAAACCTTGATGCACTAAAAAAAGATCTAGCTAGCAACAATATTTTTGTCTCTTTTAGAGGAAATTACATTCGTATTTCGTGTCATTTATTTAATACTTCTGAAGATTTTAAACCATTAATTAAATGTTTGGTTAGTCATTTATAAAACCTAAATATGGACGAGTTAATAGATATAGTAACCAAGGATGGCAAACCAACTGGGAAATCTGCTTTAAAATCAGAGATCCACGCAAAAGGCTATTACCACAATACCGCGCATATTTGGTTTTACACTAAAAAAGGGGAAATATTATTAGCACAACGCGCAGCTTCAAAAACTATTTACCCATTACTTTGGGATGTTTCTGTTGCTGGACATATGGATGCGGGTGAATCTATAAAACAAGGTGCCATTAGAGAAGTGAAAGAAGAAATCGGACTAACAATTTCTGAGAAAGATTTAGAGAAAATTGGTGTTTTTGAATGTTTTCAAAGCTATCCTAACGGGATTACAGATAACGAATTTCATCATACGTTTATAGCCGAATTGCAAGTAAATTTTTCTAGCTTAATCTTTCAGGAGGAAGAAGTAGAAGCGATTAAACTAATAAGCCTTTCTGAATTTAAAACTCTTTTAGAGAATAGCGAAACGAATGGTCATTTTGTGGCAAGTAATAGAGAATATTACAAGTTTGTGTTTGAGATTATTAAAAAGCAAATACATTATTAGCTATATAAATACAATTTTATCATTCCTCTCTATTTTTTTTAGTTTTCCGTATATCTATTTACATCAATACGTCTTTAAATAGCATTAATTTTTAAAAATAAAAATCTCAAAAACTAGATTCCCTTTATCATTTTGACCATTAATTATTAATTTAATATTATCTAAATGGTTGTTGTATACAGTTATAAAATTATCTGTATTGGGTTTTAAATCCACATTTGTTAGCCAATCTAAAGCGCTATAATGTATTTTAGAATTCTTTGTGGGAAAATTCATTTCATAGTTGCTATAATTTTGGTCTGTAATTGTAAACCCAAAATCGACATTCCCTTTTATTAAATGAGATTCAGTATTGGTATTTTTGTTTTTAAACGGATTTCCAACTCCTTTGGTTTTTAAGATAATAACTCCTGCAAAACCATCTAAACCATAACCAGCTCCAGATGCATTTACTTTTGCTTCTACAATTTCTGTGGCATCAATAGATAACAATATGGCTAAATCGGATACTCTAACACCATTCATAATTACAGCTACTTCATCATTTCTACTGCCAGGAATTATTGATTTGGGTCCTCTGCTAGTTGCTAATCTACCAAAAGAATTAATTAAAACTCCTGGTAAATCCTTAACAACATCTAATGCTGAATCACCAATGGTGTATTGGTTTTCATCTATCAGATATGTTTTAGTTACACTGTTTCCTCTAACTTTAGGGTCTGGGTAATCGTCTGGTAAAATTATTTTTTGGATTTTAGCTTCAAGAACTACTTCATCTAGGTATTCTAGTTTTGTAATTTCTTTTGAAGATTGGTGCGTTGTTTCTTCATCTCTATAGTTATTAATATAAAAGTTATTTAAGTACTTACTAGATACAGCTTCTGGCTTATAATCTATAAATTCTTCATTTATTTTTATAGTTGCTTTTAAAAGTTTACCATTATTATCTACTAGTGAGAGCTTATAACTAGAGTTCTGTTTTAATAAAAGATTATCGAAAGCAAATGTGTTGTCTGGTTTTAACTTTGAAACTAAAACAATATTGTTTTCTTGAGAAGTAAGCATTATTTTAGAGTTTTGTGCGACTTCGTTATCTAATATAACAAAACCTTTTATTTTAATTCCAACTTCATGTTTAAGATTTCCTTTTGTGTTATTTGAAAGATTAACAAAGTTGTTTTTACTTTTTGTTTGGATATAAGTGTCTAGCTTATTTGTGTTCGATTCTTCAGAAAAATACTCTGTAATACTACCTGTTTTATCATTTATATAAGGAGTTACTAAAAAATCTGTAAGAATATTATATTGGTTTTTATACATTAAGGAGTTTTCTGGTAAAACAGAAATACTAACATTTGTATTGGTATACGTATTTTTAAGATTTATCTTAATGTAAGTAGAGTCCTTTGTTTGAGAAATTTTGGTTGCTTCTAATTTAATTAACTTTTTGTTATTGCTATAAAAATTACGCTCAGCAATTGGCTGATTGTTTTTATTAAATAACGTGATAGTGTTTACACCATTAAAAAGATCTTTTTTCGAAAGATTTAAATTATAGCTATAATGGTCTTCGTTTAAAGTTACAGGAATCGCAGATAACACATATCCTTTTCTATGTATTACGGCAAAAAATGTGGTTCCTTTTTGTTGTTGTATTGTAGTTTCATTTGTTATTAAACTTAAGCTAATAGAGTCATTAGATTCGTTATTTTCATTTTTATGAATTATGAAGCCTGTTTCCTGCGCTTTTGGTATTTCGAATTTTTCTTTATTATATGCAACATAGTACTTGGCATCCTTATTTGTTCTCAACTTAAAGCTTCCTAGTCCATTTTTATCGCTATTAAATTGAGAAACTACTTCTCCATTGCTATCTATTACATTTCCATTTAATTCTAATGGTAAGTTATTTTCGGTAACAATAAAGTATATCGTATTTTCCGCATTTTTAAGTATTACGTTGCTTTCTGGGTAAAATTGAAAATCAATAATGTTGTTTATAAAAGATTCACTATTTGTCTTATTAATAAAGTCATCTTGCAAGTTATTTATTTGAATTGGTTTTATGTACGTATTCTTAAAATTGCTATTCCAATTAGTATCTAACTCAATATAATAAGTGCCTGATTTTAAATCTTCAGGAATTTTTATTTTGCCGTTTGCATTTCCGTTTGTAACATAACACAATTGATTGGCAACTAGTTTTTTTTCTGCATCATAAATATTTACGTGCAAATTTGTGGTTTCATAGTTAGGTGTTTCTGTTATATCATAAACAATATAAGCTTTAAACCAAATGCTTTCTCCTGAAAAATACACGGATTTATTGGTGTGTATCGAAAATTTTTCTAAATACTCTTTGTGCAAGTTGTTGCTTTCTGTAATAAAGGTTTTTGTTTGCTCTGCTTTACTATTTTGCGACAAAGAAGTATTACAAAAACAGAAAAAAACGAATAAAATAGAAAGGAAGCGAAGCATATTTTTAGGGTTTATTATTAAAGATAATTAATTCTTTATAAACACTTTAAAATTATAATTCTATTACCTTATAGATTAAGTCTCCGTCATTATTAAAACCGTTGATAATTAGCTTTACATTCTCGTTTTTCGGCTTTTTTATTTTTAAAATATTAGAGTTATTTGGTCTTAAAGTAAAATTAGGAACCCAATCTATGGTTTTATAATAATAACTAGATTGCAAGTTTGGGAATACTAATTTGCTGTTTTCTAAACTACTTTTATCAAAATTAAAACCTAAGCTTGTTTGGTATTCTTTGACTAAAGTATTTGTATTATTATTTGACGCTACATGATTTCTAGAAATTAAATTAATTACACCATTGGCACCTTGGATACCATAACCCGAACCTGAAATATTAACACTTATTAACTCAAAATCTGTGACATTTAAATGACCTATATCTAGTCCACGCTCTGCATCTAATGGCGTTCCGTCTAAAATAAAAAGCACACTACTATCACCTGTTATAGTAGAAATTCTTCTCGTATTAACTATTAATTTTTCAAAAGAACTTTCCGCTACATAAATACTTGGTATTCTTTGTAAATATTGTCTAAGTGTTAAAACATAATCTTTATCTAAATCAACTAAATAGTCTTTGGAAAAACTAGTACTTATACCTAAAAAAGGGTTTTCATCTTTTATTTCTATAATTCTTTCTTCTTTTTTATTGATAACACTTTTTAAAAATACCTCCTCCAATTGTTCTACCTCTTTATTTACAGGAAAATAATTAATAGTTTTATTTGTAGCTTCTTCTTTTTCTTCAAGAATAATAGGCGTTTTTTCTAATTTATTAACTGGATTATTATTTAAAAGACTATCGGCTTTAAAAGTAACAAAGTTTTTATATATGAAGAATTCCCCTTTAATTACTTCTCGGTTTTTGTTTACTAATGCAAGCTTATAATCTGAAGGATGTTTTAGTAACAGATTTTTAAATTCAAATTTCTTGTCTGAAGAAATTGGAGAAGTTACCAGTAAATTATTAGCCTGAGAAGTTAACATAACTTTATAACTACTTGTGTTATCTATTTTAGTATTAACAGATCCAGATAGTTTTAGACCATTTTCATTTTCTAAAACTGGTTCTCTATTTGCTCTATTTTTATAAGGAAATGCATTAAATCCATCGGTCCTTTCTGGGCTTTCAAGAAACCTTTTAGTTATTGTTGTATTAGTATCTAATGCTTTTGTTTGTTCATATAAAACCGAAATACTAATATTAGTTTCTTTAGCTATATTAAGTAGTTTAATATCTAAGCTAATAGAATCATTAGTCTCTTTTATAATACTAGTAGAGATGTCTATTTCTTTTTTTGGTTTGTTAAAATAATTGTTTTCTGCTAAAATTTTATTTTGTTTGTTAAAAACTGTTATGGAGTTAAATCCTTGAAATAACGAGTCCTTATAAAAATGTAAGTTATATGTTTTTATATTATTTAATAATTTTATTGGTGCAACAGATTTTGTTGTACCTTTTTTATGTGAAATAGCATAGATAAATTCATCTTTTTCTGCTGCAATGGTTTCGTTATTTAACTTTAGTTGAAACCTTACTATTTCACTGTTTTTAGATTTGCTTTTAATTAAATGATAACCTGAATTATTATCTTGAAATGATTTTACTACTTGTATTTTTTTAGTAATATTTAATTTTTCATTTTTAGCTGTTTCTAAAGAAGTATTATTAATATTATAAATTTGAATAGGAAAAAGAGAGCCTCCTTTAAAATTTTTATTCCATTGTGTGTTTAATTGAATAGTATAATTGCCTGTTTTAATATCTTCAGGAATTGCTATTGATCCATAAGATGTTCCTTTATTTACATAAAACAATTCGCTTAAAACAAGTTTATTATTAAAGTCATACAAGCTAATATGAAGATTAGTTGTTTCTACAAATGGCTTATTGTCTTCTTCGTGTACCACATACGCTTTAAAAAATATTTCCTCTTGTGAGAAATAAATACTTTTGTTTGTGTGTAAATAAAAATTCTCTAAGCTATAATTATTAAAATACTCATTATCAAAAATTGAGTTAATTGAGTTTTCATTGATGCTATTTTGCGACAAAGAACTATTACAAAAACAGAAAAAAACGAATAAAATAGAAAGGAAGCGAAGCATATTTTTGGGGTTTATTATTAAAGATAATTAATTCTTTATATATATCCTATGAATTAACAGCAGATTTACCAACTTTAATCTTTCAGGAAGAAGAAGTCGAAGAAATTAAACTAGTACCTCTTTCTGAATTTAAAACTCTTTTAGAGAATAGCGAAACGAATGGTCATTTTGTGGCAAGTAATTATGCGTACTACCATAAAATATTGGATGCTATTTCAACTCTAATGTAATAATGAAACGTCTAAAAAGGACTTAGCCTTTAACACATAAAACCCCAATCTTTTAAAATTGAGGTTTTATAAAATATCACGACCATAGTATTAAGCCCCTAATTGACTAAAAACCTTAATTAAAACGATAAACTTTACTGTCATACTTGATACTACAAATCGTGAATACTTTTATATCATTATAATATACATTCAAACTATCCTCAAATCCTCTTCCGAAACCTTATCCCAACCATGAAACCCAGGTTTCTTTAGCTAAAGGAAGGTAGATTTTATTTTAATTAAAATCGGACGGTTTAACAAAAAAGGCGAAGCACTTTTTATTTAGCTTCAATAATTTCAGAATTTCAAGATTTTAACAGTGAAACCTTGTTCCAAATAACAAATATTTAAAAGGTATTATCTTGCTTGTATTTCTTTCGCTTTTCTACTAATCCCTTTATCGGCATTCGCTATTCCTTTTTTAACTAAAGAAACGTTTATATTGTAATTAGAAACATTGTTTGTATTAGCCATCCAATCTTCCATTCTTATTTTTCCTTTCGACTGATTAATGGTTCGCAAAGTAACAGAAACATTTGCTGGACAATTAACTACTTCTGCTATTTCCGTATTGGTTAAACGGTCTCTATACATCATAAATATACTTTCCGATGAACGGATGTGTTCGTAATCATATCTATCACCTCCTCTTAATATTTCTCCAGTATAACAATCTGTATACATCGCTATTCCGTCTCCTCCTCTAGCTAAAGCTTCTTGATGCATTTGTGATTTTACTTTACTGAAAAGTAGATCTATTTCTGTGCGGTGATATGGGCGGATTGGGTTTGGCATGGTATTAATATGTATTCTTAAATAAGTAAAAATTGCCTAAGAATGTTTATAAGCAGTTTCGTTTATTTACTCCAGGTTGATTTCTCAAATAATTGTATATATAAAATTTTGGTAAAAAAATCTTTTTAAATAAAATTTTAGTTTCCATAATAATTTTTATATATAGCTATATTTTTCTTTTTTCTTTTATTACCCAAAGCAAAGAAATGACCCAAAGGTTTTATGAATACGAAGAAAAAGGGTAAAAGCATAATAAGTCCACCTGATGAAATCATCACAATAGAACCAATTAAAAAGAATAATGCTAGAAAATAGTTTGCTCGATACAAAAGCATTCTGAACTCTTTTTTATTACTTTTTCCCAATTTTCTAATATCATCGTGATCATCAGTTAAGAACAGTTTATCCTCCTTACCCAAAAAATAATATTTTAGACATTTTGATTTTGATAACTTATTCGTTTCAATGTATTTTTCTAAACTCATATTTTTTTTATTTAAAATTCAAGATCTCCACCATTTAAAAAATCATTGATATCTTCATCAACATTTGTTGTTAGATCAGGATTATATTTGTTGTTAATAATTTTTGACATTTCCTTTAAAGAGTCAATTGAATCATTGTTGTTTATATTCAATAAACTCTCATAATCAGATTGGTTTTGAAGCACTTTCTCCTTAAACTTAAAAAGATTCTCATTGAACAAGTTTAAAAATGCATCCTCTTTAATTTGGTTTACAGCTCTTAATTGATCCGCTTCTAAATTAATTAGCCTAGACTCAAACTCATTTTTAATAATGTCTAAACCTAAATTTACCATTTCCGATTTCTGGTTGCCAGACATAAAGGAAAAACTATCATTTTCATTTATTCTTTCATTAAGATGAGACTTTATTAGAACTTCAAAATTTGTTTCATTATTCAATTGATTAGTAAATTGTTTTATACCATTGAAAAATAATAATTGCGTTTCCTTTTTTTCAATTTGATTAAACACAGTAAGGTTAGGTGAATCCATTTTTAATTTAGAATTTTTAAGTCTTCAGTTAGTAATTCTACAGAAATTGTAGTTTTTGACGCATCAGAAACTTCTTTAATGTTTTTAAGTAGCGATTTTAAAATATCTTTTGAAAATGAGCTTTTATTAAAAATCCCATGTATCTCTTCAGAATTCTTTTTAATTAAACTAGTTAGTTCAATTTTGCGCTCATTTAAATCTTTTAAATCTGTACGTATCTCATTTTTAATAGCATCTTGTCTTAATAGTAATTCTTGTAAATTATCATAATACTCTACAACAGGTAAACAGAATTCATTCCATTCCAATAAAACTTCATTATAGAATCTTGTTCCTTTTCCTAAAGAGACGATCTTATAAAACAAAGATGGTTTTTCTGGTTTTATATCAAGTACAAAATTATATTCAAATTGGGATTTATTTAGTAGATCATTTATTCTAACCTTTTCTATGTCACAAAAGTCTAATCCATTTTCTTTATCAGCAAGCTCTAACCTAATCAGTCTTGTTTCTTTAATTAATTTAGAATTATTATCCCTTTTTTCTTTAATCCCTTCAATTGATTCTATTTGTTTGTAGATGGGTTTTATATCATCTTCAATAATTGAAATCACTTTGTTTATGAATATTTTGAAACTTGGGATTAATTTATCATTTAAATGAGAAAAAATACTCGCTATTCTTAACAAATCATTTATCATTTTATTCTGATCGTTTTGCATCTCATTTTTAAGAACTTCAACGTCTTTGTTAATCATCGCTATAGTCTTTTTGGATTCACTTCTAGTTTTTCCAACACTAAAAACACCCTGAATAGCCATGCTAATAGCAGCTCCTGCAAGCTCACCTTTAATATCACCTGTTGATAGGCCACCACTCTTATTCTTTTTCTTTAGGTTATTAAAGGCTTGCTTTCCATACTGTAAACCAGATTCACCTAACTTATTCATTTCTGAATCATGAATATTTTTAAAACTTTGGAGGTTCTGTTCTATTTGTGAAAAATATAAGTTTAAATTTTCCCAAGTACTTTCAAAATCTATCCATTCAACTTCGGAAAAATCAAATAGATCAGGTTCATTATTTTTTATACTATCTCCAAATAAATCTATCAATAAGTCAATTAAATCTGTTCTTAATAATTTTAATTCATTTCGTAAAAACTCAAAATCACTAATCAAATTTAAGTTTACATCTTTAATTTCATCATATTTGTTAATGATATTAATATAGCCTTTTTTTACATCAACAGCATATTTATAAGCATTTTCAACTTTAGTATTTCCTGTTAACGAGAATTCTTCCTTTTTGGTAACTTCTAAAGCACTTTGATATGATTGATTTAAAATATTAACCACGTCCATTCCTCGTATTTCCAAGGAATTATTTTCAATTAATTTTATTTTGTTTTCAAAATTTTTCAAATAATCTCCATCATAAGTTAGAGAAGCTGAATTGACAAATAATCTATTAGGACTATAAATACTATCATTACTATTATTTTCTATTAAATTGTTGATAATTCCATCCTGTACTGTTTTTGAATGAGATGCTTTTATATAAGCCTCTTTTAAAATATACCTTAATAAAATTCCTTCTTTAAGATCTAAGCCCTCAATATTCTCATTTAGGTAATCAACTAATTGTCTTCTATTATAAATTACTCTATTAGTAGATAACTTGATAACTAATTCGTGAATTTGCCTAATTACTTCTGGAAGTAAACTTTTTAAATTCCATTTTGTGATGTCTTCAAATGTTGCCATAATTTATTAATCTTCATTAGAAATTTTAGACCAGGAATGATGAGAAAGTGTTGCACTGGTATTCGCTGGTTTGCATTTTGTAGGTGTACTCATTTTAGATATTAACGTATCATTTTTAGTAATACCGCAGGTTCTGCATTTGTAGGTTGCCATTATTTTAAATTATTATTATTATTATTATAGTTAATCAATTCAGGAATACTTATAATTTATTATACTCCAAATACCCCAAACTCAAATAGCCTTCGGGTTTTAAATCTATTCCGTGGACTCTTATAAATGCTTTACGCACTTTTTCTACCTCGTCAAAAGGATTAGAAAACATAGAGCTTATCTGTATCGATAAACCTGCATCTACATATTCGCCTTGCACGTTTATAGCTTGCTTCGTTTTTATTTCAAATGTTGCCATGATAATATTTTTATCAAATTCAATCCAACCTCAAATCCTCTTCCGAAACCTTATCCCAACCATGAAACCCAGCTTCCTTTGCACCACCTAAATGCTTACAGGTTATGCTAGTGTTTAATTGTGAATTTAAGGTGTCGTTTTTATAGATGCCGCAGATTCGGCATTTGTAGGTTGCCATTGTTTCGTTAATTTGGGTTATTGGTTTGTAAGATTTTTCAAATGTATTTTCAAAATAGACAAAACCTGTCCGTTTAAAATAAATTTAATCGATTAAAATAATTATAATGAAATATTAGAAGGTGGTTTTCCCAAATATTGGGAATTGTAATAAACCAAGAATTGGAATATTCAAATTATAAATCGTAATTAATGAAAATTATATAGAAACTAAATCAATTATAATATTCCACAATCAAACCTAAATGCCGCTTTACATAGTCTTTAACATGCAACGGACGTAAAACTTTCACCCAAATGTTGTATTTTAATATTTCCATTAAAAACTCATAATTAGGTTCTACAAATAGTTTTATTTCTCCCCAAATATCTGGATTAGAATAATCTAAATCTTGCGTATCTAGTTTTCTCGGAGCGACTACAATTTGTTGGGAAGGATGCAAAGGATTTGTCTCCAAATACTTAAAATGGTGATTCGCTACTTTTAAATGAATCCATTCTGCCTGCATGCCTGTTTTTAGAATACCAATCGTATTTTTATAATACGCAGATGGATTAAAAACTATAGGTTCTTTTACCTGCTGTTTGCCAATTTGCAACATTTTAATTCTATAGTCCAAACAAAAAGCGTACACTCCAAATTGCTTGTTATGCGCTATTAAATACCAAGCTTTATTAATTTCTTTAATATGTAAAGGTTGAAAAAAACCAGAAATAGTTTGAAAACCATTATCGTCATACCAACCATAATATACAATCTCCACCAAAAACTGTTGTTCAATAGCATGTATAAGAGAAACCAAATCTACTTGTGAACTTAAAGAACTTCGAGAAGTAGTAACATGCTCTTTCCAAGCATGCGCATGATGATTTAAAAGATAGAGTTCGGTTTTTTCATAAACTTCCTGTAATGCTTCGCTTACCTCATAACCTTCTACATAATACCCATAATTACGCTTGTGTAAAATAATAGCTTGGTAATACGACTTTATTTTTTCCAAGTCCCGTTTAATCGTTTTTTGAGAAAACTGATTTAATTTATCGTAAAGCGGATCGTCAATATTATCTAAACGCAATTGATCGAGAGCGTTTTGTAAATCGGAAAGAGGCACAAAACCATTTTTTTCAATGCCATATACTTTCGGATTTGAAATAACGCGTAAAATATAATATCGACGAAGAAACTCTGGAGTCATAGTACTGTTTGTAAAAACGAATGTAATAATAATCTTTCAAACAGTTAAAAGGAATCTGTTTTTATATATTTGATTTTTAAATACATTTCATGACATCGGTTTTTAGTAAAAAAGATTTTATTGCTACCAAATGGTTTACGCTAGAAAAAATAATACAACTGATTACTGGTGTTTTTATAGTTCCTAAAATCTTTAATACTTTAGGTACTACGGACATAGGAAAACTCAAATTTGTAGAATCCATTTTAGGTATGCTTACGCCTTTGTTTTTCTTGGGCTTATCTGCTATCTGTATTAGAGAAATTGTGTTTCATCCAAAACGTAGTCCGCTTATTTTGGCTACTGCTTTTTACCTAAGAATTATAAGTTGGTGTGCTATATTTATTGGCGTTTTAATCTATTTTAGTTTTGCTAAAAATAGTCCGTTAACGGCTTTATATCTTATTATTACTTGTAGTTACTTCTTTAAAATAACCGATGTTTTTGAGTATTATTTAATAGCTAATAAATGGACTAAATATATTTTTATCAGCAAAATAACAAGCTTAATTATTATCGTTTCTTTGCAATATTACGGAGTAAAAAAACAGTTAGATGTTTATTATTTTGCGAAACTTATTATTCTAGATTTCTTTATTCAAGGTCTTATTTATGGCATCCTATTAAAACATAAAAAGCCTTTTTTATTTAAACAATGGACGTTCTCCTTGCCTTTAGCAAAATCTTTATTAAAGATGTCTTTTCCTTTAATAATTTCGAATAGTCTAATTATGTTCTACATTACTATTGACGAATTATTTCTAAAATATTTTCATAACGATCATGCCATCGGAATTTTTGCAACAGTTCAGTTCTTAGTCATTGGTTTAACTTGGAATATTGGATTTTCAATTATTAATGCATTATATCCTTCTTTAGCAGAATCTTTTCAAGAAAACAAAATGCTGTATCGTCAAAAGATAAAACAACTTTTAAAAATCATGTTCGCTTTAGGAATCGCTATCGGAAGCTTTTACACATGCTTCGGAAATACGCTTTTAGACACTTTTTTCACCAATTCCTATTCCGAAGTTAAAACGCCATTATTCATTTTCTGTTGGGCGCCACTTTTTGTTTTTATAGGAATGATTTTCGAAAAACACTTGGTTAATACCGGTCATTTACAAAAAAACGTATATCGTTTTATAATTGGTTGCGTAGCAAATGTTGTTTTATGTTATTTACTAATCCCTGTTTTCTATGTAAATGGAGCCGCTATAGCTGTTTTAACGAGCCACTTTATAACCAACATTGCCTATGTTTTTTTAGATAAAGAAAGTAGAAAGCAAGTGTTATCTATTTTTTAATTATTTTTGAATCATGCATCTACTCCTACTAGCAATAGCTCCCGTTTTTTTAATCATCTTATATATCTATTACAAAGATAAATACGACAAAGAACCGAAGCGTTTATTATTCTTCAGTTTTTTACTTGGTGCTGTTGTAAGTATCATCGTTACAACGGTACTTTATATCCTTTCAGATTATACCATTCCTATAGAAATCGTTGGAAATAAAAGTGTTTTACAACTTTTTATAAAGGCATTTTTTATCGTTGCTTTAATTGAAGAATTTAGTAAATATATTATCGTGCGCTACTTTGCACAACCAAACAAAGCATTCAACGAACAATTTGATGGTATTGTTTATGCCGTAATGGTTTCTATGGGTTTTGCTGCTACCGAAAACATTATGTATGTATTACAAGGCGGTATGCAAACAGCGCTTTTAAGAGCATTTACAGCCGTTCCTGCGCATGCAACTTTTGCCGTCATAATGGGCTTTTTTATGGGAAAAGCAAAGTTTTCTAAAAACAGAAGAAGACTCAATTTATTAGGTTTAATACTTGCTGTTCTTTTTCATGGTACTTACGATTTCTTTTTGTTTCTAGAATTTATTCCGGGTATCTGGATTGGTGCTTTTATATCTCTTTTCATAGGATTAGTACTTTCTAGAAAAGCAATTAAAAAACACTCTAATAACTCCAGATTTAAAGATTCGTTTACTTTATAAACTTATAGGTTTCTACTTTTTCATTGGAATAAAACGTTACAAAGTAAATACCTTTAGAAAGAGATTCTACTGAAATTTTAGTATTCGTAATTGCTTCAGATTCTAATACAACTTGTCCTGAAATAGTTATGATTTTATATTTTAGAGTAGATACATCTTCCGCAGAAACATGTAAAAAATCAACCACCGGATTAGGATAAATTTGAATAGATGTATTTGTTTTTCCTTCCAAAATCCCTAAGGAATAAACATCTAATTCCGCAACATAACTATCTACAGAAATTCCATCTTCTGCACCACTCCAATCACTTCCAAATAATAACCGTGTTCCTGTCGGACTCATAGTAACATGTGGTTCACCTTCATAACCAAATGAATCTCTATCACTTCTATGATGCGCAACGCGATACACATCGGCATCACTAGGATTCACTTTAGCCACAAAAATTTCTTGATCTAAAATTTGCACACCATCTAGCTGAAATCCTAAAGAAGAAACTGCAACCCAACCATCTTCATTATTTGCATGTGCTAAAGCAGAAATATGTGTTCCAGGTTTTGGATACGCATAATCACTTGTAGGCGTTACAGAAAAACAACTTCCAGTAGTTGCATCATGCGCTACCAAAGTACCTTGACAACCTCCATTAGGACCTTCCTCAAAACCAATAGCAAAAAGAGCATCATGTCCATTACTTAGCTTTCCTAAACAAGAATGTTCATATACTACATCTAGATTTAAACTTCTAACAAAATCACCGTTTGCATCATAAATATCGCCAAGATGAAAAAACAAATTACCACTAGGAAAAGGCATTGGAGCAGTAAATGCTATATTAGAAATAGTAAACTCGGTTAAAACTCCTGTAGAAATTCGGTAATAATAAGCAGCATCATTTCCACATCTAAATGCAAAAACATCACTATCCCAAGACATCATTTGTATATCATTACCGCCAGTTAAACCATTTCCAGAAACACAACTACTAATGGTTCTTATATTAACAAGAATCGTTTTTACTTGTGTTTGTGCGTTATACCGAATTAAATCGTCTGTACTTCCATCCATATAAAACAAAATGTCTGGTTCTGTAAACGACCAAAAAATATTTTCTATATCGTCTGGATTTACATCGGTTAGGTTTCGTATAAATGTATAATTTTGTCCGTTTAAAAGCTGATGCGTTCCACCTCCATAAACAAGCATCAAACTTTCGTCAGCATTCCAAGCCGGAATGGTACTATACATTGGTTTTATATAATTTCCAGAGGAAGCATTTGTAATACGTCTTATTTGTGTATTTGGAAATGATGGATCTGCAACCGACTGCAGATAAGCTGGTTTTGTTAAGCTTTGCATTGGGTGTTGGTCCAAGTCGTTAGCGATGTAACCTTGTCCGAGGTTTTGTGAAAATCCTTTTTGTAATATAAAACAGAAAATAAGTAACGTAATTTTTTTCATCGATTTAAATTTTATATTTCCTTGAAAAATAAACCCTTAGTGATTCTTTTGGTTTACATGAGATATACGCATTAAATCCATTTTTAGATGCCAAATAATTCTTACAGCTAAAAATCGGAACTATAACAAATTAGCAGAAAAACGAATATTACTTTAAAAGGTTTTCTTTATTATACATATATTTACTTGCATTTAAATTTCATACAATGAATACATCTTATAAAGTAAAAATCAATAGCGCTACAGAAATTGATATTACAAAAAGCGATGCTTTAGCATTAGATACTATAGAAACAGGGCCATCCAAATTTCATATCCTTCAGAATAACCATTCCTTTAAAGCAGAAATTACGGAAGCCAATTTTAAAGAAAGAGCATACCAAGTAAAAGTGAATAACAACACCTATAACATAAATATTTTAAACGATTTAGATGTTTTAATAAAGCAAATGGGATTTGAGATCGGTGCCACCAAAATGGTTAACGATATAAAAGCACCAATGCCTGGATTAATACTAGATATCATTGCAAAAACTGGTCAAGAAGTAAAAGAAAATGATGTCCTTTTAATATTGGAAGCCATGAAAATGGAAAACGCATTAACGTCACCAAGAGATGGAGTTATAAAGTCTATTTCTGTTACAAAAGGAGATGCTGTAGATAAAGGCGAATTACTAATTGAATTTGAAGCTTAAATAAATAAGTTGATTTTTTACAAGGTTTTTGAAAGTCTTGCTATTAAATAATAAAATATAAGTTTTCCGTTTTCACGGAAATAAAAATTAAATAGATTCCCGTTTTCCGGGAACGATAAATACATTTATCGATGAAAAAATTACTAGTAGCAAATAGAGGAGAAATTGCAATCCGTGTGATGCGAACTGCAAAAAAAATGGGAATTAAAACCGTTGCAGTGTATTCTACTGCAGATAGAAATGCGCCACATGTAAGGTTTGCAGACGAAGCCGTTTTAATAGGAGAAGCACCTTCAAACAAATCGTATTTATTAGGTGACAAAATAATAGAAGTTGCAAAAAGCTTAGATGTAGATGCCATTCATCCTGGTTATGGTTTCTTATCTGAAAATGCCGATTTTGCAGAAGCTTGCGAAGAAAACCACATCCTATTTATTGGTCCGAAAAGCAAAGCCATAAAAATAATGGGATCTAAGCTAGCAGCAAAGGAAGCTGTAAAAGCATACAACATTCCTATGGTTCCCGGAACAGACCAAGCGATAACCGATATACCAGAAGCAAAAAAATTAGCCAAACAAATTGGTTTTCCTATTTTAATAAAAGCATCTGCTGGAGGTGGTGGAAAAGGAATGCGTGTCGTAGAAAAAGAAGCCGATTTCACCTCACAAATGGATCGTGCTATTAGCGAAGCTGTAAATGCTTTTGGCGATGGTTCGGTTTTTATTGAAAAATATGTGACTTCACCAAGACATATAGAAATTCAAATCATGGCAGATACGCATGGTAATGTGGTACATTTATTCGAGCGTGAATGCAGTGTACAACGTCGTCACCAAAAAGTAGTTGAAGAAGCACCTTCTGCAGTATTAACTCCAGAAATGCGAGAAAAAATGGGAGAAGCAGCTATTAAAGTGGCTAAATCCTGTGATTATGTTGGTGCAGGAACAGTGGAATTTTTACTCGATGACGACCTTAACTTCTATTTCTTAGAAATGAATACGCGTTTACAAGTAGAGCATCCAGTTACCGAATGGATCACCAATACCGATTTGGTAGAACTACAAATTCGTGTAGCAAGAGGCGAAACGCTTCCTATGCAACAAGAAGATTTAAAAATTCATGGTCACGCCCTAGAATTGCGTGTGTATGCCGAAGATCCTTTAAACGATTTCTTACCAAGTGTTGGAAATCTAGAAGTTTATAAATTACCTGTTGGCGAAAATATTAGAGTCGATAATGGTTTTGAGCAAGGTATGGATATTCCTATTTATTACGATCCCATGCTTGCAAAATTGATTACTTACGGAAAAACTAGAGAAGAAGCTATCGCGCTAATGATCAAAGCGATAAACGATTATCAAGTAGAAGGTATTCAAACGACCTTGCCTTTCGGAAGTTTTGTTTGTGAACATGAAGCGTTCCGTTCCGGAAACTTTGACACGCATTTTGTGAAAAAATATTATTCCGCGGAAGCGTTAAAAAGCAAACAGGAAGAAGAAGCAAAAATTGCAGCATTAATCGCTGTAAAACAATATATAGAAGATCAAAAATTATTGCGTGTAGCAGTAAACAGTAAGCAACAATAAACACAACAACACAGAAGTCGTATTCCTTTTGCAATATTGACCAAAACAGTAACAAAAACCCTATTCAAATGAATAAAATAATACTTATTTTGATGCTTTTTCCTTTACTTATTTCTGCACAAAAAATAGACAGGAAAGTGCATTACGACTACTCTGATAAGGTTGAATTTAGAATATATCAATTAAAAAAACAAAGAATGATTGACAGAGGATCTGCAAATTATTCCAATACAATTATTGCTAAAAAAGGAAAACGGTTCATCTCAATAGTATTAGAATTCAATAATAAATCTTCAGAAACTCAAATAATTGATTTTGAAAAAATATTTATACAAGACAACAATTCTGAATTACATAGTATTGATTTCGTTTTAGCTGCTATGAAGTTGACAGGTAAAACAAACAAAATGCAGCAAAAACTTAAACCAAATAAAAAAAGAAAGATAGCTATAGAGTTCCAACCTTCGTTTGATAAAAACGAAATCATAGATACATTTGTAATCGACGGGAAAATAATTGAATTGAAATACAAAGGTTAAAAAAGCTATAGGCAACACCTTATATAATTTATTGCTAGTTCTAGACTACTTACAAAAATCCTATCAGATTTTCTATTCGGTTTTATTTTCTGAATTTAGTGCTTTAACACGCAACAAACCACATACAAATAAAAATATTTTAAAAGAGTTAATTAACAGATAGAAGTAATCACATACAGCGCTGCGCTTTTGCGTCTTTGCGATAAAATACTAAATAATGGAATCCAAAATAAAAAACCTAAACGAAAAACTTGCTAAAGCCTTTTTAGGTGGTGGACAAGCACGAATAGATAAGCAACACGAAAAGAAAAAACTAACCGCAAGAGAACGCGTTATGTATTTATTAGATGAAGGTTCTTTTGAAGAAATTGGCGCTTTAGTAACACACAGAACCAAAGACTTTGGTATGGAAAAGCAACAGTTTTATGGCGATGGTGTGGTTACTGGATACGGAACGGTAAACGGAAGACTTCTTTATGTATTTGCGCAAGATTTTACCGTTTTTGGTGGCTCTTTATCGGAAACACATGCAGAAAAAATTTGTAAGGTTATGGATTTAGCGCTTAAAGTTGGTGCGCCAATTATAGGTTTAAACGATTCTGGTGGTGCACGTATTCAAGAAGGTGTTCGCTCTCTTGGTGGATATGCCGATATTTTTTATAAAAATGTGCAATCGTCTGGAGTGATTCCTCAGATATCTGCAATCATGGGACCTTGTGCTGGCGGCGCAGTATATTCTCCTGCAATGACCGATTTCACCATTATGGTGGAAGACACTAGTTATATGTTTGTAACGGGTCCAAATGTTGTAAAAACGGTAACGAATGAAGAAGTTACTAGTGAGGAACTTGGTGGTGCAAGTACACATTCTACTAAATCTGGAGTAGCACATAAAACATCATCTAATGATGTGGAATGTTTAGAAGATATAAAAAAACTATTAAGCTATTTACCACAAAATAATACAGAAACTCCTGCCCTACTTCCTTTTGAATTACAAGACGAAGTACGAGATGGTTTATCTACTATTATTCCTAGCAATGCGAATAAACCGTATGATATGCATGCTGTAATTTCAGGAATTATAGATGAAGATTCTTTTTATGAAATCCATAAAAATTATGCAGAAAATATTCTTGTCGGTTTTGCTCGCTTAGGCGGAAGAAGTATCGGTATTGTAGCTAATCAGCCTATGTTTTTAGCTGGTGTATTAGACGTAAACAGTTCTAAAAAAGCGGCACGTTTTGTTCGTTTTTGCGATGCATTTAATATTCCATTATTAACTTTAGAAGATGTACCAGGATTTTTACCTGGAACAGATCAAGAATGGAATGGTATTATTGTACATGGTGCAAAACTTTTATATGCTTTTAGTGAAGCTACCGTTCCAAGAATTACGGTAATTACTAGAAAAGCATATGGCGGTGCTTATGATGTAATGAATTCGAAACATATTGGAAGTGATATGAATTTTGCTTGGCCAAGTGCTGAAATTGCAGTTATGGGCGCAAAAGGAGCAGCAGAAATTATCTTTAAAAAGGAAATAAATACTGCGGAAGACAAAGACGCTAAATGGAAAGAAAAAGAAGCAGAATATGCAGAACTTTTTGCGAATCCGTATAGTGCAGCAGAGCGCGGATTTATAGATGAAGTTATTCTACCAAAAGACACCAGACGAAAGTTAATTAAAGCCTTTACTATGCTGGAGAATAAAGAGGTTGTAAGACCAAAACGTAAGCATGGAAATATTCCGTTATAATTCCTGCGCAGACAGAAAACACTAAATCTTAAACTTTTTTCCAAATGGACTACGCTCCTACTATTAGTAGCATAATCTCGCCAGCATATCTTTCGGCATTTGTAAAAACACACTATAATCTCAAAGCTACCACAACATGTAGCGTTTTAAAAATTGGGGTTAATCATACCTATTTAGTTTCAGAAGGAACTAAAAAATATGTTTTACGTGTCTATTTCCTAAATTGGAGAACTAAAAATGAAATAAAAGCAGAATTACAATTATTAGACTATTTAAAGTCGAATAGTCTTTCTGTTTCCTATCCTATAAAAGATAAAAACGATAACTATATTCAAAGTATAGATGCTTCGGAAGGGGAACGTTTTGCTGTTCTTTTTTCTTATGCTGAAGGTGAAACAGTTCGAAATCCTTCCAAAGAAATTTGCTTTAATCTTGGGGAAACGATGGCAAAATTCCATCAGTTAACGAGTAACAAATCCATTAACCGAATAGATTATAACGCCAATACACTTGTACATGAAGCCTATGAAGCTGCAACCAATTTCTTCAAAAAAGATTCTGAAGAAATGCAATATTACAAACGGGCAAATACTATAATTACTTCGGAATTTGAAAATGCCGATACACAAAATATTAGAACTGGAACGGTGCATTTAGATTTTTGGTATGAAAATATGAAGATTAAAAATGGCTCTGAAATCACTTTATTCGATTTTGATAATTGTGGTAATGGTTGGCAGTTTTTAGATATTTCCTATAGTTTGATGATCCTTTTTAGAAATGAACCTGATAAAGATTCCTTTAAAGAAAAACGCATCCGTTTTTATGAAGGGTACGAATCTATTGTTTCTATTTCTAAAGAAGAAAAACGATTGATTCCCTTTGGAAGCTTGGCTATTTGGTTGCATTATAATGGTATTCATATAAAACGTTTCAACGATTTTTCGAATCCATTTTTAAGTGAAGATTTTCTAAAATATTGGATACATACCGTAAAACAATGGATGGCATTTAATGACTTAGAAATTTAAAAAACCAAGCTTTTTATACACCATAATTTTAAAGTTATAAGACCAAAAGTTTAGCGGTAGACGACTTCTTTATTCTTCCTTTTAAAATATTAACATATTCTAGAGATCCTAATGAGTGCAAACTATCGTATTTACTATGTAATACATATGTAAGCAAAGTATAAAATTTAACACTTTAGTAGTGAGCGAATTAAATATCTTTGACTATATTCTTAAAACGTATAAAATATAAAATGAAAACAAAATTGTTTATTGTGTTATTTCTAGGTCTTCACCTATTCATTAATGGACAAAACGGATTACCTATTCAAGTAGATAATTCTAAAATAGTTCCGTTAACCTCTCTTAAAAATGCTTCTTTACAAGATAATTTAGAAATGCAGTTAAATGCAAATCCAAATTGGAAGAAATTAATTGCGCAAAATAAAATGTCTGTTGGTATTGTAGATTTAAGTAATCCCGATCACGTGCGATATGCAAGTGTAAATGGCGAATACATGATGTACGCAGCAAGTTTACCTAAAATTGCTGTTTTATTATCTGCAATGGATGCTATTGATAAAGGCGAACTAAAAGAAACTGCTGAAGTGAAGAATGATATGCGTTTAATGATTAGCAAATCGAATAATGCAGCATCTACAAGAATGATAGATCGATTAGGTTATGAGAAAATAGAATCGGTAATGACAGATCCTAAATACATGTTTTACGATGAAGATTGTGGTGGTGGTTTATGGGTTGGAAAACGTTATGGCGGCGGTGGAGACACCAATAGAGAACCTTTAAAAAACTTAAGCCACGCTGCAACTGTAGATCAAGTTTGTCGTTATTATTATTTATTAGCGCATGGAAAACTTGTAAATAACAAACGTTCTAAGCAAATGCTTGCCATTATGGGCAATCCAGATTTACATCATAAGTTTGTGAACTCTATTGAAAAAATTGCTCCACAAGCACAATTATTTAGAAAATCGGGTTCTTGGCAAACCTATCATTCAGATTCTATTTTAGTTTGGGGAAATGACCCCAACAGACGCTATATTCTAGTAGCATTAATAGATGATGCAGATGGAGAACAAATTATAAGAAGCTTAGTAAACCCAATTGAAAAAGCGTTAAAGAAACACGAAAGAACAAAGCTAGCTTCCAACTAAAAGTTTTTTATTACTAATATATCTATAGTTAATATATATTCCATTATTTTCCTTTAAGGACGAATAACTAGAATATATATTAACTATTTTTGATTGGTATAAATTTCATATAATAAAACACCTTGATGTCCATAATTAATATTCTGAAGCGATATATTTTAAAGGTTTTTGATTTAAAAGAAGAAGAGTTGAACAAAACACTTCTCCTTCAGTTTAATATTTTCATATTAATTACTACATTATTAATTATTAAGCCGACTATTAATTCGCTTTTTTTATCCGAATTAACATCAGACGCATTGCCTTTAGCTTATGTATTTACTGCTATTCTAGCCATTATAGGGTCTTATTTTTATGACAAAGCATTAGGTAAATATCCCTTAAATATTATAATAGACAGAACGTTAATTGGTTCTGTAATTTCATTAATTGTATTTGGTATTGGTTTAAATCTCAACCTAATTACTGGTTATTTTTTATACATTCCATATGTTTGGGTAGCTATTTTTGGTTTACTAACCGCTTCACAATTCTGGATTTTAGCCAACCTCGTTTATAATGTTAGAGAAGCAAAACGCGTGTTTGGTTTTATTGGTGCTGGCGCAATAGCCGGTGGTATTTTTGGAGGTTACTTAACTTCACTACTTACCAATTTTATAAATACGGAAGATTTACTTTTTGTTGCTGCTCTGCTCCTAACAACATGTATTGTAATCACTAGATTTATTTGGAAAACAGAAGTTATTAAATTAAATCCTTTTCAAGTATCTTTTAGAAGTAGCCCAAAAGGAGATTCGCCTTTCAAATTAATAAAACAATCGAAGCTATTAAGTTTAATAGCATTGGTGATTGGTATTAGCGTTTTAGTTGCAAAATTAGTAGATTATCAATATAGTGATTATGCCTTTAGACTTATAGATAACCAAGAGGATCTTACCTCCTTTTTCGGATTTTGGTTTTCTACTTTAAGCGTCATTTCACTAGTTATTCAATTATTTTTAACCAAACGTATTGTAGGAACTTTTGGTGTTGGAAAATCCCTATTATGGTTACCTACAGGAATTTTAGTTGGTTCGATCTTATTACTTTTAATTCCGCAATTATGGATTATTGTTTTTATTAAAATTGTAGATGGTAGTTTAAAACAATCGGTAAACAAAGCATCTACGGAGTTATTATCGATTCCAATCCCAATAGATATTAAAAAGAAAACCAAAACCTTTACAGATGTTGTTGTAGATAGTATTGCGACAGGAATTGCCGGGTTTATTTTAATTTTCTTTATCAACGGATTAGATATTTCTTCCACCTATATAAGTGTTATTATAATTATTTTAATAGTGGTTTGGCTGACGCTTATTTATTTTTTAAGGAAAGAATATATCATCGCATTTAAAGATTTATTAGAAATATCTACCACTAAAAAAGACAAGCATTTAAAGGAAGAAATTAAGGTAACATCCATTATAGAGTCGGTAAAAAGAGTATTCAATACCGGTACCGAAAATCAAATTATTAATATGCTTACCAAAACATTGGAAGTTAAAGACGAACGTTTCTTTAACGGCATTAAAAACCTATTAAACCATCCTTCACCTAGAGTAAAAGCTTTAGCAATTGAGAATTTGTACTTTCTAAAAACCGAAAATTTATCGGCACAAATGGAAAGCATGATTCAAGATAAAGATCAAAATGTGACCACTTCTGCTTTTCGATATTTATTAAAAAACTACAAGCAAAATACCATCGTTTTATTTGAAAAATACAGCAATAGCGATGACAACACCATAAGTAATGCTGCATTATTAGGTTTATCCTTAGAATTAAGGAACAATCCATCGCTTCAAAATAAATTCAATTTAGAGCAAAAAATAGAAACTGCATTAATTAAATATTTAGAATTACCAAACGAAGAATTTAAAAGTAATACTATAAAAGCGATATTAGAAAGTATCGGAAATGCAAAAATAAGCACCTATTATAACGTTATTAAAACCCAATTACTTTCCAAAGATATAGAAGTGGTAAAAACGGCAATAACTAGTGCTTCAAAAACCTTAGATCCTGAATTTATAGATTTAATCATTTCGCATTTATCGGTAAAAGAAACTAGACCAATAGCTGTAGATGCTTTACACATTTATGGCGAACCAATTATGGATCTATTATACCATAAAATAATCAAAGAAACGATAGACTTTGAAGATGCCGCTTATGTTATTTTGGCTATTGAAAAATTCAAATCACAAAAGGCCATTCAGACTTTAATCCTCTTAACTAATGACACAGAGCATACGGTAAAAGTAGAAGCTATTGAAGCCTTAAAACGTTTAAAATGGAAATACCCAAACTTAAAAATCAAGGACCGTTTTATTGTTGATAAAATTTTAGACGAATGTCAATTATATCAAAATACATTAGCGGTAATACACACACAAATTGTACTTCAGTATAAAAAGAAATCGGTAGCCATAGAGTCTAAAGAGGAAAACGAAGCTAGAAATGGATTAATTCATGTTTTAGAACAACGATTAGATAGACAACTGCAACGTATTTTTAGGTTTTTAGGAATAAAATATCCACCTAACGATGTAGATCCTATTTTAAAAACTATTATAAATGGGAAGGAAGAACAGCGTATTCATGCCATTGAATTTTTAGATAATATCTTAAATAGTCAACTTAAAAAGGAATTAATTCCTTTAGCGGAATCGATTTTACTAGACGCCAATTCCGAAGAAAAAATTAAGAAGCTTAATCTTAAGGTTTTAAGTGAATTAGAATGTTATCATGAATTATTAAAACGGAAAGATGTGAAATTAAAATTTGCAGTATTATATCTCATTGAAAAATCGAATACTGCAAATTATAAATCCCTTTTAGAAATGGTTTTAATCAATGAAACCAATAAAAAAATTAGAGCAAAAACGGAATCGCTTTTACAAACTATTTCCTAATTAGCTTATCTATATTAGCTGCTAAATTCATGTGATCTGTAGCAGAGTTTTTCCGTAAAACGTTCGTCATTAAAACTACCATATACGTTGTGTTATCTGGATGTTCTACAATGGCAACCGAGTTCATAAAATTCTGAATATTCCCCATATACTTTCCGCATTCTTGTCCGTTACTTCTATCACATTTATACAAACTACCAGATTTAAAATACACAGCAGCTTCTTTTAAAGCTGGTGCTTGTGCATACCGAATTCGTCTATCGGTCATGTACATCAATCGTTTCATTTCTAGACTAGATTGGGCATCTATCACGTTACCTTGTTCCAATTGCACTAAAAACTTCATTACACCAAGTGGCGTACCAATACTTCCACCTTTATCCCCAACATAGGTATTTGCTCCTCTTGTAAAAAAGCTTCCTAAGCGCCATTCGTCTGCAGTGATTCCTAAATCACGTAATGGTAAATTAACCACGTCATTTCCTAGGTCTGTAAGCACCTTTTTTTCTGTAGTTTTAAAATACGTTAAAGCTTCCGTTTCGGTTAATTCTGGATATTTTTCACCAAAAGCTTGCATTAATAATACTTCTCGCCAAACAATACTTGCAGCACCATTATTACTAACTGAAAGCATGTGATCTGCCCATTCAAATAACGAAAATTCATCACTAGCAATCACTTGGCGTTTTACTAATTTCTTAGTTTCTATATTATAAATAGGAATGGTATGTTCATCAGTTAAACCCCAAACTCCAGCTTTCACCACTTTGGTTTTTAAGAGTGCAATACGTTTATCAAAATCGTCCGGATAAATTTTTGCTAGCTGATCAAATAAACCTACTAAAACCGCTAATTTCCCTACACTTCCCGGTTGATAACCAGAAGTTTCATTTCTATGTGCGTATTTAATTTCGTTTAAGTTCGTGATGTCTAAAACCGTTAACGAATAACTTTTATCTAAACCTCGAAACAAATCGCTGATCTCTTTTTGAAAAGCAGGATTTTCCTTAAAAAAACAATGTAAACTGTCTGCTGCTTTCTCTTTTAAATTTAGTTTAATATCTAAATACGATTTAAAAGCACCTTCTGGCAGAGTTTGTTTTTCAACAATTTCACCGCTTTTAATAAGGGCTAACCGCTTTAAACGTTTTATTCCTGTGTATTCATATCCATCAATAGGATATACCATTATGGTAGTAAATGCAGAAAAAACAAATACCGCTGCGATTAATAAAATTACTTTTTTCATTTATATTTTATTGGAAAGCGAAATCGCTTTGTTAGTATCAATGGTTGGTGTGATGGATTCTAAATACGAAGAACTTAGTGCTTTCTTATTTTCTACAAAAGGTCTAATTTGAAATAACCATAATTTATTTTCTTTAAAACCTAGCTCTACATCATAAGCTCCTTCATAATCTGAATTGGTTTCTTTTGGCATGGTTTCTCTTATTGTTTTTGCCAATTGCTTAATATCTGCAATATTTTGTGCATTTAAAATAGGTTGCGCAAAGGTTGCTGTCTTTTTAAGCGTTCCTCCAGTTATTGGTAAACTATTATAAAAAGGCTCTCTAGAAGGTGCTAATAATTGAGAACCTCCTGCATCTTTTAGCAAATAGGTTTCTGCCGATTGCCCATCTACTGCGCCACCCGCACCTCTACTAAAAGCAACGGTTAAATCATTATCGTTTCCTGAAGTCAATCCTTTTGTAATTAAAACTCCTGAATAATCTACATCTACACTAGGAATAACTAAAATAGAAGGAAATACATTCTCAGGATTTAATAAATATTTTTGTCGCCATTTAAAACTACGCTCCGTATATGGCGAAGCCCAGACATCTTTAATGCCTTCTAATATTTTGTTTTTATCCACGACATTAAATAAGGTAAGATTTAAACCTGCTCCTGTAAATTCTTTTAAATCTTCCATGTTGGTATCGCTTCTTAAAAACACAGGAATTTCTCCTAAGCCTTTTCCTAGAACGGATTTAAAATCATTTTCCATTTGTGAAATAAAATCTGCTTTTAAAGGCATTTGTTTAATCGCTGCACGTAAAATTTCTAACTGGCGTAATTGATAATGTTCAATTTCTTCTTCTACAATACCTTTATTTTCCATTGCTATTGCTTCTTGAAACATAGCACTTAAAAACTCCCAATATGATTGATTTTGTTCTGGCATTTCTTGATCCATGTGATCTCTAAAAATTCCGAAAGGAATCACTAAACCTTCTACTACTTGCTCTGGGAACATTTTTTTAAGTTGTCCTAAATTAGCTGCTTTTGGACCGCAAATCTTTCCAGAATCACTAGCATCCACATTTCGCATATTTAAAACTTTCGTTTCATTTAAAACAATACTTTCTACCGGAACCTCAATTTTTCCTTCTTTACGTTCTTTTTTCGCGAACAATGCTACCTCTTCCGCAGACATATCTTTCTCTGCTTTTATAATCACATTTCCTTTATTCGAAACTGCATAAAATACTTTTTGTCCGCTAAATTGTTTTAAATCATCCAAGTTCTCATCGGATAATGCCGCATTCGGAATTCCTAAATTACGCGCTAACAACTGCACATGAGAGACCATATTCCCTTCGGAAACGGTTGCAATTCCCGCAATAGGTTTTAAATCTGCTGGCGGACGTTGAAACACATATATTTTATTGGAAGATACTTCAATAGCATCTGGAGATCCAGCAACAACCACTAATTCACCAAAAGCATAACCCGGATTTAAACCACGAATAGTACTTTGGTTTGGAATGTTTAAAGCCTTATTCGTTAAAGAAGATTCTTGAGCAATAAAATCACCTAACTCTCCTACTGCTTTTCCTAAATGTAAAGCTATAGAACCTCTAATTTTATCATCTATAAAACCATAAGCTAAAGGCTCAAAGCTTGTGTATGTATCTACTTCATTTTGGTAATTGGCTTTCACCATTCCAGAACTCCATTCTACCAAACTTCTTCCGCTTTGTAAGATGGTTGTTAATTCTCCTAATGTAGATTCATTATTTAAATTAGCTGCTTTGGTTAGACTTAAAGATTCCCATTCGTGTTGTTCAATATAGCCAGCTGCCGCTGTTGCCATTCCCAGATAACATACTTTTTCTACTAATTGTTCTACCGTTTCCGGTTTCCAAAGTGGTGCATTTTTAAAAATAACTTCTTCTAATTTAATAGAAACATCTAGCATTTGTAAACGTGCCAAAGGTCTTTTTTCTACTAAAAGATTGGTTCTTAAATTTACTAGTAATTCTGCTGTATCCTGAATTAAATCTGCTGCATTTGTGTTTACATTATTCGCTAAAGCATAATCTTTAAAGGCTTCTCCAAAAGCTGTTGTTTTTAATAAAGTAGCCTTCTGTTGTAACGAAACTAAATCAATAGGTTTAAAAAACATAGTCATAGTGGCTACTAATTCGTCTAACACTTTAGTTTGGCTAGAAGACATTTTTGAAACGTGCTTTATTTTAAAAGTTTTCACTTTTTCAATATCTACAAATTCTGGTTGCGCATGTATTTTAACACGTAAATCCATAAAGGAAGGATATAAATCAGAAAGCACTTTAGACTGACTACGCATGAGTTGCGCTACATTATCGTCGCCACTATGCGGAATATCTTTTAACGACTGTCTTATTAAATAATAATTATCCACTAACAATGCATCCTTAGCAAGTAACCATTTATAAAAATCGATTCCCCAAGCTTCTTCATCTTCCGATTGGATTGCACCGCGATAAAATTGGCTTTTTCTATTCACCCAACCATCATCTACAGCTCTTAAATACTTATCAATTTGATATTGTTTTAATCTAGAGTTATTATGATCGACATCCCAAAATGCTTCGTTTTTAGTGTAGGTTAAAATTTGTCCTAAAAAAACATGGTTACTTTTCGCTAATTTTTCAACTTCATCTTTATATCTGGCATGCTGATTTCCTGGCCCGATATTATCTGGACAAGGATCTTTTGGTTGTCTTATACTGCCATCTGTACAAAACCAACGAATGTCTTTATAAGGACCACGCAGATCGTTTTTATATTGTGTGATTTGCTCTTTAATCTTTTCGGAATCGAGCTTTTGCGCCATTAAAGAAGACGAACATAAAAAAATACTAAAGCAAAATAGAAGTCTATTTTTCATTTTAATTAAAAGGGTTGATATAGATTATAATATAGTACTAATATATATAATAAACAATACGAAAATACATGGCTAATATTAAAAACGAAAAACTTTTATAGGACTACAATTTTAGCCACAAAAAGTATTTTTAAAGTAAGAATATTCACAAAATTAAAAAGTCAAAACATAGACTGTTTTGGCTTTTTTTTATATAAAAATCAAGTAGTTATAATACACTTAGGAAAGCATTTTAGAATAAAACTGATCTTTATGTGATCTATAATTACGGACAGCTTTTATATATTTCTCTCTAAAATCCTCATGCTTATTAATATAAAATAAATCGCATTCAAAATCATCACATTCTTTATAATGTACCATGGTATTTTTATAACTAAGCAATTCATTTAAAACAGATTGGTTTTGAATTATTAACTCTAAAAACTGATCTCTAAAATCTCTGTTTTTAATAACATTGGAAGCTATTTTTGCTAACCTATCACTTTCATTAAGAATATAATTAATATGAGACATCCATAAGCTTAACTCTTCAGCACTTCTTTTCTGAACAATTTGCTCATCGGTATCATGGTTAAAAAATGTATTTAATTCCATAACTTTTATTTTTTATTACTTTACTTTTTCTGTTTGTTTTACATCTTTAATTTCTAAAGATTTTACACCACCAGGAAACTCCCAATCTATAATATCCCCTTTTGCATAACCAATAATAGCTAAGCCCATTGGTGTTAAAATAGAAACCTTTTTATTTGAAAAATTACTTTCTGCTACTGCTACCAGTTGAAAATCATTTTGCCAACCATCTTTGGTTGCTACAACGACATTAGAATTAAACCGAATAATATCATCTGGCAATTCTTTTTCATCTAATATTATAGCACTTTTTAACTCCTCTTTCAATCTTAAAATGGATGTCTTTCTTGTGGATTCTTTATAACTTTCAGATAAATTAAGTAATTGTTTTAATGTAACATATTCCTTTTTCTCTAATACTATACTGCCATACTTCATGTTCTAAATTTTTAAATTATCAAGGAAAAATCCCTCTTTGTACATAGGCTTTTTCAATACGTTCTATTGCAATAAAATATGCTGCCGAACGCATATCAATATCTTTAGCTTCTGCCGTTTTTAAAACCCTATTAAAAACTTCTTTTATCTTTTTATCTAATTTGACAAGAATTTCTTCCAGTTCCCAAAGCTCTCCGTTACGGTTTTGTAACCATTCAAAATAACTACCAATTACACCTCCAGAATTGCATAAAATATCCGGAATTACAGTGATCCCTTTTTCTAATAAAATCTTCTCCGCCTCTACAGTTGTAGGTCCGTTTGCACCTTCCGCTATTAAAAAAGCTTTAATATCATTGGCATTGTCTTTCGTAATTTGATTCCCTAAAGCAGCAGGAATACAGATATCACAGTGTAATGCAAAGAAATCTTCTTTTAAAACAGCTGTAGAACCAGGGAATCCTTGTACACTTCCTTGATTGTTTTTAATGTATTCAAATAAATGCTCCACAGATAATCCTTCGGTATTAGTAATAGAACCAAAAGCATCCTGAACACCTACCATTTTCGCACCTTCTAATTCTAAAAAGTGTGCGGTCCAATAGCCAACGTTTCCAAAACCTTGTACAATAAATGTTTTTCCTTTTAAATCTACATTCTTGTTTTCTGCCCAATATTTAATGGTTAAAAACACACCAAATCCTGTTGCTCTATCTCTACCTTCTAATCCTCCAGAACCTACAGGTTTTCCTGTTACTACGTGTTGATTTTTAGAACGTTCTGATGGTGCTTTTGTAGACATATAGGTATCTGCAATCCACGCCATAGTTTGCGCATTTGTATTTACATCTGGAGCTGGAATATCGTGTTCTGGCCCAATGTTTTCTCCTAAAGCATAAGTAAAACGTCTTGTAATACGTTCTAATTCTGAATTCGAATATTTTTTAGGATCCATTTGAATTCCTCCTTTTGCACCACCATAAGGCAAACCTGCCAGTGATGTTTTCCAGGTCATCCACATCGCTAATGCTTTTACAGAATCGATATCGATTGTAGGATGGTAACGCAATCCACCTTTATAAGGTCCTAATGCATTGTTGTGTTGCACTCTGTACCCTTTAAAAATCTCCACTTCTCCATTATCCATACGCACTGGAAAGTGAATAATTAGTTCGTTATTGGTTACTTCCAATATTTTTCTAATGTTTGGATTTAGTTCAACCATATCTGCTGCTGCGTCAAATTGTTGCATCACATTTGCCAGCATGCCTTGTTTTGGTTGTTTTTTCTTTTTTAATTCTTTTGTTAAAGTCATTTTTTGTTTTGTTTAGATAAGTTCCATTGCACGTTCGGTAGTTTGGTACGCGAAGGCATTTTTTGTAGTTAATTCTTCATGGTCAAAATTGTTTATAGCAGCTACTTCATGTTCACTACAAGACCATATAAAATTTTTATTGGAGGTTAAACTACAGTCGTTGTTAAACTTGCAATTACTGCATAAGCTATTTTCCATAATACTTTTATTTTATTAGTTTTATTATTACAAACCTAAAGGCAACTGCTGTGCCATACTAAAAGTAATTTTATGAAAAATATTCTAAATCACTACAAAACAGCATGTTACACGCAACACTAAAGCGTTTTGCGAATTATTGAAGTGTGTAGAAACTCCCCAACTGCGTAAATAATACGCACTATTAAAAGGAATTATTTTATTTTTTCGCCTAAGGTTTTGCGATCTATTTGTAGAATTTTAGCGGCCTTTGTTTTGTTGTTATTTGTAGCTTCTAAAACTTTAAGAATATAATTTCTTTCCACTGTTTTTAAGGGTAAGAGTTCTTGGTTTTCTTCCGGAAATTGGATGGTGTATTTTAAATGTTCTGGTAAGTCTTGAATAGCAACCTGCTTGTCGCACATAATTACAGCGCGTTGGATTACATTTTCTAATTCCCTGATATTTCCTGGCCAATTATAGCGTTCTAAAGCGGTAAGTGCTTCCGGAGAAATAGAAATTAATTTATCCTTAAATTCCACACCATATTTAAACAAAAACTTTTTCACTAAAAGCGGAATATCATCTTTACGATCTCGTAATGGCGGAACTTCTAATTCCACAACGGTTAAACGGTAATAGAGATCTTCGCGAAAGCGCCCTGTTTTTATTAAGTCTTTTAAATTCACATTGGTTGCAGCAATAACACGAATATCTACAGGTTCTACTTTTTGCGATCCCACGCGAACCACTTCTTTTTCTTGTAAAACACGTAACAAACGCAACTGTGTTGCTAAAGATGCATTACCAATTTCGTCTAAAAAAATAGTGCCTTTATTAGCGGCTTGAAAAAATCCATTTCTATCGTTTTCTGCTCCTGTAAATGCGCCTTTTGTATAGCCAAACAATTCTGCTTCTAAAAGATTTTCAGGGATTGCACCACAATTTACAGCAACAAAAGGTGCTGTAGCAAATTTCCCTAGGTAATGAATGGAACGTGCTACTAATTCTTTTCCGGTACCACTTTCACCAGATATAAAAACAGTTGCTTTATTATTTTTTACCCGATCGATAACATCGGTTACTTTTTTTAATGCTTCCGATTGCCCAATAAGTTCGCCATAGCCCTTTTTATCTTCCGTTGTATTAGAGGCAAGCTGCACTTTTTTCGGTGTATCTTTTAATGCTTTTGTAACTGCAGTTTTTAATTCTTCCTTCGTGAATGGCTTGGTTACATATTCCATAGCACCAGATCTTAGAGCATCTAAAGCACCATCGATAGAAGGATAACCAGTAACCACTAATTTGGGGATATTCGGAAAATGTTCGGAAACATATTTTACTAATTCTAAACCATCCACACCAGGCATTTTTAAATCGGTAATTAATAAATCTATCGACTTATCTTGTAAAATAGCGATCGCTTCTTTTACTGAAATTGCTTTATACGTATGGTAATTTAATGTTTGTAAATGGCGTTGTATGAGTTCTAAAATATGAACATCATCATCGACAATTAATATATTTTCACGATTGAATTCCATGCTTTAATTTTTAGGAAGGTGTATAGTAAAAATAGTTCCTTTAGGAACATTCGGTTTGTGTTTTATACTTCCTTTATGACTTTTAACAATGCCATGCACAACGCTCAATCCTAAGCCAGAACCTTCACCAACGGGTTTGGTGGTGTAAAACGGATTGAAAATACTATCGCTACTACCTGCATCAATTCCTTTTCCTTGGTCGCTAATTACTATTTCAATATCCTTTTCATTTTGGGTTACATGCACTTTTATAATGCCGTTTTCTGGCGAAAAATAAATAGCATTAATTACTAAATTAAAAATAACTTGTGTTAATTGAATCGCATCCACTCGAAGTGTAATACGATCTTCTAAAATATGTAACTGACAATCAATATTCTTTTTAATGAAATTAGGTTTTAACAGACTGATAGCGTCTTTAATAATAGGTACTATGTTTGTTAGTTTCATTTGCTGTGGCATATCACAGGAAAAGAACATGAGTTTTTTAACTACCTCTCTAGAATAAATAGCACTGTTTGTGATTTTCTCTAAGTCGTTGGAAGCTTCGATATTATTCAGGAATTGGTCTTTTAATAATTCCGAATAGCCTAAAATATTTGCCAAAGGTGTATTCAGTTCATGCGCAATTCCAGCGGTGATTTCTCCTAGAATAGATAAGCGATCTGTACGTTCTATTTGTCGTCTAGTGATCGCTTCGTTTTCTATAATTTGTTTGCGTTCTAGTAAATTACCAATCTCTAAAGCTACTTTTTGCAAAAGCTGTTTTTCTTCGTTTAAAAAACTATTCGACGTATATTTAGCTTCCGAATAGCCAATTTTTATAGAACCTATTGGCGTGTTAAATGTTTTTATAGCAGAAAGAATAAACACCTTTTCTAAAGGCTCTTTTCCTGTTTTAAATAAATCATCATGAACCAAGATTTCAACGGAAGCATCTTCAGGAAAACGAATGGCATCTTTTAAACTAATTGCTATCGCTTGTATGGTAGGATTAATATTTTCAATATTACAATTAGCGATATACGAACTTATTGCATACAAACAAGTAAGCTCTTTAATACGCTCTTTTAATTTATCTTCTGCTGTAATTAATGGTGCCATTTTAATGATTTACCTAACAAAAATACACATTTAAATTATCTCCATTTATAGTAACCTTCTTATTCTAAGCGTAAAATAATTAAATTTTAGCCTGATAAGTATACAAATCAAAATATCGACCTTTAGATGCTATTAAATCCTCATGATTACCTCGCTCTGCAATTTTTCCGTTTTCGATGACTAGAATTTGATCTGCTTTACGAATCGTACTTAATCGGTGTGCAATAACGATGGTCGTTCTATTTTTGGTTAATTGCGATAAAGATTTCTGAATTAATGCTTCACTTTCGGTATCTAAATTAGAAGTCGCTTCGTCTAAAATAATAACTTTCGGATCTGCCAAAATAGCTCTTGCAATCGCGATACGTTGTCTTTGTCCGCCAGAAAGCTTCACACCTCTTTCGCCTATTAAAGTTTCTAGGCCATCATCAAAACGATCTGTAAATTCATTTACATAGGCTGCTTTTACCGCTGCTTGCAATTGTTCTTCGGAAGCATTTGGTCTTGGAAACATAATATTTTCACGAATGGTACCTTCAAACAAAAATTCATCTTGCAATACCACACCTAAATGTTTTCGGAAGCTATTTAATTTCACTTTAGAAAGATCTTTTCCATCAATTGTAATGGTACCAGATTCCGGATTTAAAAAAGTAGCCGATAATCCTGCGATGGTAGATTTTCCAGAACCAGAACTTCCTACCAAAGCAATTACAGAACCTGAAGGCGCTTTAAAATCGATATTATGAAGGACAGGTTTTCCTTCTTCGTATGCAAAAGAAACATCTTTAAACTCTATTTCCCCTTTAAAATCTTGAAGCTCTTCGGTACGATTTTCGTCATCGTCTTCGGCAGCCATATTCATCAATTCTTCCGTTCTATCTAAACCTGCAAGAGCTTCGGTTAACTGACTACCAATATTACTCATTTGAATAATTGGCGCAATCATAAATCCTAATACCAAAGTAAAAAACAGAAAATCACCTGTCGTCATTTCTCCAATAATCATATAATAACCACCAATTCCCATGATTCCAGTAGTTGCAACTCCTATTAAAAAAGTAGAAGAACTGGTCATTAAAGCAGTAGCTGTTAAACTCTTTTTTACATTTTGGTATAATCTATCCACGCCTTTTTCGAAAGCTACATTTTCTTGTTCTTCGGCATTAAAGGCTTTTATTACGCGAACTCCAGCTAAAGTTTCGGTTAAACGACCAGTAACTTCCGCATTTATCTGACCTCTAGTTCTAAAAATTGGACGGATATATTTGAATGCTTTTAATGCGATTATTCCGAAAATAGATAATGGAATAAATACAAAAAGTGTCATCCAAGCATTCAGTTTAATCAAGATAAATAAAGATACTACTGCTGTAAATGTTCCTCCAACTAATTGTACTAAACCGGTACCTATAAGATTTCTAACGCCTTCTACATCTGTCATAATTCGAGAAACTAATGCTCCCGATTTTGTGTTATCGAAAAAACTAATAGGAAGCGAAAGCACCTTTTTTTGAACTTGAGCTCGTAATTCTGAAATTAAATATTGCGCTTGAACACTTAATATTTTTGTTAGTAAATAAGAAGTAACCGCTTGCACTGATATTGCAATAATTACAATGGCAATAAGGGTCCATAATTTACTGGTATCTCCACTGGGCACTACGTCATCGAGTAATACTTTACTTTGCCAAGGCAATATTAAACCGGAAAGACTTTTAATGATGATTAGAATTAAACCAATAAATACCAATTTACGTCTAGGCCAAATAATGGTTTTAAACGCTTGTTTTAAAGTTACTTTTGGTTTGGTTTTATCTTTAGAATCTGAAGTTTTTAAATGTTGCATATTTATATAAATGTTAAGCAAAGATACGTTTGAAAAAGCAATAGACTTACACTAAAAAATTAATGTTTTGTTAAGAAGAATGACCGACCGGTTTTTGTTAGTTATCTAATAAACGTCGGTGGTAATTTATTTGTCCTAAATGATAGGAAAGATGCATGGTTAGATGGACTAAAAAGTATTCGGTAGTCATGGTATCTTCAAAAACACGACGCTTATATTCTTTTTGCAAGTCGGCTTCCGTTACCATTTTAAGTGTATTTTCAACTACTATAATCGTATCTTTAACTTGCTTAATTAATTCTATTTTAGGTACATTTTTAAGTGAGAATTCTAAATCTCTTTGTCGTATGTAACCTGTGTTTCCTATAGAATCACCAATAAAAGCATTTAAATTACCTACCAAATGCAAACATAAATTTCCTGCAGAGTTATTCACCGCTTCGTTGGTTATCCACAAATTAGTTTCCTTGGTATACGTTTCAATTTCTGTTATTAAAGCATTCAAGTCTCTTGTAAAGAGTTTTACCAAAGTATGTATTAGCATAATTAAGATTTAATTAAGATTTCAAGCCCAAAAATAGTTAATAATTGACTTACTTTTGCAAGATGCAAGAAAACCAACCTGTAAAGCTTGAATTTATAGCCTTAATGGCCTCCTTAATGTCTATTGTAGCACTTGCCATTGATGCTATTTTACCAGCGATGACTGCTATTGGGGTTTCTATTAATAGTCTAGACACCAATAACAATCAGTTATTAATTACCATGATTTTTTTAGGTTTAGGATTTGGGCAATTATTGTTCGGACCTTTATCGGACAGCTTTGGAAGAAAACCTATAGTATATATTGGTTTTGCTGTTTTTACGGTCGCGAGTGTAATATGTGTTTTATCTCCATCTTTAGAATGGATGATCTTTGGTAGAATTTTACAAGGTATTGGTTTAGCAGCTCCAAGAACCATTGCTATTGCTGTCATTAGAGATATGTACAAAGGAGATTATATGGCAAAAATCATGTCTTTTGTGACCACTTTTTTCATTTTAGTGCCAGTTATTGCTCCAGTAATGGGAAAATTTATTTTAAACCATTATGAATGGCAAGGTATTTTTTATGTACAATTAGTAATGGCATTTTTAGTCAGTATTTGGTTTTGGAAAAGACAACCGGAAACGCTGAAACCAGAATATAAAATAAAGTTTAGTAAACACGTATTTATTGATGGTGTAAAGGAATTAATAAAACATCCAGAAACTATAGCATTCACCATTATTTCTGGTTTTATTTCTGGAGCATTTATAGTGTATTTAAGTGCTTCACAAATTATTTTTGAGAATCAATATGGGTTAATAGAAGAGTTTCCATATATTTTTGCTGGATTAGCCGCTGGTGTTGGATTGTCTACCTTTTTAAATGGTAGTTTTGTAATGCGTTTAGGTATGTGGCGTTTATCGTATATAGCAATTATAGTATTTAGTATAAATGCGTTGTTATACGTGCTTCTTTTTTGGAGTGCAGCAACAAACCCGTCCTTAGCGATCATACTATTATTTATGGCTATTCAGTTTTTTACTATTGGTTTTATTTTCGGGAATTTAAGAGCCATTGCGATGGAGCCTATTGGTCATATTGCTGGAATTGGAGCCGCTTTAACAGGCTTTATCTCTACCATAATGGCGGTACCAATTGCTAATTATATTGGTAGTTTTGTAAAAGACACTGCTTTACCTCTATTTATTGGCTTTACTATATTTGGCTTTTTATCGCTTCTAATTTTTATTTATATCAAGAAAAAAGTAGCGAAATTAAAACCAAGTTTATCTGTATAAAAATCAAAAAAAAGAGCCTTTTTAGGGGCTCTTTTCAAATTACAATAATTAACATTAATTAATTATTCCCTCACTTAATAACTATCTTCTGTGTAGCCACATGATTAACATCTACACTATTTTTTCTAAGATTTAAGTTTGCGTTTTATACTAAACACCAACTACATTATAAATTATATTCGTGTACCATGCACTGTATTGGTAATGTAATGTTTCGTTTACTATTTGTAATTGATTTCGGATATTTTGAAATGCTATTCTATTTGCTTCCTACTTTCATATGGCCTATTCTTCTAATTTTATTTTTATATTATTTCCTGTTTAGAATAATAATCTCATCAAATATATGGAGCCGTCTACTACTAAATAAAAAAAGGACTACTCACTAATTACTCAATAGAGTAAATTATTGATTGTGTTCTAATTATAAATATGTTATTCTTTTTTAATATTAAAAAAAAAAGAGTTTCTAAAATAGAAACCCCCTTTCCCGCTATTAAACAATTATTAATTAAAACATTATTTTTTTACAAATTATAGAATTATTTGATAAAGTAACATTTACAAATAAAGCTTGTTGCTTTCTTTTAATAGATGCAATGGTAAACTCTTTTGCTCCAATATTCACTTGGTCAAATACTCGTCTACCTAAGGCATCAAAAACAGTAATACTATTAATAGTATGTGTTGTAGATTTCACTTTTAATTGTTCGTTTTCGTTTTCAAAAACCTTAATTTCAAATGCAACTTCATTTTGATTTACATCTAATGTAGCATCATTTAAATTGCTTATCCACGCACCTCTTCCGTAGGTTCCAGCAACAATTTTTGCTGTAGCATAATGAATCTCTAAATCCTTTATACTTGTATTAGGTAGACCAATATTAAATAATTCAAAAGCAGATAAGGTATTATTGAAATAATATACACCAATATCTCCTCCAACATAAATAGCGTCTGAAGTCGTATTATTAGTATATACTATAGTATTCATAGGTATATTAGGTAATCCTGCTGAAATACTTGTCCAATTAGATCCTCCATCCAGAGATTGATACACTTTAGTTCCAGCTTCGTAACCAGAATAGGTTACCCAAACTTTATCTGGATTTGTATTAGATACGGTAACACTAGAAAAAGCTGCAGTTGTAGGTAGCGTTCCGGTAACATTAGTAAAACTAACACCATAATCAGTAGACTTAGAAATAGCATCTGCTTGTACTGTATATATTACAGCAGTATTACTAGGTGCAACTACAAAATCGGTAATACTTCCTGTACCTAAAGAGGTCGCTAACGGATACCAATTATCTCCTTGATTAGTGGAAATATATAATGTAGGAGTACCTCCAGAATATATGGTATAATTATCTACAGGATCCATTTTAAAAGGACTATAAAAATCTATTCCTGTTGGAAGACCTGTTACAATAGGATTCATATTTGTTCCACCATCATAAGTACGTGCATATTTACCTTCTACATATTGTGTATAAATGGTATTATTATCTGTATAATCGATAAAACATTCTCCGCCATCTCCACCATTGATAGCATACCAACTAGAATTTGTTTTTAAAATAGAACCATTGTCTTGTTCTCCTGCCACCATAGTTGTTGCCGTTAAAGGAGATAATCCTAATTTCACCATTTGTCCTATTCCCATATTACCACTAATATCATACCAATCATTTCCATTATCTGTAGATTTAAAAAGACCACCATCATTACAAGAAAACATGGTTGTAGCACTTCCTGGTAAATAGTATAATTCATGTACATCTGCATGTATTTCGCCAGAATCCCAAACCGTAGTATTTACCCAATTTACACCACCATCTGTAGATTGCCAATGGTTCACACCACCTGTAGTTACAATATTTGGATTTGTTGGAGAAACAACAATCGATAAATCGTAGAATGCTTGTCCGCCAGCATCGGAACCATCCGCTTCATAACCTAATAAGTTTGGTGAAGTAGATTGTGTTGTAAAAGTAGTACCGCTATCTGTTGATAGATACATACCATTATAATTATTACCCGCGGAATTAGCATATAATGCATACACATAGGAATCATTACCTGGAGTTACTCCTAATGCAATACGAACAATTCCTGAAGTTGGTAATCCAGAAGTAACTTCCGTCCAATTAACTCCAAAATCTGTAGACTTATAAAAGTTAGTACCTGATGCATATACTGTAGATGAACTTCCTGGTTTTAACTCCATATCTTGAAGATTAGGATCTCCAGCAGGGAATGTACCATAGAAATATGTTGCCCAACCATCATTAGTATTAAAAGTACCAACATTAGTAGAAGCAATCATCTTTAAAGGATTATTTGGATCCATTACTAATTTAGAGATAAGATATCCATTCGAAGGAGCTACTGCAAATGAAGTAGTATTCCAAGTTGCTCCGCCATCTGTAGATTTTAAAACACCAATAGTTTTTCTATTTCCTTCTAAATCACCCGTTGCTAGATACATAATATCGGTATCTGTAGGATCTATTACTAAATCAGAACACCCAATAGCTGCTAAAAAATCGGTATTGGTTGTATATGAAGCACCACCATTTGTAGATTTCCATAAACCTCCATCAGGAGTACCAACGTACATAATATTGTTATCACTTGGATCAAATCTTACAAAATTTGTTCTTCCTGCACCTGTTGTTGTGTAAGGGCTTGGTCCACCTGCAGCACCAATTGGTCCAATCTCTGTCCAATTTGATAAAGAACTTCTGTATGTAATTTCTTCCTTGCTATTTCCTTTTTCTTTTAACCAAGAGATATAATTATTGTAGTTATTAGAAGGTAAGTTGATGTCTCCAGAAGGATAAACTCTTGGTGCCATATAATCTTCCCATCTTTTAAAAGGCTTATATCCTTGTCCGCGCTCTGGCGTTTTGCCTTTCCAATAGGCATTAAAATCTGCTTGGATTTCATAAAAACTAGCATCGTTATTGCCATAAATAGATCTCCAATTTGCATCCTCTGTATTTTGGCTAAATGCAGCAATTGAAAACAACATTAATAGGTAGGTAATTTTTTTCATTTTATCCATTTTAAAAATTAGTAGAACATTATAATTGTTCCTACAAATATTAAAAACTTCGGAAGTAATAAAACAAAAAGGACTACTCACTAATTACTCACTTCTATAAAAAACTGGTTTTCAATTACCGTAAGGTGTGGAGATATAAAATTATTGTATTAGACAACTTTTTTATTTTCTTCAAAAAGCGCATTTAGATATTCTAATAAATTTAGATTCGTTGCTTTAAGATGTATTTTTTTTCCTATTCTAAATCTTTTATTCTCTATCGACCTTAGTGATCTATTTAAGAATACTGCTATTTCTTTATTTTTAAATCCGATGTGTAAATAATAACAGATTATAATTTCTGAATCATCTAATTCTGGATGTTTACTATTCATGGTATTAAAGAAATCGATATTCAAATCATTAACAAGCTCTAGATGGTTTTTGCTTTTATCTAAAACGGTAGAAGAGTTTAAGTGTAAATCTTTATATAATTCTTTTATTCGCTCTCTTTGTTTTGGTGTGTCATTTATTTTCGAAATACTTTTGATTTCCTTTTTCACGTCATTTAAATAATCTTCTAATCCGCGAACCTTCACCTGCAATTTTTCATGGTTGGTTTGCATATATGTATATTCTTCTTTCTTTTTAGTAAACTCTCCTATTTTTTGTTTTATTTTATTGTTTTTAACACTTACAAAAACAATAAAGACAAGAAGTACAAATCCCAAGATTATCATAGCATTTCTGTTTAACTTCTTCTTGCTACTTTCTTCTCGTAAATTATTTTCCGTATTAATTAATGTTTTATTTATTTTAAGACTTGCATCTAAAGTTTCTTTCAAATTTCTTTGATGAAAATCCTTTAAAGAATCTACATAATTATTTTTAAATTCTATATTATTTATTTCATCATAGTAATTACTTTTTAGTTTAAAATAATTTTCAACATCTGCATCATTCATTGACAAACGCAATGCTTCTGCTTGATCTAAATATATTTTTAAAGAATCCTTTTTTTTATTTTTAAAATACCTTTCGGCAAAACAGTTATATAAAGTTACTTCATGCTTTTTATATAATGAAGGTGAAATTGTTACATCATTTCTTAACCTTTCAAAAGGTTGAAAGAATTGTTTTGCATGTTCCAAATCATTCAAATCTAAATAATTTGAAATTAGCATAAACAAGGCATACATATAATAATAACCGTCTTCTTTTATAGATTTATAGTCCTCTAAATGTGCTAATAACAGAGCATTACTTTTTTTATAGTTTTTATTTTGAAACTCAATATAAGCATACATCTGCTCCACTTCTGTAAGCCCATTTTTATTATTACCTAATTCGTAATACGTTTTTGCTTTATCTAAATACACCATTGCTGTAGTATCTTCCTTAATAGAATAAATATTATAAAACAATTCTAAACTAGACATTCCTGCGGTGTCATAATCTTTTTCTATTTCAGCATATTTTAAAGCTAGTAGAAAATTATTGAAAATTTCTGCTTGTTGATTTAACGCATTGTTACTTATTGCTTTTAGTTTATAATATTTGGCTACTTTCCCTTTTAGATTTTCTTCTATTGGTTCTGGAATAACATCTAAATAAGCAACAGCTTTTTTAGGAAACTCATCGATATAAACTTCTGCAGAATCTAAGTATTGCATAGCTATACTACCTTCCTTTTGTTGTCCGAAAGAAGAAGGCACTAAAAAGAATAAAACACCAAAAAATATTAATTTTAAAACCGCGCAACGCATCATAAAAAACAAAGACATTTATAAATTATCAATCTTGCGTAAAATTAAACAAACCATATAAAAAACAGTATTCTTACCCGCTTTATTTCGAATCAAATTATTTTTTTTTTAATACTACCCGCACCAAATACTATTTAAATTACGTTATTTAGGCTAGATACTTTAGCTAAAGAAAAAAGGATGATTTAGCAAGTTTGCATTGACTTAGTCTTTAAAAGCACCATTATCCACATCTTTAATAAACGCAATCAAGCCTTTAAAAAATACTTTCTGATCATCAAATTGCGACAAATGACTTCCGTTAGGACATAATAAAAACCGTCCGTTTTGCACTTCGGTACTTATCCATTTCATATGTTCGGGATCCATAGTATCATGGGTTGCGCCAATAGTTAATGTTGGTGTTTTTATTTCTTTCAATCGATCTGTAACATCCCAATTTTTCAGTGTGGCATCTCCTTTTATTCCAAACTCACTTGGTCCTTGCATAGTTACATACACATCGGGATTTAAATGCTTAAAACCTCTATTAATTGGTTCTGGCCAATCGGCAACAGGCATTCTAATCACATGCTCTGTATAATAATTATTTACAATCAATTCCATGTAACGCGGATTGCTATAGTCTTCGTCATTTTCATATTTCAAGATTTCTTTTAAAACTTCTGGATTCATTTGTGGCGCTAAAACCGAATCACTATATTTCTGATACTCTGGAATAGAAGCCACCATATTCGAAATAATCAATCCTTTTAAATTTTCCTGATATTTCAGGGCGTATTGCATCCCTAGAATTCCTCCCCAAGATTGTCCGTATAAATAGAAATTATCCTTATCCAAACCTAAGGCAATTCGCACTTGTTCTACCTCTTCTACAAAACGATCTAAATCCCAAAGACTTACATCTTTTGGCTGGTCGCTGTAATACGACCCTAATTGGTCATAGTAATAATATTCTATATTTTCCTGCGGAAAGTAGCCATCAAAACATTCATAAATCTCATGCGTCATTCCTGGTCCGCCATGTAATAGCAAGACTTTCATGGTCGGATTATTACCAACACGTTTCGTCCATACTTTAAACTCGCCCTTTGGCGTTTGTATAGGAATCATTTTAATACCACCTAAAAATTGATCGTCTTTTTGAGGTTCTAAATATTTTTCTGCGGAAGTATTTTCGGTTGCAATTTCCTGCTTATGGCTATTTTCATCTTTACAATTAAAGAAGAATAGAACAAGTAAACTGTATAGTATTGTTTTGATTTTCATAAAACGGAAGGATTTAGAATACTAAGTTAGTTAAATTAAGTGGCAATTAACAACTATAGTATTTTAGCAACAATATGATAATTATCAGAATATTACCGCTTCTTTTTATATAACTTAGTAGCATGAAGAATACTATTGCAGAACGTATTTTAGATTTCTTAAAAGGCTTCCCTCCTTTTGATGCATTAACTCACGAGCAACTATTTAGCATTGCCACGCAAGTTAAAGTGCATTATATAGAAAAAGACAACTTTATTTTTAAGCAAAATGAAGATTTACACGATTCGTTTTATGTGGTAAAAGATGGTGCTATTGGTATTTATCGCGGAAATAGTTTGGTAGATGAATGTGATGAAGGTGATATTTTTGGTCTACGCGCTTTAATTCGGAAAGATCAATACTTGCTAGACGCCAAAGCTATTGAAGAAAGTATTGTGTACAGTATGTCTTCTAAAGTTTTGGAAGATATTATTATTACTAACCCGAAAGCCAATCAGTTTTTAATTGCCAGTTTTGCAACTAATACACGTAATCCGTATTCGGAAGAAGACAAAGGAACGCTATTTGCTAACGAAGATTTTTTACAACCAAACACCAATAGTTTTACAGAAGTGCAATCTGCAAACTTCTCTAAAAACCCCATTGTTTGTCAGGCACACACTATTATAAAAGATGCCTGTTTGGTGATGAGTAAAAATAAAGTCGGATCTATCGTTATTACTCAAAACAAGCAACCAATAGGTATTATTACAGACAAAGATTTACGTAACAAAATTGCAACAGGTTTGCATGCTATTAGTGAAGAAGTAGAAACCATCATGTCTGCTCCTGTTATTACGTTTCCGCCAACTATTACGGTTGCCGAAGCACAAATAGCCATGCTGAAAAATGAAATTTCCCATTTGTGTATTACTACAGATGGCACCACCAATTCAGAATTAATTGGGATTTTATCTGAGCATGATATTATTGTAATTCACGGAAATAACCCTTCCGTGTTAATTAAAGAGATTAAGCGAGCAACCTCAGCCGAAGCTTTAAAATACATCCGAGAAAAGGCACAAGAACTGCTTAAAAACTATATAGAACAACATATTCCAATTTCATTTATTGCCAATATTATTTCAGCAATAAACGAAGCTATTACCAAACGTATTATTATTTTAAGTATTACCGAAATACAACAAGAGCCACCTGTTGGTTTTGCATGGTTGGCGATTGGTAGCCAAGGCAGAAAAGAACAATTACTGCTCACAGATCAAGACAATGCTTTGGTTTTTGAAGATGTTTCCGAAGAAAAAAAAGAAACAGTCACCTCCTATTTTATACAATTAGCAAAAGCGATTAACAACAAACTAAATACCGTTGGTTTTGAACTTTGTCCCGCCAATATGATGGCTAGTAATCCTAAATGGTGTTTGTCGGTTACCGAATGGAAAGCACAATTTAAAAATTGGATTACGCATCCAGATCCAGATAAAATGATGCTGTGTAACATCTTTTTTGATTACGATTTGGTTTATGGAAATCATAAACTTGTTGATGAGATGTCTACCAGTATTTTTGAAGCCATAGATAGCTATGAAATCTTCTTGAATTTTATGGGACAAAATGCGTTAAAAAACCCAGCACCTTTAAGCTTTTTTAGAAATTTTTTAGTAGAAGATTCGGGGGAACACAAAGACCAGTTTGATATTAAAGCACGTGCTATTATGCCATTGGTAGATGCTGCGCGATTGCTTGTTTTATCGCACAACACCAAAGACGTCAACAGTACTATTGAACGTTTTAAAAAACTTGCAGAAATAGAACCGCAAACCAAAGATTTATACGAATCTTGTATTAGTGCCTTTCGGATTTTACTGCGTTTTAGAACACAACAAGGTTTAAAAAATAATGATTCTGGAAGATTTATAGATCTGAATAGCCTAAGTAAAGCTGACAGGCTAAAACTTAAAGGTTGTTTTAAGCCAATAAAGGACATACAAGATTTATTAAAAATTCGTTTTAAACTGTCTCAATTATTATAAATGAATTGGTTTAAACGCAAAACATATCCTGATTTTTATAACGCTTACGCGGAAAGTTTTAAAGGCAAAAACAACCTTTTAGAAGCGACGCGTTTTGTTGTATTTGATACCGAAACTACAGGACTAAATCCAAACGAAGACCTTATTTTATCTATTGGTACAGTTACCATACAAAACTTTAGTATAAACGTTTCCGACAGCTTAGAATGTTACGTACAACAAGAACATTTTAATGCAGATACAGTAAAAATTCATGGCATTTTAAAAGCAGGATCTATTCATAAAAAAGAAGAAACGGAAGGTATAAAGCTATTCTTAAAACATATTGAAGGTGCTGTTTTGGTAGCGCACCATATTGCATTTGATGTCGCTATGATTAACCAAGCTCTAAAACGAATGGATTTGCCAAAACTTAAAAACAAATTGGTAGACACGGGACAGCTTTATAAAAAAACGAAATACGTTAAAGACGTAAAACATTATAGTTTGGATCAACTCTGCGACATGTTTCATATTACTATGCACGACAGACACACGGCTTCTGGTGATGCGTTTTTAACTGCTGTTTTATTTTTAAAGTTTGCTGCTTTGTTAAAAAAGAAGAAAAAAAGAGATTTGAGGTTGAGGGATTTTTAGAAGTAATACACTAGTTCTCGATACAAAATTCTGAAAAAAGAATTTCACGCGAACTGACAAAATGTAATTTCACTCGAACTGAAAAGGAATAATGCAACTCAACTCGATAAATAGTATACATCTCTTTTTGTCACTTCGAGTGATTTGTGAAGCATGAGCAAATGGTATCGAGAAGTAATTAATCAGAAGTTCTCGATACAAAATTCTGAAAAAGAATTTCACTCGAACTGACAAAATGTAATTGTACTCGAACGGAAAAGGAATAATGCAACTCAAACCGATAAATAGTATACATCTTTTTTTGTCACTTCGAGGGATTTGTGAAGTAGGTACAAATTGTATGGAGAAGTAATTAATCAGAAGTTCTCGATACGGAATTCTGAAAAAGAATTTCACTCGAACTGACAAAATGTAATTTCACTCGAACGGACAAGGAATAATGCAACTCAACTCGATAAATAGTATACATTTTTTTTTGTCACTTCGAGTGATTTGTGAAGTAGGTACAAATGGTATCGAGAAGTAATTAATCAGAAGTTCTCGATACGAAATTTTATAAAAGAATTTGCGTTTAGGTGCTCCTTCCTTTAGTTAAAGGAAGGTGGTTTTTGTTTTAACAAAAATCGGATGGTTTGTAGAAAAAGGCGAAGCACTTTTATTAACTCCTCTTTCTTCAAATTCTAAAAAAGAATTTAAATTCTTTCTCCTCTTTAAAAAAGAGGAGAGCCAGTACTATTTATTATTGATATATACATTAATGAGATTGCTTCTTACCTCGAAATGCCATTAACTTTTCACTTTCTTTTTCCCTATCTCTTTTTACCCTTAGATTTCACTTCTTTAATCTTTACATAAATAAGCTTCGAACGTCCTCTAGCATCTTCTCTTCTTTCAATTTCAAAAGTGGAAATAGATTTAATTAAAGGCGTTAATTTTTGAAATCCGTAATTTCTAGAATCGAAATTGGGTTGTTTCTTTTGCAGTAAACTTCCAACATCTCCTAAAAAAGCCCAACCATCATCATCTGCAACATCATCTATAGTTGCTGCAATAAACTTAATTTCTTTTTGTGTTATTTTATCGTATTTATTCTCTTTACTCACAGACTTTTCTGTAGACGATTCTGATTCACTTTCTTCGGCCTGATTTTTAAGAATCTCGATATATATAAACTTATCACAAGCAACAATAAAAGGGTTTGGTGTTTTCTTTTCGCCAATACCAAATACTTGCATTCCTGCTTCACGCAATCGCGTAGCTAAACGAGTAAAATCACTATCACTAGATACTAAACAGAACCCGTCTACTTTACCCGAATACAAAACATCCATGGCATCAATAATCATGGCAGAATCTGTAGCATTTTTACCTGTAGTATAACCATATTGCTGAATTGGAGTAATCGCATTTTCTAACAATACATTTTTCCATTTAGACAAATGAGGTTTGGTCCAGTCGCCATAAATACGTTTAATGGTTGGATTACCATATTTAGCAATCTCTTCCATCATTTCTTTTACATAAGCGGAAGGAATATTATCTCCATCAATAAGTACTGCAAGTTTAATGTCCATAAATTTTGTGCTTTTTAATAATGAATATAAAGATAATAGCATTATATCAAAAAACCACTCCAATTGGAGTGGTTTTATATGTTATAACAAGTTATTATTTTTTAGCTGCCTTTTTAGCCAATTTTGCAGCCTTTTTTTCTTTAGGTGATAATGCTGCTTCTTTTTTTACGTTTTTTTTTGAATCTTGTGATTTTGCCATGATTGTATTGTTTTAATATTTTTCTTTTAAATTATAGTTTAAATGTAGTGAAATAATCTTAATCTACTTCTATTGCTTTATAATTCTAAAATTATGTTGGCCTTTTTCTGCTATTAATTTCACTATATAAATTCCTGCAGAAAGCGTCGATACATCTAATTTTAAATTAGATGAAGCTGTATTCTCAGCATACACTTCTTGTCCTAAAACAGTATAAATCTTCACTGCATTTAATACGGACTTGTACTTTATATTTAAAATATCTTTTGTTGGTATTGGAAAAACGGATAAAGCTTCCATATCAAAGGTATCGATACTTAAAGCTGGTGCTACTTCTATTGTAAAATCTAAGGCTTGTCCGTAACCTGCATAAGGACCAAAACCGAAGGGATAAAATTCTATAGCACATGGATTTACTACTGCTGGAGAGTCTGCATCTTGATACGTTTTGGTAATTCTAATACGTGTTCTTCCTTCTTCAGCATCTAACGGAATAGGGATATCCATAGTTACAGAAACACCATCACTTCCTGTAGAACCAGTAATGGTTCCAATATTATAAACTTCACCAGTATCATCTAAAACATCATTTTGATTCCAATCTATAAATGCAACAATATCATTATCAAAAGCATCTCCATTCATATCATAGGTATTCCCAGAAACTTCCAGTGTATAAATTTCATCTTGATTTACGGCTACAATAGTTCCTGTCTCATCTATTAAAACAGAAGATATATTGGTATTATTAATAGTACTTCCATTTAAACTAACTGTTGTGATTTCTTCCACCAAAACACCATCTCCATTTGTAATCTCACAATACGGAAGCGGAAAAACAGGAGCAACTTCTACTTCTAACATAAAATCTAATGCTTGACCATAACTCGCATAAGGTCCAAAACCAAAAGGATAAAACTCTATAGCGCATGGATTCACAACTGCTGGAGAGTCTGGGTCTTGATAGACTTTAGTAATTCTAATACGTGTGTTTCCTAAACTAGCATTTGTTGGAACTGTTATATTTAACATCACAGAAATACCATCGTTTCCTGTAGATCCAGTAATAGTACCTATGTTGTAGATTTCACCAGCATCATCTAAAACATCATTTTGATTCCAATCTATAAATGCAACAATATCATTATCGAAAGCATTTCCATTCATATCGTAGGTATTCCCTGAAACTTCAAGAGTATATATCCCATCTGGATTTACAGTTACTATAGTTCCAGTTTCATCTAATAAAACAGATGTAATATCTGTATTGACAATAGTAGCTTCCCCAAAATTAACTGTTGTGATTTCTTCCACCAAAACATCTCCTGCATTTGTAATCTCACAATACGGAAGTGGAAAAGTTTGTGCTTGAATTCCAATAGCGAATAGTGCAAATGAGAGTGTAAGGACTTGCGTAATTTTTTTCATAAATTTTAGAATTTGATTAAACTCTAATTTATAAAATAAAACACACATATTTGTAAGATACTGTTTTTTAACAGAATACTTTAACTTAGACCTTATGCTTTTGTGGAAGTCATTACGAAGACGTAGGACATGTAAGTCTGTATATACTTATTTATTCTTTAATGCTGATAACACCTACCATTAGCATTTTTTGTTTTCCGTTTACAGCGCTTACCTGCTTTTGTTTTACCTGTGCATTGTGTTGCTGTTGTTTTTTTGGCTGTTGTACTCCTTTGACTTGAAGAAAAGGCATTAGCATTTGTAGCTGTGGTATTAATGTATGTTGGCTTACAAACGGAACAAGCTTTAAATCCTAATTCTATTGCTTTTTCTAAAGTGTATTCTTTTTTTGAATATTTCAAATATCGACAACTAGATTTATGATATTTTTCTCCTGTATTTGTTGTGTAAACGGTTTGTGCGACTGCGGTATGCACAAAAGCAAAGGATAGAACAAGTATTAGAAATTTTAAAGATTTCATTTGTTTTTAATTTAGAAAACGAGGAAATGAAAAGTTTAAGGCAACCATAAAGTCTGCATTATTTCAAATCCTTCGTCTTAAAGCAACTAAATAGACAGTATTGTTTAATTTGTCTTTCTTTCTTTTAGTTTCTTCTTTAATTGATATGCTTTCTTTTTATCATCTCTCCATTGCCATGGAGAAATAGCTTTTTTATCTACCCACAAGCCAACTTTATCCTTTCTTGCTTGATCTTCTAAACCTTGTAAAATGGTATCTTTAGAATACTTAGCATAATGCCAAGCTAATCCGTGTTTAACTAGTTGATGGTTTAGATTAATAGAATCCCCATAAAACACATTCGCAATTAAACGTCTGTATCTATCTTTTTTTAATACTTGAACCGTTACTTGTTTGCTAAAAACAGCATCGGATACAAACTGTTTTGCTTTTATTGAAAAGGCTTGTTTTTTTTCAGGACAATCTATATTTGCTAGTCGTACTTTTAGTATTGTAGAATCTTTAGTCAGTAGTTTAAAGGTGTCTCCATCCATAATTCCAATAACTTTCCCTTTGATGATTGTAGGTTTTAAAGTGCGATTTGAATATTTATAAGAGGATAATATAATTACGAATAAAAAGAACCAAAATTTGGGCATAGTTTGACAATTTAATTTAATCTAAATTTACAGTATTTAATAACTGTTTCAAATACATAAGTATTATCCATAGTGTTTATATTTCTCTAGTTTCCTTTTATCTTTTAACTGATCTATTTTTTTTCAGTTAAAGAATTAATTAGGTTTTGGACTTCCAATACTATTCCTTTTACCAAACTTAAACCTATTAAAAAGGATATTTTTATAACAAACCGTTAACCAAAAAAAAGAGACAACCATTACGGATTGCCTCTTCACTTCCCTAACTTGCTAATAATTTAAATAATACACAATTTTAAGCAAATAAATAGTTTGTGTTTTACTGTTTCCCGTAAAAGGCTTTTTTATATCAATCCTAAATCCTTAACAATTGCAATTAAGTGAATGGCGTTATTCGCTTTAAACTGAATACGTAATTTATTCAGACGTTTCTCTATAGAACTTAAACTGCTAGGCGTAATATTATTCGTTTTAAGATATGCACTTATTTCATCTTGAGATAAACCATTAGAAAGAAGTTTTACTAATTCGATATCAAAATCGTCGATTTCTAAATTTGTTTTTTCACTTAATGCTTGCGCTACTTGCGGAGACACATAGATTTCATCATTATACACCGACTTAATGGCTTTACCAAGTTCTATTAAACCTCTTCTGCCTTTACATACATAGGCATTTATTTTGTGCGTGCCTATTAGACTTCTTACTCTTTGCAAACGGTCTTCTACCGAATACACTATTATTTTTAATTCTGGATGTTCTTTCCTTAAAGCGATTACTAATTCTTCACCAGAAGTAAATTGTTGTTCTCTATGATCTGATACAAAAGATAAATCGGTTATTAATAAATCGTAAGGAGCATCCTCTAAAATTGCTTTTTTGATCCTTAAATAGGCATCATCACAATATTGTACTTGCTGCACGTTTTTTATAGACATGCTATCTAAGACTGTTAAAACACCTTGATTGATGCTTCCTAGGTCATCCGAAACTAAAACTTTATGAAACATATTTTAAATTATAATATTTGCTTTAAAACCATTATTAGTACTAGAATCAAAAGTAATAGTTCCATTTATAGTTTCTATACGGTTTTCCGTATTCTGTAAACCATTATATTTTTTTAGTATACAGCCTACACCATTATCTTTATAATTAATGCTTATTTTTTTATTTTCTTTATGAAATACAAGCACGACGATACTCGCGCCACTATGCTTCTTCATATTAGTCATAAGTTCTTGTAATACGCGATAAATTGCTACCTTTTTAATTGCGGATAAAGATTGCCAATCTACAGTAGAAATACCTTTTGTGATCACATTTACGGTATTACTTTTATAACTGAGGAGTAAATCTGTAATTGCATCTTTAAAGTCTTGCTCCATATTAATAGCACTACTTTCTTTAGAAATATCCCTAGTTTTGGTATAAATATCTTCTAAATCATCTAATACATCTTCATTTAGATAGGTATGGTTTTGCAACTTTGTCATTACTTGATATACATCATTAGCAACCTCATCATGTACTTTTTTTGAAATCCGGGTTTCTGTATTGTAAACCTGTGAGAGCTTCTCTTTTTTATGTTTCGCTCTCAAAATAAAATATAAAAAAGTAGTACATAACAGCAGAAAAAGCAATCCAATAAAAAATAAAATTTGATCGTTTTGTCTTTTAATTTTATTTATTTTAAGTTCACCAGATTTCTTATCATAATTATATTTTTCAACGGCGTATCGATTCTTAATTTTCTCTTTACTAGCATTTACACTATCTGTTAATCGCTTATAAGTAAGAACACCCATATCTTCATTAATACTCATCTTATTACCTAATGCACTTATTATATAGTCTACGTTTTTAGTGAAATTTGCAATATCTAGTGCTTTGTCTGCATATAATAAAGCATTTACTCTATCCTTACGGTTTTTGTAATATTCTGATAGGCTAGAATAGCTTGAGATAATTCCTTGTTTAAATTTTTTATCTATTCTTATTTGAAGTCCCTTATTTATATTACCCAATGCTTCTGGTAGATCTAATTTAGATTGCACCACTCCCAAGTTATCTAAAACTCTTGCTTGATTTAAACGATCCTTAATAATCACACTTTTAGTATACGCTTCTTTATAGTAATTTATAGCTACTACATATTCCTTTTTTTCTTTATAGACATTACCCATATTATTTAAAACCGTAGCTATTTCTTTTGGGCGATTTTCAATAGCTAATACCTTTCTAAAATAGTCTAATGCTATACTATATTTATAGAGTTCTTTACTAATAACTCCTAAATGATTATATAATGAAATTCTATATTTATTATATCCGTTTTCGTCTAATTGATCTAATAATTTTAAAGCTTCAATAGCCGAGTTTTCACTATCATACAGAACCCCTATTTTCTTTTCTGCTCTAGCTATAAAAATCAAGTTATAAACTACAGCTAATTTATTATCGGCATGTAAATTTTTAATTTTTTTATTTTGAAAATACCCTAAACCAATAACAAGATCCTCATTTAGTTTTGGTTTATTAATAAGGTTAACATAATACGAACTGCTATCTATACTTTTTTGAGCATATATCTTGGTAGTAGAAATTATCTGAAAAAACACAAAAAAAAAGAGGAATGATTTTACTAAGTATCTCATTCCTCAAATTTAGAAACATTTTTTAACTAACAATAGTTTTATCCTCGATTTCCTGGTGGTGGCGGTGGAGGTGGCGGATCTATATCCCCATCTTCATCGCAACAATCTACTGTTGCTGTTGGTGCATCTTCCTGAATACTAGTTGGCGTACAAGAAAATAAAGCTACATTGAGGAAAACCGTAAGGAGAATTACATATATTTTTTTCATTTTGTTATATTTTAAAATTGGACATACGTGTTGCTATTCGATATGTTTTATCGAAAATTTTTACAGGGCAACACCCTAAAATTTTAGAGAGACGTCTCTCGCTTCTTTGGGAAGTATGGAGCGCAGAAGCAAATAGTTATTGTTACTTCCCAAGTGGCAATACCATTTTACTTTGCTGCTCCAGTATAGAATGGATATATTTCGTAAACCATATTACGCTATGGTGTTTATCTGTTCTGAAGCAAATAAAGGATAGATTAAAAAAAAGAATAGTGACAACATAATGACATCTGTTTGACACGCATGTGACACCAAACTAAATAACTATTAATCAGTGATTTAAAATGAAAATAATAGAAACCAATACAATTAAAAAGGAAGCATTAATTGAAAAATTGATAGCACTAGTATTTAAAAAAGTAGCAGAAGATTCTAGTGAAACGACTGGATATGGAATTTCAAAATACTTGTATACTGCTATTCATGAAAAAATTGCAGAAAGAACATTACTACGATATTATGATGGCTACCTATTAAAAAAGGAAAGCGAAAAAACCAAACCAAACGCATTTAACCTAGATGTACTTAGTACTTATTTAGGTTTCGAAAATTTCTCTGATTTTTCTCTTCAAAAGAAAAACACTACTAAAAGGGAATCCATAAGTTTTAATAAAAAGTTAAGCCTTATCGGTTCTACAATTATAGTTTCTTGTATTGGCTACATTACTTATGATAATACAAAAGAAAATTGCATGATTTGGGTAGATAATACACATTATGAAAAAGTGTCTTGTGAAGAAAAAGGAGATATTGAATCTATTACAAAAGACATGTATCTTCTAGAAAAATTTAAACGAATAGCCCCAGATTCTACCTATGCTTTTTTTAAAATAGATGGAAAGGAAAACTTATGGTACGGAAAAAACAGTAAGGGCGATTTAGAATATTTTACTAGTTTTGGAAAGCATCCAATTACGGGTGGAACATTAAAAAAGATCACTCCGTATATGATAAAAAATCATATTTTTGAGAATTATTAATCGGATTTGAATGTAATACTACCTGTTTTTAGAAACAAAAAAAGCAACCTTTACCGGTTGCTTTTTTTGTTTCTGCATTAGGGATTGATGCGGCATCCTTTTTTGCCATTAAAAGCAAAAAAGATATAGCGGAAAGCCTGACGTTTTGCCTTTTTTTGGCAAAAGGTAATGCCCTACGGATTAACTATAAACAGATTGCTTTGTCGTGCCTCCTCGCAATGACGTTAACTAGTAGCTTTTTTCAATTTAATAAGATGCATTTTATCTAGTACCACCATGATGCAATACGTAGGATCAATCTCGTGCCATTTGATTCCGAAATTTGCGCGTCCGCTATGCGAATGATGATTATTGTGGTAGCCTTCGCCCATCATTAAAAAATCGACAGGTAAAAGGTTTTTTGAGGTGTCTGAAACTTCAAAATTTCTATATCCGTAAATGTGTGCAAACCAATTAATAATCACGCCATGAATTGGTGCCATTAAATAGGCAACTGGTAAAAATAGCCATTGCCACCAAGCAGTTGCAAATACAGCAAAAAATGCGGTGTATAAAACTACCCAAACTAATCGAGACGCTCTAGAGCTTGCAAATTTATCGAAAGCTTCCCATTGCGGAACGTTTTTAGTAAACTTATCTGCTACGGCAATACGTTTTTGATTGATATCTTGATAGATGTTTTTGGTACGCCACATCATAGTAAATACATTGGCGTCATATTTTGGAGAATGCGGATCTTTTTCGGTATCTGCATAGGCATGGTGCATTCTATGCATAACGCCGTAACCATACGCACTTAAATAATTGGAACCTTGAAATAGCCATGTTAAAAAGAAACACACTCGCTCTGCAAACTTAGACATAGTAAAGGTTTGATGCGCTGCATAGCGATGTAAAAAGAAGGTTTGAAAAAACAAACCGGTATACCATAAAATGATGATAAATATAAGAATAGTCATAATCTTCGCTTTTTGTAAAGGTCGGAATATGTTATGCGAATTACAATGAACCTAGGTTAAGAAATTCGTTTTCTAATTCTACTTAATGCTTGTGCGGTTACACCAATATATGAAGCGATATATTTTAACGGAACTTCTTTAATTAAGTTTGGTCGTTCTGTGAAAAGTTTGAGGTAACGGGCTTCGGCAGTTTCGTTTAAAAGGGATTGTTCGCGTTTGGATTTGATAAGAAATAAACGCTCGGAAGACATACGACCAATGACATTACCTACAAAACTTTTTTGATATACTTCTTGTAAGTCGGTATAGGAAATACTCCAAATTGACATATTAGTGAGTGCTTCAATTTGGTACAACGAAGGTTCGTGAGTTAAAAAAGAATCATAAGCACTTATAAATTCGTTTTCGAAACAAAAACCAAAGGTGATTTCTTTTTCTTTATCTTCTTTAGGAATTAAAAAACGTGCGATTCCAGATTCTATAAAAGAGATATAATTTTCTACTTGTCCAACCTCCACAAGCTTATCTTTTTTCTTGAATTCTCGCTTTACTAATTTAGAGGAAAACAATTGCCAATCGGTATCATCTACAGTTATGGTTTCTTCTATATAGGCTCTAATGTTTTTCATAATTATCTATTACTACAAAGAACGTTATTTTATATAAAAAAAGCATCCTTATTGTAGTAATAAGGATGCTTTTTTAATGGTAATAATTCAAGTTTACCAGTTTTCTATTTCACTTTTAATCTCTTCTTTTGTTTTACCGTATTTTTCTTGGATTTTCCCTGCTAATGTATCGAAATCGCCTTCAGCTTCTGTATACTCGTCATCTGTAAGCTTTCCGTATTTGCTTTTAAAATCACCTTTTATCTGTTTCCATTTTCCTTTAAATTGATCTGCATTCATAGTATTGTGTGTTTTAAGTTAATAATACTTCAAAGATAATGCAGAACTAAAGTACTTATTATTGCAATCGATTTAAGGATTAACGCATTTACTAATTAAAGAAAACTTTAACAGATTTGTTTGCTGTATTGGTATGATAAAGAAGAAATAGATTTTTTAGAATTGTAAATCTGCTACTAAATCAAATTCGTCATAAATTGCTTTATCTTTTAAATCATCAAAAAAGCTAGTAGAACCATATTTTACATCAAATTTTGTTCTGTCTACTTTTAGTGTTGCTGTTGCTTTGCTTCCGTACACAGATATATTTACAGTTACCGGATTTGTTTTTCCTTTAATCGTTAAGTCTCCAGTAGCGGTATACGAGTTTTTTCCTGTTGCTGTTACTTCGGTAAATACTAAGTTTGCAGTTCCAAATTTACTTACTCCAAAAAAGTCATCCGATTTTAAATGTCCGTCTAATTTGTCTTTGTATTCTCCTTCAAGATCTGTACTACTAATGGTTGTCATATCTATAACAAATGTACCTCCAGTTAATACTTCGTCTTTAAAATCTAAAGATCCAGATTGTAAGTTTATTGTTCCTTCATGAGAACCTGTTACTTTGTATCCTTTCCAAACTACTTTACTATCTGTAGTTTTAATCTCTTTGTTTTGCGCTATTATAGCGGTTGAAAATGTTGCAAATGTTATAATTGCTGTTAAAAGTGTTTTCATTTTTATATGTTTTTATTTGTCTGAAGCAAAGATCTAATAATATTAGGAAAGAAAAGATGACCTAGTTTATTAAATGCTGTTAATCTAGATTAACATTTTTTATTGGGTAGCGATTTGACTTTTTATTTTACTTAAAAATTCTTTGGTAATCCCTAAATAGGAAGCGACCATATACTGCGGAATTCGTTGTTCTATTTCGGGGTAACTATCTCTAAAAATGAGGTATCTCTCTTTTGCAGACATACTAAAATTTCGAACGATTCTTTTTTGTGAAGCTACAAATGCTTTTTCAATAGTTTTTCGGAAAAGGCGTTCTAGTTTAGGAATTTGCGCATACGTTTCTTCCATGTTAGTATGTGAAAAAATAATACATTGGGTATCTTCTATACATTGCACATTAAAATCGGAAGGTGTTTGAGAAATGAAACTTCCAAGATCGGAAGTCCACCAATCTTCCACCGAAAACATAAGGATATGTTCTTGTCCTTCGGTATCTGCATAAAACATTTTGGTACAACCAGAAACCACAAAACAAATCGATTTATTGACATCGCCTTGTTGTAAAATATATTGTCCTTTTAAATATTTTCTAGACGTAACTTGGCTGGTTAAAAAAGTGATCTCTTGGTCTGTTAACGTTACTATTTTACTTATATAGTTTAAAAGTGGTTGTAAATTCATGCTCCTATTTTGATTGCTTAACAAATATAAAAAAAGCCATTACAGGAATGGCTTTTTATTAATCATTAAACAGATTGCTTTGTTACTGGCAATCCCGATTGTTTCTGCATTAGGGATGGAACGGCATGTTTGAGCTCCTCGCAGAGAGCGAGTAGTGAGAGCCCGACACTTTGCAGCTGTTGCGAAAAAGTGGAATGCCCAACTAATTTAAAAGCTTTTCTATTTCTAGCTTGATTTTATTTAATTGTTCGATAATGATTTCGTCTTTTATATAATTTAGTAAAAAGTCTATTTGAATAATTTCGTTTTTAATATATCGCGGACTATATAAAAGCTGGAATACATGTTTAAATCTGGCTATTATATCGATTTCTATATTTGGTTTAAACTTATTGTTTATTAGCATTAACCCAAAATTAGCTTCTGCCATACCAATAAGCACCGAGACGTCTAAGTCGGTTTTATCATAATCTTCAAGCTCTTGATGGAAATCTATTAGGTAGGATTTTATATCTACGCTGTTTTCAAATGCCCCAGAATTTGTAATGGAATCCTCTAGTTTATCGTCTCCTAAAAGCTCGATTATATGACCGACAAAAATTAAATTCGACATCGCATCTAAACTATTACCATCGTATTTATTAGTAGATGTTTTATACGAATCGACATACATTGCGAATGCTCTTTTAAGGTATTCGATTTTTTCTTTGGTAGTTTCTAAATGTGTAGATGCTAATTTATAGGCATTACCTACAATATTTAATCGGCATGGATTTTTACCTACTAAGGTTAGAAACTCAATTTCTTTTAAGTCATAGACCAGCGTTTTTCTATTTAAATGATTGGTTTTAATGATACAATATTGCTCTAAAGCTTCAATGGAGAAATTACCATTAGAATACACAAATAGGTCTTTAAATTTTTGTAGTGCAATTTCTGTTTCGCCTAATTCGTTATACACCAAAGCTTCTTTTTCTAAAATATTAGCGTCTAATAAATTTGCTTGCTCTACCTTTTCTAAATAACCTTCTAATTTTTGAAGCGCTTGATTGCTATTGTATTTTTGGTCTCTAATCGCTATTAATAGGTTATCAAAATCGGTATAAATCTGCGAAGGAATTACATATTCAAAGTCTTCTTTCTTCTTGGATCCTCTGGTAATAAACCTGTAAAACTGATTCCCATAACATTGATATGCTCCCCAAGTACTGGTATTAGAATGGTTTTGATAACAGACCAATCTTGCTTTTTGAACTGCACTTCCAAAAGTGTCTCCTTCTAACATGTTTTTATAAAAGACTTCGGAAAAAGTTTTTGCAGCGGCATCATTAACTGCCCAACCAGAAATAACAATTGCTTTAACGCCCATTTCTATAAGTTGCGTTCCTACATTTGCTGCTAAGCGATAACGCTCTCTGGTATATTTTTCGTCTTCCACATGTATGGCTCCGGAATAGCAACAGTTTATAAATACAAATTCTGGAACATACCCTAATTGTTTTATGGTTGCCGGATCGATACAAATACTTTCACCAATGGCTATTCCTACTTCATTATTTTCTGGATCGTATAAACCATGTCCCGCAAAATGTAATATTTTATATTTCTTATTAAACAACTCCATCATTATTGGTGCTGCAGAAGCATTGATCATCGATGTGGTTTCAAAACCAAATTGATTTAATTTTTTAGTAATCCACTCTGCTTCTTCTTTTGCTGCTGGCAATTGTGGCAGATTATCGCTATTATAATTGGGATCACCTACAACAAAAACACTATTATTATTTAAGGATACTTGCGAATTATAGGTTGCATATTCGGTAACTAGCTGTCTTATAAAACTCGAGCTTACCGCTGCCGGCGTTTCTCCTGTTTCATGATCGTGTAATAATTCCCAAGGAATTTGTGCCGCATTCTTATCTAGTTTGATAATCATATTGGCTTGGTTTCTAAAAGTATCTTTAAACTCATTAGGCACTAACATTTCGAATAATGCCTTGGATAACCTTTTGTCCCAAATAGATTGATAGGATTTTTGCTGTAATAAAAAGTTAATTTTATTTAAACCAATATCAATCATTTCTTGTTCTACTCTTGCTAATCCGTTGGACGAATAATATTTAAATCCGACCACATTATCTTTTTCGTTTCTATCTTTACTTTCTTTTACAACGCCATTAATATGCAGGTTATACCACCAGTTATATTTATTATCGGAATACAATTGTTTCTTTTTCGCACCAGCTCTTCGTAAAACACCTTTGGTTAAATTAATGGAGATTCGATTGTCATTATCTTGCATTCTGCTTAAACTGAAGTATGCCTGACTTGCTACAGATTCGTAGTAATTAATAATCTCTAAATCTTTAATTTGTTTTAATCCTTCACCTCTATCTTTTATATATGCATTTGCTGCAGAAACACCTAGTAAAATACCTTTAAGGGAATCTTCTAATGGCAATTTACCATAGCCGATACCTATTAAAATAGCCGAAAGTCCGGTGCCATATTTTTTAACTTCTGGCAGCGTATAGTTATCTCGCATAAACATGGCATACTTTAAAGTCGCAAACTTCACCGTTTTTGCTAAGAGGAAAGTGGTTAGGTTATCCGAACTTCCTAATCCGCAAATAACAGCTCCTTTGGGTTGCGTTTTCAAATTAAAAAACACCTCACTTTCTCCAACTTGCCCCGGATAATAACCAATATCTAAACGCTGTGACAATCGATTATTTAAATAATTATCTAATGCTTTTTCGGCACTTAAAATCAAGTCCATATAAAAGTGCCCAACCATAACAGGAAAAGAAGATATTCGTAAATCTCCATTAATAACACTAACGTTTATCATTTCGGTCTCCGTCTCTGCAACTGGTTGTGTATCAAATAGTGCTTTTACTACATCTTGTTGGTTATGTAAAGGTTCGGCATATCGATATACTTCACTAATTACTTCTCCGCTTCTAGACTTTGGCTGTTGCGTACTAAGTTTATTAGTACTTCCTGTTGCGATGATATCTTCAATACCTTCAAAAATATATTTCTCATTTGCCAGATCGCCATGCGTAGTATTAGAATAGTATAAATTGGTACTACCAAGAAGTTGTTTCGGAATACCAGATTGCCAAGTAACACTTCCATCACCATACGAGGTGGCTTTGTACACTAGTTTTTCATAGCTGGATAAAAATCTGCTTTTAAAGGTATAATCGAATACGGTTTCTTCTGCTTTTCCCGCTACGTAATATATATTCTTAAAAACATCTTTATTTTCAGGAGTTTCTAAATCTTTTAAAAAGTCTAGAACGCTAGTTCTAAATGCTTTAAAATCTTTTAACGATCTCTCATTTTTAGTTGGTTCGGGCATGTGTTTTAGATTCGCCATTTTATCTAAATCTTTCCAAAACTTAGCATCCCAAAAAGGCCTTTTGCTATATTTTTCGATAGGTAATAACTCGAATACACCAGGATATTTCCAAAATATTTTTAGAAGGTCTTTTTTATCATTTCTAAAGTCTAAAGCTGCTAATTGTTTTACACGTCTACTATGACCAGTAAGCACTTCCATAATAAGATAAGAACCCATCCATGGTGTTCCTAACATGATAAACTTGTTCTTTTTATTATCGGAAAAATCGGACCACACATTTTTAAAATCCATCATGCATTGTCTGGCAACCAATCCGCCCATAGAATGCGCAATAATATTAATATTAGCATTTGCCTCTATTAGTGTTTCTAATTGTGCACTTAGTTCTTTGGCTGCTCCTTTTACAGATTTCCGCCAATCAAATTCCAATGTTATTACATCATATTTACCAGAATAATATTCGCTTATTTTAGAATAAAAGTCTTTAATAATACCGGAAGCCTTTACATTATCGGCACTAATATTTAAGTTATTTACAATAGCGCCTTTATTAATATTACGCATATTTACCCATTGATCATCGTCATCACTAGCTAGTGTAGATCCCATAATTCCAGGAATAATAATGACAACGTCTCGAGAAATATTGCTTGGTTTTAGTGAAAAACCGTCTAATGAGAACTTATCTAATATAATGCCTCTGTCTGCATCGGCACTATTAATTACGGTATTATAAAGGGTAGCTGGGTTTTGTTCCGAATCATTAAAAGCTTGAAGTATAGCGTCGCATGATTTTACATTAGAAAAGTATTTGAAATGGTTTGTATTGCTTCCTTTGGAAAGAAAAAGATGTATGCCATTCGTCCTTTGTACACCATGAACCATACGATACGTATCTACTACAAGATCATTTTCGGTACGATAAAAAAGATTGGCAAGAATAACTTTTAAGGAGCTAAAGTTTACTCCTGAAACATCCGAATCCCCTGAAATAGCATATAATTCACTTGCTACCGTAGTATCTGCGGCATTCATCATTTTTTGAAATAAAGACTCCGGCATCATGCTATTTAAACCTGGCAGTATTTCGGGGTTTTCTTTTTGTGAAATCAATTCCATTAAAAAGGATTTAACTGCTTCATACATCGGATTTCTAACACCAAACGCAATGGACACCGCATTTAATAGTAGATTAAAAAAGTGGTCTGCTCTTCTAGACAAAATCGTTGTTCCACTTGCTGGAGCAGCCACACGAACGACCTTATCAATTTTAATTCGTTTATTAACCACCAAAGCATTAATGTCTAGCATCAGTTTATAGGAATACGGATCTTCCTTTTTAAGAATACTTAATTCATTATCGCTAAACCCAACCTTAGAAACATAATTTCTAAAATCACATTTTGCAAGAATATCTGCGACCAAACCGCCTCTAGAATGACTTAAGATATCAATAGTGCAATCATCTGGACAGCGATTTAAAAAATCTAAAGCATTTTGTAACGGACTTTGAGATAAGGTATAATGTTCTAATGCTAGAATATTAGTGCCATAAATTCCAATAATATCTTGCCAAGCATTACTACTATTCAAACTACCAAAAGCATCGATAGTAGTAGAAAGTGTACCGTGAAGTAACAATAGGTATTTATCCTGTTTGCTTTTTTTATAAGGCACTAATTTAAAATTAGCATCTACCTGATATAAACCTGGATGCGGTTGTACTTTTTTATCATAGGTTTCCCCAAGTACTTTCATAGAAACTTCAGCAACCTGTTTAGCCTTAAAAACACTAAACACCTTTACTAAAGCACGTTTAATAAGTCCTCTAGAATTTTCATCTGTTGCTATTTGCGTTTCAAACAAATAATCATCATCACTTCCAGATCTTTTTTCTAAGGTTTTTTCGTTATATATTTCTTGAATATCTTCGGGATGACCTATCCATTCGGTATTATCTGTAAACTGTAAAGACAGTAAATCGTGTTCTTCAAAAGAGACCGAAATGGGTTTATTTTCCGATCGATTGGAAGATACTTCAATACTTGTTTTTAATTCAAATTTAGCCTGTAACGCAATAGGAAGAATACTATCTACATTATCGACTTTAATTTCATTGCCGTAAAACTTTGCTTTTCTAATCATAATTCGCACCTTATTACTGTTTATATAAAACATCTAAATCACACGCAAAAAAGTAGTACTTGCGCGCAAAGCCACCTGAATACAGATAGTTGGGGTGCTATTAATTTATTTCTAGGAAGAAATAGTTAAGATTAACTGTGATAAATATACAAAAAAAAGATAAAACCTTTCTTTTATTTCATGTCTTCGGCACATAACCAACAGAAAGGCAATAGATTATATTTACAAATTCTATAATTTAATTCAAATACGCTTTTCATTTTAATATAAAAAAAAGTGTTCCTAATAGTAGAAACACTTTTTTAAATGGATTAGCGGTAACTAGCAATGCTATCCATATTTGTCTGAAGAAAATAAAAAAACTATAAAGAATTATCCATAATATCCTGAACACATTCTGGGTTAAGCAACGTACTAATATCTCCTAAATTGCTAGTATCTTTTTCGGCAATTTTACGTAAAATACGACGCATAATTTTTCCGCTTCGCGTTTTTGGTAAACCTTCGGTAAACTGTATTTTATTTAATTTTGCTATTGGTCCGATACGATCCGAAATTAATTGATTAATCTCCATACGAAGGTTATCATGGTTTCTACTTTCTCCAACATCTTTTAAAGTAATATAACCATATAATGCGCTTCCTTTTACGTCATGCGGAAAACCTACAATAGCACTTTCAGAAACTGCAGGGTGCTCATTAATAGCATCTTCAATTGGTGCGGTACCTAAATTATGTCCGGAAACAATAATTACGTCATCTACACGACCTGTTATTCTATAGTAGCCAACCTCATCTCTTAACGCACCATCTCCGGTAAAATATTTATTTTCATAGGTGGAGAAATAGGTTTCCTTGTACCGTTGGTGATTTCCCCAAATGGTACGTGCAATACTTGGCCATGGGAATTTTATACATAAACGTCCTTCGACTTGATTCCCTTTTAATTCTTCGCCATTCTCATCCATTAAACAAGGTTGCACTCCTATAAAAGGTAAAGTTGCATACGTTGGTTTTGTTGGTGTTACATATGGAATTGGCGTTATCATAATTCCGCCAGTTTCCGTCTGCCACCACGAATCTATAATCGGGCTTTTCCCTTTTCCTATATTATCATTGTACCAATGCCAAGCTTCTTCATTAATTGGTTCTCCTACACTTCCCAGAACTTTAAGTGAAGACAAATCGTATTTTTCTACTAACTCTAAGCCTTGTTTGGCTAAGGCACGAATGGCTGTTGGTGCGGTATAAAACTGACTCACTTTATGTTTTTCTACAATATCCCAAAAACGTCCAAAATCTGGATAGCTTGGTACACCTTCAAATAATACGGTTGTTGCTCCATTTGCTAACGGACCGTAAACAATATAACTATGACCTGTAATCCAACCAATATCTGCAGTACACCAATACACATCATTTTCTCGATATTGAAATGCATTTTTAAAGGTATACGCTGTGTACACCATATATCCGGCTGTGGTATGTACCATTCCTTTTGGTTTTCCTGTAGAACCTGAAGTATATAAGATGAATAAAGGATCTTCAGCTTGCATTACCTCTGCAATACATTGGTCTGAAGCTGCATCTAATAAAGGCTGTAACCATTTATCACGACCTTCTTTCATGTTGATTTCTGAATTTATTCGTTTTGCGACTAAAACCGTTTCTACGCCATCACAGCTTTCTAAAGCTTCGTCTACAATACCCTTTAAATCGATAGTTTTTGCACCGCGATACGAGCCGTCACTAGTAATTACCATTTTACAATCGCTATCCTTAATTCTGGTTGACAATGCATTTGCTGAAAAACCTGCAAATACCACATTATGAATTGCTCCTATTCTAGCACATGCTAACAAAGAAATGGCCAATTCGGGAATCATTGGTACATAGATACATACACGATCTCCTTTTTTTACACCATTTTCTTTTAGCACATTTGCAAACTGGTTTACACGTTTATGTAGCTGATTATATGTAATATGTTCTGCGCCTTCGTTTGGATCATTAGGCTCAAAAAGAATGGCTGTTTTGTCTCCTCGCGTTGCTAAATGTCTATCTATGCAGTTTTCTGTAATGTTTAATTGTGCTCCTTCAAACCATTTTACTTCTGGTTTTTTGAAATCCCAACTTAAAACATTATCCCATTTTTTGCGCCATAAAAAATGTTCTTCTGCAATCTCTTCCCAAAAACTTTCTGGATTTCTAACAGATTTTCTATAGACTTGGTAATATTCTTCTAGGTGTTTAATGTGGTAATTACTCATAATGTATTGGTTTATATATTATTTGGTCTCGACGCTGCTCGACCTGACAAATAGTTTATATTTTAGTACATCTCGATACCATTTTTTCATGCTTCAAAAATCACTCGATGTGACGTTAGTTATTAAGTGACGTTATCTATGGATATGACGTTATCCACTTCGTCAGTTCGAGTGATACGATTTTAAGAGCATGGTATCGAGAACTTATTTATGAATCCCAATATAATGGGTTTGATATACTAATTTAATTTCGTTTATAATAGCGATATCATCTATGGTTGATGGTATATTATATTGCTGTTCATCTGCGATATTTCGCAACAATTTACGAAGAATTTTTCCACTTCGTGTTTTTGGTAATCGGTTAACAACTAACACATCTCTAAAGGAGGCTACTGCTCCAATTTCTTTACGAACCTCTTGTATAATTTCTTTTTGAATTTGGCTTTCTGTGGAAGCTTCGCCAGATTTTAAAACAATTAAACCTAATGGTTTTTGTCCTTTTAAATCACAATGCACACCAAAAACAGCACATTCTGCAACTGCTTTATGAGATGCTACAATTTCTTCCATTTCTGCAGTAGATAATCGGTGACCAGCAACGTTAATTACATCATCTACGCGACCTGTTATAAAAATATAACCATCTTCGTCTTTATAACCGCCATCTCCGGAAAAATAATATCCCGGAAAACGGTCTAAATACCCTGCTTTAAAACGCTCTGGATTTCCCCAAAGGTTACTTAAAGTCCCTGGAGGTAATGGCAATTTTACAGCGACATAACCTTCTACGCTAGCGTCGACCTTTTCTCCTTCTTCATTCAAAATTTGAATATCATAACCACAAACAGGTAAGCTGGCAGATCCTGGTTTTACTTCTTGTAAAGCCACGCCAACCATATTTGCAATCATTGGCCAACCGCTTTCCGTTTGCCACCAATGATCGATTACAGGAACTTTTAAATGCTCTTCGGTCCAAGTTAAAGTGGCTACATCACAACGTTCGCCTGCTAAAAACTGATATTTTAAACAAGACAAGTCGAATGCTTTTAATAATTCGCCATTTGGATCTTCTTTTTTTATAGCTCTAATTGCTGTTGGTGCTGTAAACATCACTTTTACTTGATGCTCACTAATCACTCTCCAAAATGTAGATGCATCTGGAGTTCGTATTGGTTTACCTTCAAATAAAATCGTTGTATTTCTGTTTAATAAAGGTCCGTAAACAATGTAACTGTGCCCTACAACCCAACCCACATCGCTTGCCGCCCAAAAAGTATCGCCTTCGTCTACACCATAAATATATTTCATAGAGAATTTTAAAGCAGTTGCATAACCACCAGTATCTCGAATAATTCCTTTTGGTGTTCCTGTAGTTCCTGAAGTATATAATATATAGGAAGGATGCGTGGATGGTACGGAAACAGCTTCGATGGAAGGAGATTCTTCTACTAAAGTAGTATAATCTATATCGTAGTTTTTCTTCGGAATTTCCACACCCAATTGTCTATCAAAAACAACAACATGTTCCGGCTTGTTTTTCGCTTTCGCAATTGCTTCATCTACAAAAGGTTTATACGGAATAATACGATCTATTTCTATACCGTTAGACGCCGTAATAATTGCTTTTGGTTTACAATCATCTATACGAATTGCCAACTCATGCGGTGCAAATCCACCAAACACCACCGAATGAATAACGCCTATTCTTGCGCATGCCAACATAGCGAATGCAGCTTGCGGAATCATTGGCATATAAATGATACACGTATCGCCTTTTTGCAAGCCTAAATTCTGTAAGCCACCAGCGAGTTTAGAAACTTCATGGTGTAATTGATGGAAGGTAATATGCTGTTTTGTGTTGGTAACTGGTGAGTCAAAAATTATAGCATTTTGTTCTCCAAAACCATCTTTTATATGCTTGTCTATACACAAATAGCTTAGGTTTAATTCGCCATCTTCAAACCATTGGCTATAGTTATATTTATCTTTAGACAAAATGGTTTTTGGCGACGTAAACCAATCGAGTTGATTTGCTTGTTCTTTCCAAAATCGTTCTGGATATTGTATACTTTCTTGGTAAAATTCTTGATATTTCATGGCTATGCTTTTTTAGAATTAAACAAGCCAAACCAATTAGGATTAAGTATTTTTAACTTGACAAGTGCCCAAATAATGACCACAAAACAAACTCCCATAACTATAGAAAGCATAGGACTTACATTGGTTTTGTTTTCGAATTTAAACCTTAAAAAAAGCGTAACTAAAATGTAGATACTAATTATAATATCTGACGCTAGCGGGTTGATGTGAAATTTCATGTCTTTAAACTTTAATTAAACTTAGTTTGTTTGCACACAAAACCAATATTTAAAAAAGACTTACAAAGACTTTTTAGGTTAATAATTCCAGTATTTCTGAAACTATCTTTTTCACTGAAAAAGGTTTGGTTAAATACTTATCTGCTCCAAGTTTTAAACCTTTCTCTATATCTGAAGCTTTATTTTTCGCGGTTAAAAACACCACTTTGGTATCTTTTAAACCGACTGTATTTTTGATGTGTGTCAAGGTTTGATAACCATCTACATTTGGCATCATAATATCTAACAAAACCACGCTAGGAATATGATGTTTTAATATCTCTAAAGCTTCACTTCCATCTCTTGCAATAAACACTTCAAAATCTTGTTTTTTGAAGGTATATTCTAACGACATCACAATATTTGGCTCGTCGTCCACAATTAAAATTTTCTTCTTCATACTTTACGACAACAATTTACTTAAAAGGTATGGTAAAAACAAGTGTTGCGCCATTTTTTATGCCTTTTTTTGCCCAAATTTTTCCACTATGTTTTTCCACAATTTGCTTACTAATTGCTAAACCCAATCCGCTACCTTGTGGTTTTCTTGTATTTTGATCTTGCGATTGGTAAAATTTATCAAAAATAAAATCGTAATCCTCCACTGGAATCCCTTTACCATTGTCGGTTACCGAGATTTCCAAAAAGGCATTTCCCAATTTATAATCTACTATAATCTCCCCTGTTTTGACTGTACAAAATTTGATTGCATTAGACAGTAAATTGGTTAACACTTGAAGAATACGATCTTCATCATAGCTCGTTTTGAAACTATGTGTATTCTTATTTATAATTTGCACTTCTTTTTTTGCTGCAATTTGAGAGATGCTACTGATTGCTTTTGTAATTGTTTTTTGAATGTCTTGGTATTGCATATCTAAATGTAAACGCCCAGTTTCTAACTTTTCAAAATCTAAAATATTATGAATTAATCGTCCTAAACGATCCGAATCTTGAAGTATATTTTTTAAGAATTGTGCTTTAATTTCTTTTGGCATATCATCCTCTTCGTCCATCAATAATTCAGTAGCAGCACGAATACCAGTAATTGGCGTTTTAAGTTCATGCGCAACCGTGTCTAAAAATTCGTCTTTTTGCTTGTCTTTAGAAAGTAATTCTTCATTTGCATCTTTAAGTTTTGAAGATAGCTGTGTTAACTCATTCGATTTTTCTAGAAGCACTTTATTACTGACAATATTTTCTTTAGATTCTTCTAAAATTTTCAATACTTCTACCAAACTAATCTGCTCTTCTTTTACCACACTTGCAATTAATATTTTTGCGGATGCAGAACCAATACTTCCGGTTAAGAGCTTTTCAGAAAAATTAATTAATCGTGCATCTGCCAATTGCGTGTCTTGTGGTAATTTATATTTAGTGAAGAAGATCGTTAACGCACGAGTGGCTCTTTTTTCGCCTAAAAAACGGACTAATACATTTTTAATATCTGCAACATATGCTTCTCCTTTCCAAACTAATGCACTGTCTTGAAGTGTAGTAAAATTGTTACTATCGACAAACATTTCGGCATAATTACGCTCTCTATAATTCCCTTTTGCCATTAATGAAAACACTAAATAACTCATACCATTAAAGGTCATACTCCAAAAGAAAGCATGTGCTGGCGGACTTAAAAAATCAATACCAAATAATGCGTACGGTTTTAGCGCTGCAATACCAAATAAACCAAGTTGCGTAAAATCGTCTGTTCCTGTCAACTCACGCAATGTAAATGGTAAAACTAAAGTATACACCGCAATGGCAAAACCGATAAGAATACCAATAATTGCTGCTTTTGACGAACCACGATTCCAATATAACCCTATAAAAAAAGAAGGTGCTAATTGTGAAATAATAACAAAAGAAATTAAACCAATAGAATACAACGATAACTCTTTTGAAAACGATACATAAAAGAAATATGCCGCAATAATGATGGTGAAAATGGAAATACGCCTAATGTTTTTAATGTATTTTAAATTTCTATCTGGCTGATTTTTAATAAACTTATCTAAAAAACCATACGGAATAATTAAGTTGTTACTCACCATCGTGGACAAGGCTAATGTAGATACAATCACCATAGAAATGACTGCAGAAAAACCACCTAAAAATACTAGTGCAGCAAAAAATGAATTTCCATTTTCTAAGGGTAATAATAAAGAGTAATACTCGGCATTTTGAGTACTACCAAAAGTAAGTTTCCCTGCCCAAGCAATAAATATAACAAAGAGATTAAATAGCAATAAATACAATGGAAACAGCCAAATGGCTTTTTTTAAATGTTTTTCTCTATTGTTTTCTAAAACCGAAACCTGAAACTGTCTCGGTAATAAAAATATAGCCATAAAAGATAATCCTATCAGGAACAACCAATTAAACCCATCTTCTATTCCGCTAAGCGTGGTGAGTTCTTTAAAATTTTCGGTAACAGAAATTTTCTCATAAATATCTGTGGTACCATCAAACAGATAAAAGGTAACATAAACTCCAATTGCTAAAAAGAATACTAATTTTAAAACGGATTCAAATGCCACAGTGGCTATGATTCCTTTATGTTTCTCGGAAGCATCCGCATTTTGTGTTCCAAAAAAAGTAGCAAATATGGCTAATAATAATGCGACATAAAAAGTAGAATCATCTATAACTGTTGTGGAGATATAACTGGTATCATCCGACATAATTTCAAAGGTTTCGGAAACCGCTTTTAGCTGTAACGAAATATATGGCAAGGTTCCGAAGAGACAAACAATAGTAACTAATGCACCAAGAAACCTATTGTTTCCGTAACGTAAAGAAATAAAATCTGCTATGGATGAAATTTTGTGTTGCTTAGAAATTCGTATAACTTTTCGGAGTACAACAATCCACAAAGGTGCTGCTATAACGGGACCTAAATAAATGGGTAAAAAATTAATACCAGAATTTGCGGCAATTCCTACGCTTCCGTAGTACGTCCAAGCAGAACAATAGACCGCTAAAGATAAAGTATACACGTATGGATTATTCACCCATTTACTTTGGCGCTTTTTTTCCGCTAGAAAAGCAATGTAAAATAACACTGCTAAATAGATGATAATAATAGTTATTAAAGCGTAATTATTCATAATGACGTTTTAATACGATATATGAAATTACGATGGACAATAACCAAATAGAAAATATAGAAAAGTATAAGGTTGGAATACCAAAAACAGCACCTTCAAAATTAAAAACAAGAATGAATGGTATATTAAAAAATAAAAACAATGCTATCGATAATACGACTAGCTTTTGTTCGTGACGTTTTTTCATTGGTTGGTTGGTTTCATATCCGCGAAAGCGAAAAAATAGTAATGCTACTAATATAAGAAATCAGCACTACATAAATGTAATGCTGATTTACAAACTAACTAAATTAAATTAAGTTCTATATTTTTTTAGCTAAAGCCAAAAGAATACAAGACAGAACTCAATACTTTAATGATCGGAAGCTTCACCTGCTCCTGAAGGTATTCTTATACTCTCCACCATGTCTTGAACATCTTGCGGTGGCGCTGGAGTCATACGTGATACGACTAATGATATTACAACATTTACGAACATTGCAATAGTACCAAATCCTTCTGGAGATGTACCAAACCACCAATCTTCACTCGTACCACCACCAAACATATCTAGTTTAAATTTCATCATGTAGAATAACATTAATACGATACCTACAACCATTCCTGAAATAGCACCTTGACTATTCATTCGCTTATCGAAAATCCCAAGAATAATAGCTGGGAAAAAGGAGGCTGCGGCGAGACCAAAGGCGAGAGCGACGACTGCTGCTACAAATCCTGGAGGATTAATACCAAAGTAACCCGCAATTAAAATGGCTACAAAAATCGAAATTCTTGCTGCTTTTAACTCGTTTTTATCTGAAATATCTGGTTTTAATTGTTTTTTAATTAAATCATGAGAAATAGAAGTAGAGATTACCAATAGTAATCCTGCTGCCGTAGATAATGCTGCTGCAAGTCCACCAGCTGCTACTAAAGCAATCACCCAATTTGGAAGATTTGCTATTTCAGGATTTGCTAATACCATGATATCTCTATCTACGTAAAGCTCGTTTTCTGCATCACTTGCATTAGAAACCATACGTTCTCCATGTGCTCCTCTTGCATCTGTATACATTGGTTTTTTGCTAGATAAAGCACTACCTGCTACATATTGAATCTTTCCATCTCCATTTTTATCTGCCCAAGCAATTAATCCGGTGTCTTCCCAGTTTTTAAACCATACTGGAATTTCAGAATATTCTTTATTACTTACTGTTTCAATTAAATTCGTTCTAGAAAACACTGCAATTGCAGGTGCTGTAGTATATAAAATAGCAATTAAGAATAATGCATATCCAGCAGATTTACGTGCATCTTTTACTTTAGGCACTGTAAAGAAACGAACAATTACATGTGGTAACCCAGCGGTTCCTGTCATTAAAGCTAAAGTAATTGCAAAGACATCCCAAGTACTTTTGGTACCGCTTGTATATTCGTGAAAACCTAGTTCTGTATGTAATAAATCTAACTTGTCGAGTAGAAAGGCACCACCTTCTACTTTCCCTCCCATTCCTATTTGCGGAATGATATTTCCTGTCATTTGCATCGAGATGAAAAAAGCAGGAACCATAAAAGCAAAGATTAATACACAATATTGCGCTACTTGTGTGTATGTGATTCCTTTCATTCCTCCCAATAATGCAAAGGTTAAAACGACGGTCATACCAATGATTACACCTAAATTAATATCTACTTGTAAGAATTGCGAAAACACAATACCTACACCACGCATTTGTCCTGCAACGTAAGTAAACGATACTATTAGTGCGCAAATTACTGCTACCGTTCTTGCTGTGTTGGAGTAATATCTATCTCCAATAAAATCTGGAACAGTAAACTTACCAAACTTACGTAAGTAAGGTGCTAAAAGTAATGCTAAAAGCACGTATCCACCAGTCCACCCCATTAAGTAAACAGAGCCATCATAACCTGAAAAGGAAATAATTCCTGCCATACTAATAAAGGAGGCTGCACTCATCCAATCGGCTGCAGTTGCCATACCATTTGCTAAAGGAGAAACACCTCCACCAGCAACATAAAATTCTTTTGTTGAGCCTGCTCGTGCCCAAATTGCTATTCCAAAATATAAGGCGAAAGTAATCCCTACTAATAACCATGTCCAAAATTGTACACTCATAATTTTTATTGTTTTAAGTTTAGTTAAGGATTACTCGTCGTAACCGTATTTTTTATCTAATTTGTTCATTAATCTTACGTATACGAATATTAAAATTACGAATACATATATGGATCCTTGTTGGGCAAACCAGAAGCCTAACTTAAAACCACCAAGTCTAATTTGGTTTAATTCTTCTCTAAATAGAATACCACATCCAAAGGATACGATAAACCAGATCACAAGTAATATTGCTAAATACTTGATATTTTCTTTCCAGTACGCAGATGCGTTGTCTTGTTTTTCACTCATAGTTGTTCGTTTTTATAGATATATCATTGCTTGAAGAGAAATAGTATTTGCATCTAAAGCTCCAAATTCTTGATTTTTATATTCTAAGGTTAGTTTTGAATTGTGACCACTCATAAAAGCATTAATTCCGATACCAAGTGTATTTCTATTATCACTTACCGCATCATAACTATGCGTACCATAACTTACATAAGGTTGGAATCTCGTTTTCGTTTTTTCACCATTAAATACATAACCTACATGTGCATACAACATACTTCCTGTTCCGTAAGCGCTATACAGATAATCTTTTCCGTAGTCACTATTTTGATATACCGCATATGCAGTAATAGCACTTCCTTTTTCCCCAATTGGAGCATCGTAGAATGCATCAACAGCAAAAATAGAAACATCTTCACCTTCTAGGTTTGGAGTTAAAGCCGTTCCTGTATCTATAACAGATCCTTTTGGATGTAAAAAGAAACCAGCCCCTACATTAAATACTTTTTTAGTACCTAAGTAGGTTCCTACTTTATAAGGTAAAAAATTTGATTCTTGATCGAAGAAGTTATAATCAAAATATCCAGCATACGTTTTCCCTGCATCTTTAGATCCTAAAGAAGAGCGACCGTTATATACAGCATCTCCTCCTGCAACAGCAGTACGACCATCTAAAGTAGCATTAGCAGCATCATTAACAGCAACACGATATTGCAGTTTGTTAAATTTTCCTTTTGCAAAGATTCCTAAATGACGTGCAAACTGATCGGATAAACCTATAGTTGCCCAGGATTGACGATTATTATCTAGGGTCATCATGTTTAAAGTACTTTGATTATTTAATCTAGAAATACCATTAAAATAGTGTAGACCACCACCAACGGTATGATTTGCACCTACATTATATTGTGCCCAAACATCATGAAAAAAGAGTTGTGAACCATCTCCTTTACCTGTCGGACTTAAAGTAGTGCTTGTTAAACTGTTTAATCCGAAATGGGTTACGATTAAAAAGTCTTTGTTAATTTGTGCAAACATCAATATACGAGCACGACGTAAGTTAAAATTTAATTTACTGTTTTCGTTTCCGTTTGCATCAAAGGTGTCATCGGTATTATAATTCGCTTGAACTTGCGCCCAAGAAATTAGTCGAAGATATTTAGAACCATCTTCGTTAAATTTAAACTTAAGTCCGCCATCATAATCTGGAGAGCCTTGAGCAGTCATAAATTGAAAGGACATTAAAAAGAGTCCGATCAATAAAAGGGTTTGTTTTCTCATTGTTTAAAGGATTAGTTAGTAATAATTGGTTTTGTGTGCACCACTAATCTCTTAAAAACAATGTGTTAACAAAAAACTAATATATCTTTCTGTTAATTTACTATACTAATCCTTAAAACGCTCCCACTTAATCAGCATGAATTTATCGCCTAACTCGGTAACGACCACACCTGCTCCTTTAATATTTTCTGCATTGCTAAAGTACTTCCCTAATTCTAAAGCATTTAAAATCTTATAAGTCGGATGATAATTAGAATTATAAGGACGCTTAATATTATATTTTTTCACCCAATTCATGATACTAACGTGAGAGATCCCTAGAATACGTTCAATTTCTCGATACGTTAACCCTTCTAGATATAATTGTAATGATTTATTAACGTAGTAGTCATCTATCTTCTTTCCTATCTTATTCACAGAGAAAAAATAGTTACATTTTTTACATTTATAACGCTGTCTGTTGTTAACAATTCCGCTTTTAATGTAATGGTCTGATCCACAATTAGGACATAAATCTACGGTCATATATATTAATTTAGCATAAATATATCAATTTAGCAATAAAAATAAAATCATACTGTTAAAAATTTAAAGCTTTAGTATAAAAAAAGCTCTAAAACCAAGAATAAACCTGAATTTTAGAGCTAAAATTAATAAAATCTAATTTACTATGCTTCCGTTGAACTATGCATTGAAAAAAGTTTCTTCCTCTTTTGTTAATAAACGGGAATGGATTAAAAAGCGAAGTCCTAACGGTATTTCTAAAGAAAAACTAGCACCGCGACCTTCGGTTACATCTACGGTTAAATGGGTATGTTTCCAATATTCGAATTGATCTTGATTCATATAAAAGCTAACACCATTTAAGACTCCTAAAAGAATATCACTTTCATCCAGATACATATCTCCTTTTTCAAAAACCATAGGTGCAGAACCATCACAACAGCCTCCACTTTGATGAAAAATTAATTCGCCATGTTTTGCTTTTAGTTGTTCTAAAACTTTTGATGCTTTTTCTGTAATTGCTATTCTTTCCATATGTATAAAATATTAAAAAGGCTGAATTATCTTAAAATTCAGCCTTTAGTGCTATTAATCAAAACTACTAAAAGAAACCTAATTTGTTTTTATCATAAGAAATTAGCATGTTTTTGGTTTGACGATAATAATTAAGCATCATCACATGATTTTCTCTTCCAAAACCTGATTTTTTATACCCTCCAAAAGGTGCATGTGCTGGATATGCATGGTAGCAATTTACCCAAACACGACCAGCTTTAATAGCTCTTGGAATTTGATATAATTGGTGCGCATCTCGTGTCCAAACTCCTGCTCCTAGTCCGTAAAGTGTATCATTGGCAATTTCGATAGCTTCCGCTTCATCTTTAAATTTAGTCACACAAACTACTGGTCCGAAAATCTCTTCTTGAAAAACTCTCATTTTATTATGCCCTTCTAATATAGTCGGTTTAATATAGAATCCGTTTGCTAAATTTCCAGATAATTTATTAGCAGATCCACCCGCTAATACTTTTGCTCCTTCGTCTTTACCAATTTTAAAATACGATTGAATTTTTTCATACTGATCGTTAGATGCTTGTGCACCAACCATAGTATTTATATCATACGGATTATCTTGAATAATTGCATTTGTTCTTTCCACAACGCGTTTCATAAAAGCATCATAAATATCTTCTTGCACTAAAATTCTGGAAGGCGCTGTACAAACCTCACCTTGATTAAAAGCGAATAGAACGGCGCCCTCAATAGCTTTATCTAAAAAGGCATCGTCATAATCCATCACCGAATTAAAGAACACGTTAGGAGACTTCCCTCCTAATTCCATAGTTACAGGATTTAAGTTTTTAGACGCATATTGCATGATTAATTGTCCTGTTGTAGTTTCACCAGTAAAAGCGACTTTATCTACTTTTGAGCTGGACGCTAACGGTTTTCCTGCTTCCGGACCAAAACCATGAACAATATTTACAACACCTGGAGGAAATACCGCTGCAATTTTTTCCATTAAAAAAGTAGCAGAAGAAGGCGTTTGTTCCGCAGGTTTTAAAACCACGCAGTTTCCGGTAACTAAAGCTGGAGGTAATTTCCAGGATAGCATTAATAGTGGAAAATTCCATGGAATAATTTGTCCGATAACACCTAGCGGCTCTTTAATGGTTAATGACAATGTATTTTGATCTAACTCGGATGCACCACCTTCTTCCGAACGGATACAAGCTGCAAAATAACGCCAGTGATCTACCGCTAAAGGAACATCTGCATTTAGCGTTTCACGAATTGGTTTTCCGTTATCACAAGTTTCAATAAGTGCAAACTCTTCTAAATTTGCTTCAATAATATCTGCTACTTTATTTAATAAGTTAGATCTTTCTGTTGCTGAGGTATTTCCCCAAGCTTCCTTAGCTGCATTTGCTGCATCTAAAGCCATTTCTACATCTTCTTTTTGAGAGCGTGGATATTTTGCAATTAAAGAATTATCGATTGGTGACGTATTTTCAAAATATTGACCACCTATGGGTTCTACAAATTTTCCGTTTATAAAATTGCCATATTTCGCTTTAAACTTTGGTTTAGAATAACTCATATAAATTCTTGTTAAATTAATAATTAGATAATTTTTTAATCTAAAAAATATATTATCTTTATTTTTTATAAAGTTATTTTATCATATCCTAATTACCTTGCACGTATTTATCATAGTTGTGAACATATCTATTATTAACAGATTTGTTAACTAAAATTTTGTAACCTTGAATATGGAATCTTTATTAAATCAACATAGAAACCACAGAAAACTGACCACATTAGTGGAGAACAGAACGACGTATAGTGCCGATTATGCAGAGCTTAATATTTTTGAAACCCACGCTTTCGCGGAAAAAATATCGCTAACGTTTAACTTTCCCATTATAGCAAGTATGCTTACGGGAAAGAAGATTATGCACTTAGACGGTTTTGAAGCTTTTGATTTTTTTCCTGGCGAATCTGTAGTGATGCCAACCAATAAAGAAATGGTTATTGATTTTCCGGTGGCAACAAAAGAGAATCCGACGCAATGCCTAGCTTTAGGAATTGATGCTTTTAAAATTGATGAGGTTGTGGAAAAGTTTAATCAGCATGTAGCGATTGAAAATGAAAATAACACTTGGGATTTAGACGAAACCACTTCACATCTAATAAACAACACAGATGTCAACCATCTAATAGAACGATTAACATATACGTTTACCAACAATAATAAATCGAAGGATGTATTATTAGATTTAATGATTCAGGAGTTAATTGTTAGGCTATTACAAACCAAAGCCAAAGCATTAATAATAAATGATCCGCATCAAGTTTTTAATGATACTAGAATAGGAACGGTTATTAAGTTTATTAAAGAAAATTTAACCAATAAAGACATGTCTGTAGATGTATTGGCAAAGAAAGCATATATGAGTGCTTCTCACTTTCATAAGCAGTTTAAAAACACATTAGGAATCTCTCCTATTGATTATATAAACTCGGAAAAGATTAAATTTTCAAAAAAACTAATGAAAGAATCTTCCGATTTTAGAATGTCTGAGATTGCTTTTAAATCCGGATTTAATAACACGAGTTATTTTAATAGACAATTTAAGAAAATGGAATTGATGACGCCGCAACAGTTTAAGGCTTCTATAAATAAATCTTAAATCAATTTTAGATTTAAACTTCTACTCCTTTCTTATATTCATTTTGTTTTAACACAAAACCCTTCAACTACGCTCAGGATAAACCAAGCCAAAAAATCACTATCAAAATATAGGAAATTACTAAAGCAGCATTCATTTTCGGAGTTACGTGCTGAATGCTTCGCATTGCATCTTCACTCCTTCTTTCATTATTTCTGAATTTTGATGTTTTCCGACTTTGTCGGAATTTCAAGTCACAACAAATTATCAGTTACTAATGTAGTATTAATAAAAAACACTTAATCATGGTGAGATTTCATTCTCTTAAAATACGCTTTCGCCTCTTTCACCACTCTTGGTGCTAAAATTAAAGTGGCTGTCATAGTTGGAATTGCCATTAATGCAAAAACACCATCAATTAAATTAATCATTAAAGCCAACGATGTGGTTGCTCCTAGAATAATACTTAAAATATAGAAGTAATTGTAATAATGTTTATTTTTATCTCCTATTAGAAACGACAAACATTTTCCGCCATAATAGGCATACGAAAACAAAGAAGACACACTAAAAACGACAATACAAAGCAGTAATAAATATCTACCATAGTTTGGCATTGCAGCTCCAAAAGCATTAGCTGTGAGACTAACGCCGTTCGCTTCGGTGGTTTGCCAAACTCCTGTTACCAAAATAGCTAAAGCAGTTAATGTACAAACTAATAATGTATCTATTGCGGGACCTAACATAGCCACTAAACCTTCTCGAATTGGTTCGTTTGTTTTTGCTGCTCCATGGGCTAAAGGTGCGGTACCAATTCCCGCTTCATTAGAAAATGCACCACGACGAATTCCTAAAATGATCAATCCACCTAGAAGTCCGCCTAAAAAGGCATCGCCTTTATAATTTTCGGCTGCAAAAGCATCTGTAAAAATAAGTTTGAAATAGGTTGGAACTACTTCCGCATTAGCGAACAAAATAATAAGAATCAGCACAAAATAAAGCAAAACCATACTTGGTACTAACTTGGAAGCCACTTTACTAATTCGGTTTAATCCACCTAAAATAACGACTGAAGTTATACTTACTAAAACAAGACCTATAATTAGATTGGAAGTGAAATTTACTGCCACACCATTCGGTTTTAAAACAATATCATTTATTGCTTGTGTAAGCTGATTTACATTAAAAACAGGCAACGCGCCTATTAATCCGCAAAGACTAAAAAACACTGCTAAGGGTTTCCAGTGTTTACCAAGACCTTCCATAATAAAATACATGGGTCCGCCTTGCGTATTACCTTCACTGTCTTTTCCTCGATACATAATTGCCAAACTAGAAGTAAAGAATTTTGTAGCCATACCAATAATTGCGCTAACCCATAACCAAAATACAGCTCCTGGACCTCCAATAGAAATTGCCACAGCAACTCCTGCAATATTCCCCATACCAATGGTAGAAGACAAAGCGGTTGTTAAAGCTTGAAAATGTGTGATTTCCCCAGCATCTTCTGGATTATCAAACTTACCGCGAAGTACTTGAATAGCATGACCTAAATACCGAAATGGTAAAAATCGGGATAAAATAAGCAGGTACAAACCACCTCCAATTAGTAAAATTAATAATGGAAGTCCCCAAACAAAGGAGGCGAAGTTTGCAATAAATTGGTCTAGTTTTTCCAAATTGATATTTTTTTATAAATGTATTGAAATTACTACTAGTATCTTAATACAACCCTCAACATAATTACAAAATTATGGATTAAAATCAATATTTGATTAATAGAATTAGACAATAATTAAAAGAAAAATAAGCCCTTTTTACAAAAAAATAATTGGAAGATTGGTTAAAAAAAATGTAACTTAACGTATTAAAATAAGCAAATTATTTTTAAAAAATATCTGGAATTAATTTATCATACACTTTAACACAGAAAACAGCATTTACACACATTGAAACCAATCACGAAATACGCAAAAAACAACGATATTAATATTGCATATCAAGTAATAGGAGAAGGTAATGTTGACCTCGTTTTTATTCCGGGATGGGTTTCCAACATAGATATGATGTGGTTAGATAGTAAACTATCTGAATTTCTAACGGCACTTTCTCAGTTTTCAAGGCTCATTTTATTCGATAAGCGAGGAACAGGGCTTTCCGATCGCGTAAATGCATTATGCTCCCTGGAGGAAAGAATGGAGGATGTTTTAAGTGTGATGCAAGCGGTAGGAAGTAAAAAAGCTATATTTTTTGGCCATTCTGAAGGAGGAACAATCGCAAGTCTTTTTGCTGCAACGTATCCAGAACGAATGATTTCTCTAATCACTTTTGGTGTATTTGCAAAAAGAAAATATTCGATTAATTATCCTTGGGCTCCCAAACCTGAGGCACGTGAGATTTTCTATAATACCATTGAAAAAGAATGGGGAAACGGACAAAAAATGGGATTAGAAACCATTATGCCATCTCTAGCTAGTGACACAAATTACTATAATTGGTTTGCAAGTTATTTACGTTCTGCGGCAAGTCCGAGTGCTGCTCTTGCTCTCGCAAAAATGAATACCGAAACAGACATTACTGGTATTTTAAAAAAAATAAAAACGCCAACATTAATACTACATCGAACCGACGATATAGATGTAAATATAGAAGAAGGAAAGTATCTTGCAAATCAAATTATTAATTCGAAATTTATAGAACTAAAAGGTAATGATCATTGTTTTTGGGTTGGTGATTCCAATTCGGCTCTAGAAGCAATGGAGGAATTTATTACAGGAATTAAACCTATTAGTGATTTAAAGCAACATATTAAAAGGAAAACTAAATACGCTAAAATTGATATAAAAAAAACGATGCTTGACAATTTTCAATATCATTTAAAAATGGAAGCATTTGCAAAACTATGTGGAAGAAGCTTATCTGGATTTAAAAGAGATTTTAGTAATCAATTCCATACTACACCATATAAATGGTTAAAAGCAAAACGTTTAGAATACGCAAAAAAACTTCTGTTAGAAAACGAATTAAACATAAACCAAATATGTTACGAAAGTGGTTTTAAAAACAACTCCCATTTTATAAAAGTATTTAAAGAAAAGTACAAAACCTCTCCAAACAAATACAAGAACCGAATTTTAAAACACTAAAAACAAGATAAATAGACAACATTGAACCTTAGAGAACATTCTTTGGTCTTTTAGGCATATTCAAACGCTACGTTTTTTACGATATTTAATCTCTGATTTATAAGCTATTAATCAAATTATCTATTATGAAAAAATTAATCATCATTCTGTATGGCCTAATCGCGTACGTAGTATTTCTAATTGCTTTTCTTTACGCTATCGGTTTTGTAGGAGATTTTATAGTTCCAAAAGCAATAAACTCTGGAGTAGAAACTTCTTTTACCAATGCGTTATTTATAAATTTAGGATTGCTTAGTTTATTTGCTGTACAACATAGCGTTATGGCGAGACCTGCTTTTAAAAAGTGGATTTCACCTGCGATTGGCCCTGCTTCAGAACGTAGCACGTACATCCTATTATCTAGTTTAGCGCTGCTTTTAATTTATTGGAAATGGCAACCAATGACTGCGGTAATATGGAATGCTGAAAACACAACTATGCAATATATAATTATGGGAGTCTTTTTTATGGGTTGGTTAATTGTATTTCTTTCTACGTTTATGATTAGTCATTTTCAGTTATTTGGTTTAACACAAATATTTAATAATTATAAAAATAAACATACGGAAGACCCAACCTTTCAAACCAACTATTTCTATAAAATGGTAAGACATCCTATTATGCTTGGCTTTATGATAGCGTTTTGGGCAACCCCATTTATGACCGTTGGGCATCTGCTATTTGCTATAGTTACCACGCTTTACATGCTGATTGCAGTTAAATATTTAGAAGAAAGAGATTTACGAAAATTTATTGGAGAAAAATATGAAGTCTATCAAAAGGAAGTCCCCATGATAGTTCCTTTCACAAAGTTTAAGTAAAAAAAAAAAAAAGACCTGACAGTTTTTGAAATCTGTCAGGTCTAATATGTATATGTTAGTAATTTAGCTAGCCAAATACGCTAAAACATTTTTTTCAATACGTTCTTGAATATTAGATACATCTGCTTTCACAAATTTCTCACCCATGATTTTCTCATACAATTCAATATATCTTTCGGAAACCGTTTCTATATACTCGTCAGACATTATAGGAACTGTTTGTCCTTCGAGACCTTGAAAATCGTTTGCAATTAACCACTGACGCACAAACTCTTTAGAAAGCTGTTTTTGCGCTTCGCCTGTATCTTGACGATCTTGATACCCATCTGCATAAAAATAACGGGAAGAATCTGGCGTATGAATTTCGTCAATTAAAACGATTTTTCCTTCTTTTGTTTTTCCGAATTCATATTTAGTATCTACCAAAATCAATCCGCGAGAAGCAGCTATTTCCGTTCCTCTTTGAAACAATTTTCTGGTATAATCTTCTAAAACAATATAATCTGCTTCAGAAACTATTCCTCGTTTTAAGATATCTTCACGTGAAATATCTTCATCATGATCTCCCATTTCTGCTTTGGTAGCAGGTGTAATTATTGGAGAAGGAAATTTATCATTCTCTTTTAAACCTTCTGGCATTGCAACGCCGCAAAGCATACGCTTTCCTGCTTTATATTCTCTTGCTGCATGACCAGACATATACCCACGAATTACCATTTCTACTTTAAACGGTTCACATAAATGACCAACGGCCACATTTGGATCTGGTGTTGCTGTTAACCAATTTGGCACCACATCTTCGGTAGCTTTCATCATGCTTGTAGCAATCTGGTTTAGTATTTGTCCTTTAAAAGGAATTCCTTTTGGCATCACAACATCAAAAGCAGAAAGTCTATCGGTTGCTATCATGACTAATTCTTCATCATTGATATTATAGACGGCTCTTACTTTTCCTTTGTAAAGACTTTTTTGATTTGGAAAATTAAAGTTGGTATCTGTAATTGTATTACTCATTTTTTTTTGCTTTTAGCTAGTAGCTGTTGGCTATTAGCCTTTAATAATTGTATTTTTTATTTTTATCTAGAAAGCCTTAGTCCTGATTGCAGCGGCATCCTTTTTACGTCAGTTCGAGTGGATTTGCTTTTTTGCAAATTTGTATCGAGAACAAGTAAAAAGATATAGCGAAAAGCAGGTTCCTGACTCCTAAAAAAACTAGCCTTCCAGATTTTCAATATTTCGATAGGCAGCAATTACGGCTTTTACAAGTTTATGACGAACCACATCTTTGTCGTCTAAGAAAACCATACCAATACCTTCAATATCTTTTAAAACCAATAAGGCTTCTTTTAGTCCGGAAACCGTACGACGCGGTAAATCTATTTGTCCGGGATCACCCGTTAAAAGGAACTTTGCATTCTTTCCCATTCGGGTTAAAAACATTTTCATTTGTGCGTGCGTGGTATTTTGACCTTCGTCTAAAATAACAAATGCATTATCCAAGGTTCGTCCCCGCATAAATGCCAAAGGTGCAATTTGTATGGTTCCATTTTCTATATACTGTGCTAATTTTTCTGGCGCAATCATATCTCGCAACGCATCATAAAGAGGTTGCATATATGGATCTAGTTTTTCTTTTAAATCTCCGGGAAGGAATCCTAAATTTTCTCCGGCTTCTACTGCAGGACGCGTTAAAATAATTCGTTTTACTTCCTTATTTTTTAATGCTTTTACGGCTAATGCAACTCCGGTATATGTTTTTCCTGTTCCTGCTGGGCCAATAGCAAAAACCATATCGTTTGTACGCATAAGTTCCACCATTTTACGTTGGTTTGCCGTTTGGGCTTTAATAATTTTCCCATTTACACCATGCAAAATCGTTTCTCCACTTTTTGCACTTGTAGCATAATCTTGACTAGTATTGCTAGTTAAAACGCGCTCTATAACATTCTCGTCTAGCTTGTTATACTTGGCAAAATGTTTTATCAACATTGTGATTCGCCTATTAAACTCGTCTAAAAGCTCTTCTTCTCCGTAAGCTTTAATTTCATTGCCTCTAGCAACAATTTTTAATTTAGGAAAGTATTTTTTTAATAATTTAATATTTTCGTTTCCAGCACCAAAAAATTCTTTTGGTGTAATTTCTTCAAGTTCAATTATTAATTCGTTCAAAAGCGTATCGATTTAATTATAGTAATCTGTTCTATTTTATTAGATTTGTTTTCCAATTAGAAAGCTAAACAAACTTAAACAATTTTAAGGTGTGTTATGTTAAAAAAATATCAACATTAATTTATGGCAATAATAACATTAACGACTGACTTTGGTGAGAAAGATCACTTTGCTGGTGCTATAAAAGGAGCTATTTATAGCGAAATTCCTGATGTTAAAATTGTTGATATCTCTCATTCTGTTTCCCCATTTAATATTCCGGAAGCGGCGTATATAATTCAAAATGCATATAGTAGTTTCCCAAAAGGCACGATTCACCTTATAGGAATTGACGCCGAAATAAATCCAGAGAACAAACATATTGCTGTGAAGTTAGACGGACATTATTTTATTTGTGCCAATAATGGTATTATGAGTATGATTTGTGCAGAAATTGCACCTGAGAAAATTGTAGAAATTAATATACACGATAAAATAGTTACTAGTTTCCCTGTTTTAGATGTGTTTGTAAAAGTCGCTTCGCATTTGGCTCGCGGTGGTACGCTAGAAGTTATTGGTAAAGTGATAACAGATATAAAACCAACCACCAACATACATCCTTTTGTAAACGAAGAAAGAACACAAATTATAGGAAGTGTTATTTATATTGACAATTACGGTAATGTGATCACGAATATTAGAAAATCGTTTTTTGAAGAAATCCAAAAAGGTCGTGAATTTGAAATATCTGCTAGAAATTATAAGTTTAAAACCATTCATAAAAAGTATAGCGATATTATAAATTTTGATATTCCCGAAGAAAAAAGACATGATGAAGGACGCCGGGTTGTGGTATTTAACTCCTCCAATTATTTGGAAATCGCGTTGTATAAAAGTAATACAAATACCGTTGGTAGTGCATCCACATTAATGGGTTTACAACTTAGAGATACGGTAACTATTCATATTAATAAAGTATAGTGTTCAGTGTTCAGTAAATAAATTAAGCTTTTCGCTTTCGCGGAAATAAAACAAAATACATCTATGTTTGTACGTATTGTAAAAATGAGTTTTGACCCTTCTAAAATTGAAGAATTTTTAGAAAACTTTAATGAAAAGAAAGAAAATATACGAAACTTTAATGGCTGTCGTTTTTTAGAGTTATACAGAGATAAAACAAATTCGAATATATTTTTCACGTATAGTTATTGGGAAGCGGAAGCCGATTTAGAAAATTATAGACACTCCGATTTATTTAAAGGTATTTGGGCAAAAACAAAACCCATGTTTAATGGGAAACCGGAAGCCTGGAGTGTGGATAAAGTCGCTTCGCTGAAGTAGGCAGTGTTCAGTATTCAGTATTCAGTATTCAGTATTCAGTAAGTGAAAAAAGTAAACAGTAGTAACAAACCAAATAAACGCATCAGCAAAAAACAAATAAACAAAGCATGTTTGCAATACTTAAAAAAGAAATCAACTCCTTCTTCGCTTCACCAATAGGTTATTTGGTGATTGCTATATTTTTATTGCTAAACGGTCTATTCCTTTGGTTATTTAAAGGCGAATTCAATATTTTAGATAATGGCTTTGCCGATTTATCTTCGTTCTTTTTACTTGCACCTTGGATTCTTATTTTCCTTATTCCTGCGGTAACCATGCGTAGTTTTAGTGATGAAAAAAAACAAGGAACACTAGAACTTTTATTAACAAAACCTATTAGCAAAGTAAACATTGTACTTGGCAAATATTTTGGCGCATTGATTTTAATTTTAATTGCCCTTTTACCAACATTACTCTATGTATATGCGGTAAACCAACTTGGTAATCCGCAAGGAAATCTAGACGCTGGTAGCACACTTGGCTCCTATTTTGGTTTATTATTTCTAGTTGCAGCGTATACCGCAATTGGCTTATTTGCTTCTAGCATTACCGACAATCAAATTGTAGCATTTATTACTTCGGTTTTTTTATGCTTCCTTTTTTATATAGGGTTTCAAGGTATTGCAGACTTTATGGCTAGTTCTTTTGTAGAACAATTAGGCATGAGCACGCACTATAAAAGCATGAGTCGTGGTGTTTTAGATACTCGAGATATTATTTACTTTTTAAGTATTACTGTGTTGTTTATTTTCTTCACTGCAAGAAAAATTCAGACAAAACCTTTTGTAAAAAAAGACTATGTCATTTTTCTATTATTGCCTTTAGGTCTTTTGCTTTTCAATATATTTTCAGCGAAAAGCGGATTATATCAACGTTATGATTTAACCCAGGATAAACGATATACTATTAGTGATGCTGCTTTACAAATTATAGATAAAGTAGCATCGCCAATTTTGATAGATGTATTCTTAGAAGGCGAAGATTTTCCTACGGAATTTAGACGACTTAAAAACGAAACCAAACAATTACTAGAAGAGTTTGAAGCACAAAATGCGAACATTAAATTTCATTTTATAAATCCGATTGCAGACGAAGCAACTCGTGATCGCAGCATGCAACAGTTAAACGATAGAGGTTTAACTCCGATGCAATTAACCGTTCAAGAAAGTGGTAAGTCTAGCCAAGCAGTAATTTTCCCTTGGGCTTTAGCGAGCCATAATGGGGAAACGGTTAAAATTCCGTTAGTAAAAACGAAGATTGGCGCTACACAACAAGAATTAGTTACCAACTCTGTACAGCATTTAGAATATGCTTTTGCAGATGCATTTAGCAAACTCGTAAACCCTAAAAAACGCAAAGTAGCCATACTTAGAGGAAACAATCAATTAGAAGATAAATACATTTACGATTTCATTAAAACTATTGGGGACTACTATTTCATTGCACCTTTTACTTTAGATAGTGTTGCTTCTAATCCGCAAAAAACATCGAAAGCTTTAAATGCATTCGATTTGATTATTTCGGCTAAACCAACGGAAGCTTTTTCAGAAAAAGAAAAATTGGTATTAGATCAATTTACAATGAAAGGTGGAAAAAGTCTTTGGCTAATAGATGCTGTTTCCATTGAAAAAGACAGCTTGTATAATCCTACAGGAAAAAGTGTTGCTGTTGCAAGAGATTTAAATCTTACTGATTTCTTTTTTAAATACGGCGCTCGTATCAATCACGTTTTGGTTAACGACCTCTACTCTGCTCCTATAACTTTAGCTTCAGGCGAAGGCAGCCAATCGCAATTTAAGCAACTACCCTGGTATTATTCGCCATTAGTAAATGCAGAAAGCAAGCATGCTATTACCAATAACCTAAACTTGGTAAAGTTTGATTTTGCGAACCAAATAGACACCTTAAAAAACAATATTGATAAGACTATTTTGTTAAAAAGTTCTGTTCTTTCTAAAATAGACGGCACACCACGTGAGATTAGCTTAGAGATGACGCAGAAAGAACCAGACCCCAAACAATATAACAAAGGCAGTCAGAATCTTGCGGTATTATTAGAAGGCCAATTTACTTCCGTGTATAATAATAGAGTGAAACCATTTGCTTTAGAAAACGAATTAAATAAAAGTATTCCTACTAAAATGATTGTCATTGCAGATGGCGATGTCATTAAAAATGATGTGGGCAGAAATGGACCTCAGGAACTTGGTTTTGATAAATGGTCCGGACAAACCTACGGAAACAAAGAATTTCTGCTAAACGCCGTAAACTACTTATTAGACGACGATGGACTTATAAACATTCGTACCAAAGAAATTGCTGTTGCATTTTTAGATCCTAAAAAAGTAGCTTCCGAAAAAGCAAAATGGCAAATAGTAAATATTCTGTTACCACTAGTTTTATTAGGTGTTTTCGGATTTATTTTTAATTTTTTCCGAAGAAAAAAGTACGCGAAATAAGATTTTAAAACAGCAATATTTTGTCCATTTCACAGAAACAAGTTGTTAATAAGTTTGTTTCCATTTTCACTAGCTTTAGAATATATTTGTATCTATTCAATATTGAAACGAATTAACGTATTATATACATGAAATTTATAGTATCCAGTACCTATTTACTAAAACAATTACAAGTTCTTGGAGGTGTTATTAACAGCTCTAATACTTTACCGATTTTAGATAATTTTTTATTCGAATTAAATCATAACGAACTTACAGTTTCTGCAAGTGATTTAGAAACAACCATGTCTTCTAAATTAGATGTAGAAAGTGATAACGAAGGTAGCGTTGCAGTTCCTGCTCGTTTACTTTTAGACACTTTAAAGACTTTTCCGGAGCAACCGTTAACTTTCGTTGTAGAAGAAAATAATACGATAGAAATTAGCTCTAATCATGGTAAGTATGCTTTAGCATATGCCGATGGTGCAGAATTTCCGAAAGCTGTAGCTTTAGAGAACCCTAGTTCAACAACCATTTCTGGTGATATTTTAGCAACAGCAATTAGCAAAACTATATTTGCTGCTGGAAACGATGATTTACGTCCGGTAATGAGTGGTGTCTTTTTTCAGTTCTCCACAGAAGGTTTAACCTTTGTAGCAACAGATGCACACAAATTAGTAAAATACACGCGCTCTGATGTTCAAGCTAGCCAAGTGGCAGAATTTATCATGCCTAAAAAACCTTTAAATCTTTTAAAAGGAATTTTGGCTGCTAGTGATGATGCTGTAACTATTGAGTATAACGACTCTAATGCGAAGTTTACTTTTGAAAACACAGAATTAGTTTGTAGATTAATTGATGGAAAATATCCTAACTACGAAGCGGTTATTCCAAAAGAGAATCCGAATAAATTAAGCATTGACAGAACACAGTTTTTAAATTCTGTGCGTCGTGTTAGTATTTTCTCTAATAAAACAACACACCAAATACGTTTAAAAATTGCTGGAGCAGAACTTAATATTTCTGCCGAAGATATCGATTACTCTAACAAAGCAGAAGAGCGTTTAACTTGTGATTATCAAGGGGACGATATGCAAATTGGTTTTAACTCTCGTTTTTTAACCGAAATGTTAAACAACCTAACTTCTGGTGAAGTGCAATTGGAAATGAGTCTACCAAACAGAGCAGGAATTTTAACTCCTGTTGATGGATTAGATGAAGGAGAACAAGTTACTATGTTAGTAATGCCCGTGATGTTAAATAGCTAAATTCCTGCGAAGGCAGGAATCTCATAATCGAGATAAACAACCTTTAAATATTAAAAATACTCAT
>NZ_JBSHNV010000140.1:0-1632 GCF_053601575.1 Lacinutrix sp. MEBiC02404 | reverse complement strand
AACAATAGAAGTCCAATCAATTCCAGTATTTTCTTTTTTCAAAATAAGAGTAAAAGCCATATATGCAATTGGTGGAAAATAGATTATAAAATTTCCTAATATTTTTTTATCCATAATTTTTGTTCAAATGTTGGGTAACGTGTTTGTATATGGTTTGTTGCGTGTTTTAAGCAACTAATTTAGTAAATAATTACCGACCAAGAAAGTCCGCGAGGACTTTCGTAAGTAGGCGAGAAGCCAGCAATAAATTATATACGGTGTTGGCAAATCGTTTTATCTTTTATTTCTAGTTTTTTTATCAGGAAACCCATCTGCTGGTTCTATTTGAGTTACAGTTTTAACTTCAGGAAAATATTTTTTCATTAAATGTCTTAAAGGAACTTTAGTTTCTCTATTTTCTTTAAACATTTCATTTAATTTTTCCCCAGACATAGTTTGACCTTCAGGCATTGTTACCATAGTTTGAGAATTAAAAGTTGCCGAATCCATATTTTCAGATGAAATCATTAATTCATCCATTTCCTTTAATAACTCTTCATCTTCAATAACAGACATTCCAGGAGCTTGACTGTGTCCGAATTGTATTAAATCGCTTGCTTCATCCATTAATTTAATGTCAAAAAGGTCATACTTAGAAAAAGGAATATGAAAATCATTGAACCTAATAAATGGATTATCATCAATAAACATTTGTAAGTGAAAATGAGGGAAATTTGCATTCTTAGAATTTGAATGTCCTTCTAAATCCGTTTTTCCATAGTGTAATGACCATTCAATATTTTGGTATTTTATGGTTACTTCTCTTATTTTACTTTTAGATGTTTCACTTTCTAAGTCGTTTATGTTTTTTATAAAATTTTCAGTTGTCGCTACCCATCTCAAATAGCTTTCTAATCGAAAAAAACCAATTGGTTCTGATAGATAGGTTTTAAAATCTTTTTTACGAATACCATTTGGTCTTAAAAACCAATGAAAGCAAGGTTCGTCAGGATAAAAAGTTTCAAGTTTATTTCCACATAAAAAGCAACAGGATTTAGAAAAAGCATCTTTAAATTCTGCAAACATTTGTCTGTTTTCTTCAATTTGTTCTTGGTTTCTTTTCTCGACAAGTTCTGGAGGAAGACTAGCGAGATAATCTTTTAATTCTTTTGAGCTATATGGATTATTTTTTTTCAATATTATTAAGAGTAAGTGATTTTCATTATTATGTTTAATGATTCGGCTTCTAGTATTTCTTCTAATTCTTTCTTTAAAATAATATTATTTTCATTTTCGTTTTCAAATAATTTATTTGCGAAAACTCCAATTTCAATTACACCTTTATTAATGAACTCTCTTGCTATTTCAGTGTTTATCTGGGATGAATCGACATCATCATTTTTAGGTGGTACTTTTGATATATATATTTGACCTACTCTTTGTATTTCTTTTTTAAATTCAGCTATTTTTTCACTCATAATATGTTGTTTTGCAATGGGTTCAATAAATGTTTGCCAACGTATACGTATATGGAAAGTAGCGTTTAAATAATGACTTGTCTTTCCGGCTTGTATATATTTTATAAAGAAACAAAAAATATTGATTAAACAACCAATTAGCTATTTTATATATACGTTGTTATGTTTAGTAATT
>NZ_JBSHNV010000139.1:0-3041 GCF_053601575.1 Lacinutrix sp. MEBiC02404 | reverse complement strand
AATTACTAAACATAACAACGTATATATAAAATAGCTAATTGGTTGTTTAATCAATATTTTTTGTTTCTTTATAAAATATATACAAGCCGGAAAGACAAGTCATTATTTAAACGCTACTTTCCATATACGTATACGTTGTGCTTCATTATGACAAACCGTTAACCAATGATAAAATTCTTTAGAAAAATACGTTACGACCTTATGGAGAAAAACAAAACTGGAAAGTATTTTAAATATGCAATTGGAGAAATTATACTTGTGGTTATTGGAATTTTGATTGCACTTTCAATAAATAATTGGAACGAGCATAGGAAACAACAAAAAATAGAACAAGAGTATTTATTGTCTCTGCAATCGGAATTTAATAATAATCTGGATAAAATAAATTCATCAATTAAGGAGAATGAAACCATAAGAAACGGTATAAATGGTTTGTTGAATTTATTTGATAATGAAATCCTTGACACTGTTAGTGATAAATATCTGAATGAAAAAATTTTTGCAGTTCTTGGCAATCAGATGCAGTTTAAGCCTTCAAATGGAGTGTTAAATGACATCATAAGTTCAGGCAATTTAAATTTAATTTTGAATCAAAAGTTGAGACAACGGCTTGCATCTTTTGATAGCTCATTGGAAATTTTAAAACTTCAGATAAATTTTACTTTGGCTGTAAAAGAAAACCTGAAATCTATTATTTATAAGGAGGGTAGTGTTAGGAAATTAGCAAGTAAACAGTTAGATTTTCAAACCAATTCCATTTCAAAAAACATAAATAATAAATCGTTGTTTAATTCTGTAGAATTTGAAAACTACCTCATAGACTATGCATTGTTACATAAATCAGCTGCGGGAACAAATTTTTTGGGTGGAATAAAAAATGAAATTGAAACCATATTAATTGAAATTGAACAAGAACTCAATAAATAACGAAAGCACAACAACGTATATAATTAATGGCTAGTTTTAGCTTACTTACGAAAATCCTCGCGGATTTTCTATCTGGTGTTTATTTGCTAAATTAGGTGCTTAAACACGCCACTAATCATATACAAGACCGTTGTGCATAATTAAAGAATACGAATGAAAAGAATATTTATACTGTTAATTTTAAGTCTTACAATTCAATATTCTTTTGGACAAGCTTGCGGAATATACATAATAAAATATGTTGGAAAAATAGAATCGGAATCTTCTAAAGTTGAAAAAATAAAGCTTCCTACTATAGAACACCTGTACAATTTTGAAAAAGAGGATTCGGAAAAATCATTTGTTATTGTTGAACTCAATGGAAATGAAATAAATAAAAAAATTATTTCTCCTCTGGGTTCTGTGTTTGAAAATTCAAAAAAATTAATGGATTATTTCAAAAGTAAAAGAGAAACTTTTCCAGTAACTATTGTCATCAACAAGAATGGAAAGGAAATAGAAATAACCAAGCACTTAAATTGGGAAAACATTGAAATAAAACTAATCGAAGATGATGGAATTGTAAAATCATTTGAACTGAATATAAAAACCATTGAAATAGAATAACTATGCACAACAACGTGTATAATTCATTGCTAGTTCTAGCCTGCTTGGAAATTCCTTCGGAATTTCCTCTGGTAAGTTTTCTTTTGTTAATTTAGTTGCTCAAACACGCAACGAAATCATACACAAACACGTTATCTATAAGTTACTCAACCCGAACTTTCCTGAAATAGGTTGACTAAAAATTAAACCTTTTAGCACTACACCTAATGAAAGACAAAAAACAACCCTGCCGAAAAAATTCCTACAAAAAAGTAGGTTTCGATTTAAAGCTTTTAATCATCGATAGGATTCAAAACGGACAAATCTCTGTAAACCATGCTTCAGAAAAATATCAAGTTTCAAGATCCTCCATTGATTACTGGTTAAAAAAATACAGTACTTTAGAGCAAAAGAAACTTGGTATGAGCAAAAAAGATGAAATCAAAAAACTTAAAGAACGTATCGAAGAGTTAGAATTTGTAAAAGACTTCCAACAGGACATTATTGCTGACATGGAGCTTATTACGGGAGTTGATATGTCAAAAAAGTCCTTACCCAAAACATTAGCAGACGAGATCGAAAAAAAGAAACAAGACCGTTTAAAAGAAAATGGTTGATCGAATGTTTTGGGATTAGTAAACAAGCTTTTTACAAACGCTTAAAATCGCATAAAATAAAGGAAAACAGAGCACAAATCGTTGTGAAAATGGTTAAAGACTATAGAGATGAATTTGGTCAAAAAACTGGAGGAATAAAACTCCATAAAGAACTCAAACCAAAAATGAAACTACTTGGAATCAAAATGGGTAGAGATAAGTTTTACAAACTTCTTAAAGCTAATAGACTCCTGGTTCCAAAGACTAAACGATACTTTATAACAACAAATTCTAAACATCATTTTTTCAAATACAAGAACCTGGTAAAAGACAAAGTACCAACTAGAGCAGAACAATTATGGGTAAGTGACATTACTTATATAAAAACGGAAAAGAAGCATTGCTATTTAGCGTTGGTTACAGACGCATACTCTAAGCGAATTATGGGTTATAAACTAGCATCACATATGAAGACATCACTTTGCACAGATGCGTTGACTATGGCTATTAAAAACAGGAAATATCCGAATCAAAAAATAATCCATCATTCTGACAGAGGAATACAATATTGCAATCCGGCATATACAGCGTTTGCTGAGAAAAACAATATAACCATAAGCATGACTGAACAATACGATCCTTATGAAAATGCCGTTGCAGAAAGAATCAATAGAACGCTTAAATATGAATACGAACTGAAACAAACCATAAAAAATATTAACTTAGCAAAGAAGATGGTAAAAAAAGCTGTGTGGATTTACAATAACAAAAGATTACATTTTAGCTTAAAATTAAACACTCCTAATTTCATCCATCTTAATCAAGGAATTGAATATCGCTCCTACAAAAAAAATAAAGAAAATTTAGAATATTTGACCTTCTAATTAACGAAAAATGAACACGAAAAAGGTCAACCTATTTCAGTATAATACA
>NZ_JBSHNV010000138.1:0-316 GCF_053601575.1 Lacinutrix sp. MEBiC02404 | reverse complement strand
GAACCACAAGGACCACAAACTACATTTAAGTTATTGAAGTCGTAATTGGAAGTTACGTTATAAACACCATCTGCATCACAGCTATCTGAACCACAAGATTCAAGCGCAGCAATATTAGCAGTATTCCAAGCATCGGCAATGGTTTCGTTATCATCCGCTGTACAATCTACAGAGGTATCTGTAACTGTAGTACAAACTGTTAAATCTGGACCGATAGAATCGTTAAGCGTAAGAATGGCAACAAGTATAGTTTCGTTATCACAATCATCTGCAACGGTATAGGTAACTGTAATTGTACCACCAAGTCCACAAGTGG
>NZ_JBSHNV010000137.1:0-389 GCF_053601575.1 Lacinutrix sp. MEBiC02404 | reverse complement strand
TTAAACTCCGGAAACGCTGCTTTTAACATGGCAGCAACTTGTGATGGCGGAACCGCAAATGTTACAGGAGATCTTGGCGGAAGCTTTACGTTTAATCCAATACCAACCGATGGTGCAACAATAAACGCAACTAGCGGAACGGTAACCAACGGAATTTCAGGAACTACTTATACTATAGAATATACAAGTCCAGGAACCTGCGGAGTAAGTAGTACCCAATCTGTAACTGTTTTAAATTCCGGAAACGCTTCATTTTCTATGACAGCAACTTGTGATGGCGGAACCGCAAATATCACAGGAGATCTTGGCGGGAGTTTTGTTTTTAATCCGATACCAACGGATGGAGCAACAATAAACGCAACTAGCGGAGTGGTAACTAATGGAATTTC
>NZ_JBSHNV010000136.1:0-372 GCF_053601575.1 Lacinutrix sp. MEBiC02404 | reverse complement strand
AATTACTATGTTTTGTGTTTGTGTGGAAGCATTCAGATTAACATCTGTATATGTCCAAGTTACCAGGGTTGTTCCTTGTGTTGTAATAGGAAGTGATGCATCGTTTGTTACAGTAACTATTCCACCACAATTATCAGTTGCCGTTGGCGGCGTTAAAGTAGTTACTTCGCATTGGGCGGTTACATTAGCTAAAGTTGCAAGATCAGCAACAGGAGCAGTAACATCTGTAATTACTATGTTTTGTGTTTGTGTGGAAGCATTCAGATTAACATCTGTATATGTCCAAGTTACCACGGTTGTTCCTTGTGTTGTAATAGGAAGTGATGCATCGTTGGTAACAGCAACCATTCCACCACAATTATCTGTAGCCGT
>NZ_JBSHNV010000135.1:0-216 GCF_053601575.1 Lacinutrix sp. MEBiC02404 | reverse complement strand
AGTAAATCCGGTTTCTGTTCCGTTTTGTATTCCATCACCATCTTCATCGTTATATACGGTTCCAGTTACCGTTCCTGCTGTAGTATAACCATCTATTCCTGCATCTACACTACCATTTGTTGGTACCGTTACTGATGTTGGCTCTGTTCCTTCTGTTAAACTTGCTCCTGCTGGTAAAGTAGTTGTATCTACTACGATATCTACTGTTCCTGCTGG
>NZ_JBSHNV010000134.1:0-338 GCF_053601575.1 Lacinutrix sp. MEBiC02404 | reverse complement strand
CCAGTAGCATCTCCGAAGTTCAGCGTTACTGTAATTGTAGATTCATTACCACAATCATCTGCAACGGTATAGGTAACAGGAAGCGAACCACAAGGACCACAAACTACGTTTAAGTTGTTGAAGTCGTAATTGGAAGTTACGTTATAAACACCATCTGCATCACAACTATCTGAACCACAAGATTCAAGCGCAAGTATGTTAGCAGTATTCCAAGCATCGGCAATAGTTTCGTTATCATCTGCTGTACAATCTACAGAGGCATCTGTAACTGTAGTACAAACTGTTAAATCTGGACCGATAGAATCGTTAAGCGTAAGAATGGCAACAAGTATAGTTTC
>NZ_JBSHNV010000133.1:0-304 GCF_053601575.1 Lacinutrix sp. MEBiC02404 | reverse complement strand
GGAGATTTAACAAATGTAGATTTAACAGACACAACAAGTGACTGGGCAACTGCAGATTGTGATGGTGACGGAGTAAGTAACTTAGACGAGGTGGATCCTGATGGAGACGGCGTTCAAGGACCAAACGACACCGATCCAAATGATGCATGTGAATTTACAGCAACAGATATTACTTTACCTGTAACAGCAATTACGGATTGTGATGGTGATGGAGAAACAAGTGATACGGATCCAAATGATACCGATCCATGTATCGGAGGAACATTATCCAATGTAGATTTAACAGACACAACAAGTGACTGGG
>NZ_JBSHNV010000132.1:0-1172 GCF_053601575.1 Lacinutrix sp. MEBiC02404 | reverse complement strand
AGCACTAAATTTAGCAAATAAAAACCGAATAGAAAATCCGCGAGGGTTTTCGTAAGCAGGCAAGAACTAGCAATAAATTATATACGGTGTTGTATGTAGTTATTTTATTCTTCCAATTGTTGTACTTCGAGTTTTAAAACTAATTAACCCTTTGATGTTCTCATCAGGTTTTTTAATTAATTCATAATCAGGATTATTTTTTGGGTCATTGTCAATGACTATTTCCCAAAACAATAGCTTTTCGAAACAATACTTTGAAATCGGATTATGTAATTCTTTTACTTCATCGGTCATAACTGCTCTTAATTCTTTTGGTAGGTTTTCGTAATGATTTTCGAAAAAATCATATCGTTCATTATTATAAGTTAAAATCACATATTCCAAATCGTCATAGTCAATGTCTTTAGGTATTTTAATTTCCAAATTTTCTCTATTGAGAATTTGGATTCTTTTGTATTTCTCGTTTTTCGTAATCAGTTCTAAATTGAAATCAGTTTTTTCGATGTTTGATATTGTATCGCTATCAATAACTAATCTTAATTTTAAAGGCTTGGAAATAGCTTTTATTTCTTTAATTATAAATGGAATATCGTGCGAAACATATTCGCTATGTTCTTTTATGATATTTTCAACAATTTTTGAATAATTAGTTTCAACAAGCACTTTGTTAAAATCTGGTTCTGTTTTGGCTAGATTTATGAATTTATCTAATCGACCACTTTCATAGTTAGAATATATATGTAAAGTTCTGTCTTTTGCTTCTTGAATATAAAACTTAAAGTTCTTGTCAATAGATGCATTATATTCTTTTACAGTAGCACTATCTGTTATGTCCAAATCATATTCATCAAAAACTAAATTTGTTGATTCAAGTATCTTGTTCTGGTATTTGTCATAATAATCAGCGATTACTTTGTCAGAATTCAGAACGTTAAGAAATTCTTTTGCCTTTTCAGATTGTTCTTGAGCACTCAAAATGAATGTAAAAAACATTAAAATTATTGTCGTTATTCTCATTTTTTTTAATTACATACAACGTGTTTGTATATGATTAGTGGCGTGTTTCAGCACCTAATTTAGTAAATAAAAACGGAATAGAAAATCTGCAAAGATTTTCGTAAGCAAGCTATAACTAGCCATTAATTATATACGTTGTTATCTATAGGTCTTTT
>NZ_JBSHNV010000131.1:0-210 GCF_053601575.1 Lacinutrix sp. MEBiC02404 | reverse complement strand
CCTGCTGTAACTGTTCCACTTACTGGTACCGTTACTGATGTTGGCTCTGTTCCATCTGTTAATGTCGATCCTGTTGGTAAAGTAGTTGTATCTACTACGATATCTACTGTTCCTGCTGGTACTCCTTCTATAGTATAGGTTCCGTCTGTTGCTGTTGTTGCTGTTGGCTCTCCTGCGTCTAATACGCCATTGCCATCTAAATCTGCAAAT
>NZ_JBSHNV010000130.1:0-846 GCF_053601575.1 Lacinutrix sp. MEBiC02404 | reverse complement strand
CATTATAAACTTTAAAAATCCCTCCTCTGATTATATAGGATAATTCATTTTCTGTTTTTTCTTCCATAAATTACTTGTTTTTTCTCCCGCTGATTACAACGATTACCACAGATTCTTTTAGTCTCCTTTCTGCGTAAATCTGAGAAATCCGCGGGAAACTACTTTATAACCCGTTTACTTTTCTAAAAATCCCTTTTATTATACTCGCAAAATTGAAGTTTACTATATAGACTTTAAAAATCCCTCCTCTGATTATATAGGATAATTCATTTCCTGTATTTCCTTCCATAAATTACTTATTTTTTCTCCCGTAGTTTTCAACGATTACCACAGATTCTTTTAGTCTCATTTCTGCGTAAATCTGAGAAATCCGTGGGAAACTATTTTATAACCCGTTTACTTTTCTGAAAATCCCTTTTGTTATATCATCAACATTGAAGTTCACTAAAATGCCTAGTTTTATTTCTGAAAGCTTTAAATATGTTAAAACTTGTTTATGATGAACTTTCGCTAAAATTTCTACTGATTTAATTTCTATTATTACTTTATTATTCACTAATAAATCTAATCGGTAACCAATTTCTAATTCTATACCATCATAAAATATAGGTAATGCTACTTGTCGTTTTACAGATAATCCTTGCTTTTCTAATTCATACATTAAAACGCTTTCATATACAGATTCTAATAAACCTGGACCTAATTCATTATAAACTTTAAAAATCCCTCCTCTGATTATATAGGATAATTCATTTTCTGTTTTTTCTTCCATAAATTACTTGTTTTTTCTCCCGCTGATTACAACGATTACCACAGATTCTTTTAGTCTCCTTTCTGCGTAAATCT
>NZ_JBSHNV010000129.1:0-350 GCF_053601575.1 Lacinutrix sp. MEBiC02404 | reverse complement strand
ATTATAAACTTTAAAAATCCCTCCTCTGATTATATAGGATAATTCATTTTCTGTTTTTTCTTCCATAAATTACTTGTTTTTTCTCCCGCTGATTACAACGATTACCACAGATTCTTTTAGTCTCCTTTCTGCGTAAATCTTAGAAATCCGCGGGAAACTATTTTATAACCCGTTTACTTTTCTGAAAATCCCTTTTATTATACTAGCAAAATTGAAGTTTACTATATAGACTTTCAAAATCCCTTCTCTGATTATATAGGATAATTCATTTTCTGTATTTCCTTCCATAAATTACTTATTTTTTCTCCCGCTGATTACAACGATTACCACAGATTCTTTTAGTCTCCTTT
>NZ_JBSHNV010000128.1:0-155947 GCF_053601575.1 Lacinutrix sp. MEBiC02404 | reverse complement strand
GCAACTAGCGGATTGGTGACTAATGGTGTTTCAGGAGCGACCTATACTATTGAATACACAAGTCCAGGGATTTGTGGAATAAGCAGCACACAAACGGTAACTGTTTTAACTTTAGGAGACGCTTCTTTTAATACGACAGCAACTTGTGATGGCGGAACATCAAATATCACAGGAGATCTTGGCGGAAGCTTTACTTTTAATCCGATACCAGCCGATGGCGCAACAATAAACGCAACTAGCGGAACGATTACTAATGGTATTTCTGGAACAACCTATACTATTGAATATGCGAGTCCAGGAACCTGCGGAACAAGTAGCACACAAACGGTAACTGTTTTAACCTCCGGAAATGCTTCTTTTAATATGACATCTACTTGTGATGGCGGAACAGCAAATATCACAGGAGATGCAGGTGGAACCTTTACTTTTAGACCTGTACCAACCGATGGGGCAATAATAAACGGAGTAACTGGAGAAGTGACTAATGGTGTTTCCGGAGTCACGTATACTATAGAATATACAACCACGGGAACAGCCTGTATAGCAAATAGTACAGAAACAGTAACCGTTTTACCATCAGAAGATGCATCCTTTAATATGACAGCAACTTGCGATGGAGGAATAGCAAACATAACTGGGGTTAGTGGAGGTGTTTTTACTTTTCATATCCATCCTGCCGATGGCGCAAGCCTAGATGCAACAACAGGAGAAGTCATTAATGCTATTCCAGATTCCACTTATTCCATAATGTATTCCGTAAGTGGCATATGTAATGCAGATTTTCAAATAGTTAATTTTACCGTTCTTCCTTTACCTGTCATTGATTTAGAAGATGAATTTATATTGTGTTTAGATTCCGAAGGAAATAGTATTAATCAACCAAGAATCGATTCCGATTTATCGATGTCGGACTATTTATTCGAATGGACAGAAACAATGAATCCGGGAATTGTTTTAGGAACCAACTCGTATTACGAGCCTACACTTGCGGGAACTTATAACGTGTTAGCGACTAATATTACTACCGGTTGTTCCACCGTTATAGGAGATTTAAATACCATGACAACCGTCATTCAAAGTAGTACTCCGAGTGGATTACAGGCAATAATTACTTCGGAAACATTTGTAAACGAAAATATAATTGAAGTACATGTAAATGAAGAATTAGGGATTGTTTATGAATTTAGTTTAGATGGAAATAGTTTTGAAAGTAATGGTACAAATTCATATGTATTTTATAATGTGTCCTCTGGAGAACATGAAGTAACGGTTAAAGATGCAGAAGGTTGTGGTGTATTAAGTACAAGCGTTTTTATAATAGATTATCCTTTGTTTTTTACACCAAATAATGATGGACACAATGATACATGGCAAATTATAGGTTTAGGGAACCAAGTAGCTGCTAAAATTTACATTTTTGATAGATATGGTAAACTATTAAAACAAATAAATACTAATAATGAAGGTTGGGATGGGACGTTAAACGGACAACCACTGCCAGCTAGTGATTATTGGTTTACTTTAGAGTATAGTGATCCAAACAATAGATTAGATACTAGTAAAAAAGTTTTTAAAGCACATTTTACATTGAAAAGATAATTTTAATGAAAGATAGGAATGTATTATATTCTTTTTCCATATTATTGAAAATAATAAATGATAATAGTTTAGGGTATTAATTCTTTGTATTCTAGCTTATAAGGGGAGTATTTACTATTTCATGATAATTTAACTATAAGTTTACTAAAATTTTCTTAATTTTAAGCAATTATTTTAAATATTAATGGCTATTTAGTTGATAAGCTATGTGTTAATTAAATTACACCTTTATTTCTCTCTATGAAAAAGTTACTTATTTTATGTTGTTTACTATTTATTAACACTACTTATGCGCAGCTTATTGCTATAGATGATGTAGTTGTAGGTCGATCGGATAATCCAGGCGCAGCAAACGCAGCTGGACCGCGAATGTGGGCAAATGATTATTTTAATGGTACAGCGCTTATTAATACCACTTATGGTGATTTTACATTAACGGAAACTATTCCTGATCCTTTAGGATTTATAACTTTCAATCCATTGGGCTTTGTTAGTATTGCAGCAAATACGCCGCAAGGCATTTACTATATTACATACCAGATTTGCGAAAATGCCGTTCCTTCTAATTGCGATACTGCCCAAATAGAAATTAGAGTGTTTCCTGCTACTTATAGTGCAGGTACGGGTTCTTCACAAATCTCATTAAATACAAGTAGTGGTAGCATAAGCTGTGGTGCTAATGTTTGTATTACAGATGCTTTTTGCGTTGATTTAGATACAGGTACGATACCAACTTTAACTTTAACAGCAGATTATACAGAAGTCGGTACTTCTGATAGTTATGACGTGAGATCCATACCAGTAAATCCTCCTTTTTCTTTTGGAGATACTGCCGCAGATACACCTTTAACTACCGATGATAATTGGAGTTCCGTTTTAAATTTTGCCTTCGATTTTGAGTTTTACGAACAAAACTACTCCTCCTGTGTATTATCTACTAACGGAGCGGTAAGTTTTGATACTAGTAATGCAGGTGCAGGTCATTATTGGACTCCAGCCGCGGGAGCATTAATCCCTAATAATACAGATGCAGCTTTAAGAAATGGAAATATTTTTGGAGCTATTCATGATATGTACCCTAGAACTACAACGGGAACGGACCCAATCACTGCTGGGAGTTATAGAACAACCTATAGTATAAAAGGAGAAGCTCCTTTTAGAGCTTTTGTTTTTACATTTTTTAATGTAGGACAATATTCTTGTTGGGGAGCAACACGATCTACCCAAATGATAATATTTTATGAAACCACAAATATTATTGAAAACTATCTTTTTCAAAAAGATATTTGTGCAGCTTGGGCAGGTGGTAGAGCAGCTGTAGGGATACAAAATAATGCAGGTACAGAGGGTATTTCACCTCCTGGTAGAAATACAGGCGTTTGGAATGTTGCAACACCAGAAGCTTGGCAGTTTTATCCTAATGGAACTGCAAATACCGTTACTAGCTTTCAATGGCTAGATGAGTCTGGCGCTGTAATTGGTACAGATCCAACAGGGTTAGATGTAAACCCAAGCCAAACAACAACGTATGTAGCTCAGGTAACGTATACAGATGCTCTAACAAGTGATGTAATCTTAGCCTACAAACCAATAACGGTTGTGGTATCGCCAACGCCAGTAATTACAGTAACAAGTAGTCCAGATACATGTCCAGGTGGAGACGCGGTGTTTACTATTTCTGGTTCAGAAAACGATGTGATAGAATATAATCTTAATGGAGGAACTACACAAACGATTACTTTAGATGCTACAGAAGAATTTGTAATTACTATAACAGGAATTACAACATCACAAACACTTAATTTATTGTCTTCCGATAATTTGAATTCTATTTGTGGTGGACCATTAACTACATCAGCAACAGTAAATATTGTAGCAGCACCTGTAGTTACATTAACTTCAAACTCACCAATTTGTTCTGGTGATGATGCCGTGTTTACTTTAACAGGATCAGCAGGAGATGTTGTAGATTATACAGGAGTAACAGGAACTCCGGCAAGTCCAGTAACCTTAGATGCTTCTGGTGTAGGAACAGTAACAGTAGCTGGAGCAACAACAGATCAAACGATTACATTAACTAATATTAATAACCCAAGTGCTACTTGTGGCGGACCAGTATCTACTTCAGAGACGGTTACCATAAATGCTAGTCCAACATCCATTGGCTTAACTAGTAATGTTTCTACCTGTTCTGGAGGAAATGCAGAGTTTACTATTTCAGGAACAGCAGGAGATGTTGTTAGTTATACAGGTATTGCAGGATCTCCAGCAAGTCCAGTAACATTAGATGCATCCGGAGTAGCTTTAGTAACAGTAGCAGGTGTAACAACAGATCAAACGATTACTTTAACCAATGTTACCAATCCAAGTACAACGTGTTCGGGAACACTAACCAACACCGAAACCGTTACTATAAATGCGAATCCATCCATTACTTTAGCAAGTAATAGTAGTGCTTGTTCTGGCGAAGATGCAGTCTTTACTATTACAGGAACTGCAGGAGATATTGTAGATTATACAGGAGTAACAGGAACTCCAGTGAGTCCAGTAACCTTAGATACTTCAGGTCTAGCAACAGTAACTGTAGCAGGAGTATCTACAAATCAAACGATTACACTAACTAATGTAAGTAACCCAACTACAGGTTGTGGTGGTGCTTTATCAGAAGTAGAAACCGTTACCATAAATGCGAACCCTACAATTACATCATTAACAACAAATACAGATATCTGTTCTGGAAATGATGCCGTGTTTACTATAACAGGAACAGCGGGAGATGTGGTAGATTATACTGGTGTAACAGGAACTCCAGCAAGTCCAGTAACTTTGGATGCTTCAGGAGAAGCAGTAATTACAGTTACGGGAGCAACAGTAGATCAAACCATTACATTAAGTACGGTAACAAACACAACAACTACTTGTTCTAGTGCTTTATCGGATACGGCAACAATTACCGTAAATGCAAATCCAACAATAACATCCTTAACAAGTAATGTTTCTACCTGTTCTGGTGGAAATGCAACGTTTACTATAAATGGAACAGCAGGAGATGTTGTCGCTTATACAGGAATAACAGGAACTCCTGCAAGTCCAGTAACTATAGATGCATCTGGTGTAGCATTAGTAACTGTAACAGGAGTAACAACAGATCAAACTATAACATTAGGTTCTGTGACTAACGCAACAACTACTTGTTCTAGTCCATTAACAGATACAGTGACGGTTACTATTAATGCAAATCCAACCATTGTTTTAACAAGTAATGGTAGTGCTTGTTCTGGCGATGATGCGGTATTTACTATAACAGGAACAGCAGGAGATGTAGTAGATTATACAGGAGTTATAGGAACACCAATAAGTCCGGTTACATTAGATGCTTCTGGTGTAGCAACAGTAACAGTAGCAGGAGTAACAACAGATCAAACGATAACGTTAACTAATGTTAGTAACCCAAGTACAGGTTGTAGTGGTACTTTGTCAGAAATGGATACGGTTACTATAAATGCGAATCCAACAATAATCTCATTAACAACGAATACCGATGTTTGTTCTGGAAGTGATGCTATATTTACTATAACAGGAACAGCAGGGGATGTGGTAGATTATACAGGAGTAACGGGAGCGCCAGGAAGTCCGGTTACCTTAGATGCTTCAGGTATAGCAACAGTTACCGTTACAGGAGTAACAACAAATCAAACTATGGTGTTGTCTACGGTTACGAACCCAGTAACTACTTGTTCTAGTGCTTTAACAGATACGGCAACGATTACCATAATCGCTAGTCCAACAATAGTATCGCTAACGAGTAATATGAATATTTGTTCGGGAGAAGACGCCGTTTTTACAATAACAGGAACAGCAGGAGATGTAGTAGATTACACGGGAGTATCGGGAACACCAGCAAGCCCAGTAACTCTAGACGCTTCAGGTATATCAACAATTACAGTAGCAGGAGTAACCACAAATCAAACCATTAGTTTAACAACTGTAACGAATACCACCACTACTTGTTCTGGTACATTATCAGATACGGAAACGGTTACAATAATTGCAGCACCAACGGTTACATTAGTAAGTAATGGTAGTACATGTTCTGGAGGTGATGCAGTATTTACTATTTCAGGAACAGCAGGAGATATAGTTGATTACTCTGGGATAACAGGATTGCCAGCAAGTCCAGTAACTTTAGATGCTTCTGGTACAGCAATGATAACAGTAACTGGTGTAACTACAGATCAAACGATTACATTAGATACTGTGAATAACCCAACAACTACATGTTCTAGTGCATTATCAGATACAAATACGGTTACGGTAAATGCTAATCCTACAATAGTATCCTTAACAACAAATACAGATGTTTGTTCTGGAAGTGATGCAGTGTTTACGATAACAGGAACCGCAGGAGATGTAGTAGATTATACAGGAGTAACAGGAACTCCAGTAAGCCCTGTAACTTTAAACGCTTCAGGGGAAGCAACGGTAACAGTAACAGCAGCTACAACAGACCAGACAATTTTCTTAAGTACAGTAACTACTCCAGCAACTACTTGTTCCAGTACGCTTACAGATACCGCAACAATTACTATAAATCCTAATCCAGTCATATTATCCTTAACAAGTAATACAAGTGTATGTTCTGGAGATGATGCGATATTTACCATAACAGGAACAGCAGGAGATATAGTCGATTATTCTGGCGTGACAGGAGTTCCTGGAAGTCCTGTAACGCTAGATGCATCCGGTTTGGCTACAATAACAGTTTCGGGAGTAACAGCAAATCAAACAATTACTTTAGATTTGGTAACAAACACTACAACGACTTGTTCTAGTGTGTTGTTAGATACAGAAACAGTTTCCATAATAGCGCCACCAACAGTAGTTTTAACAAGTGATGGAAGTGCTTGTTCAGGAGAGGATGTTTTATTTACTATAACAGGAACAGCAGGAGATATAATTGATTACTCAGGAGTGACAGGAATTCCTGTAAGTCCAGTAACTTTAGATGCTTCCGGTGTAGCAATAGTAACAGTAACTAGCGCGACTGTAGATCAAACAATAGTATTAACGAACGCTAGTAGTCCGAGTACAGGTTGTAGCGGGACTTTATCTGAAACGAATACAGTTATCATAAATCCTAATCCAACAATAATATCATTAACAAGTAATTTTAGTACTTGTTCAGGAACAGATGCAGAGTTTACTATAACAGGAACAGCAGGAGATGTAGTTTATTACTCGGGAATTGTGGGAGTTCCTGCAAGTCCAGTAACACTAAATGCTTCAGGTGTAGCAACGGTAACGGTTTCTGGGGCTACTGCAACTCAAACTATTCAATTAACAAGTGTAACTACGCCAACAACTACTTGTTCCAGTGTATTATCGGATTCAGAAACGGTTATGATTATTCCATTAGAAGATGCTTCGTTTAGTATGACTCCAAATTGTTTTGGAGGAACAGCAAATGTAACAGGAACTTCAGGAGGTGTATTTATATTCGATATAGATCCTGCAGATGGTTCTATAATTGATAGCGCTACAGGAGAAGTAACAGATGCAATTCCTGGAGCTACATATTCTATTTTGTATACCACGGGAGGAACATGTAGGGATTCTCAAGTAGAAACATTTACAGTAAACCCTAGACCAATTGTAGATCTTCAGGATTCGTTTATATTATGTTTTGATAATGACGGTAATATTGTAAATGATCCAACAATAGATACTGGTTTAAGTACATTGGATTATTCTTTTGAGTGGACGGAAGCTAGTAATCCAACTACTGTTTTAGGAACAAATTCTTTTTACGAGCCTGTAGCAGCTGGAACGTATAGTGTATTTATTACAAATAATAGTACAGGTTGTGTAACGGTTATGGGAGATCCTAATACCATGTCTGTAGTTACAAATAGTATTCCGCCAACAGGATTAGAAGCTGTTATTGTTTCTGAAACATTTGCAAGTGAAAATGTTATTCAGGCAAGTGTAGATGATATTCCTGGTGCATCTTATGAATTTAGTATTGATAATGGTCCTTTTGTAAGTAATGGAACAAATATCTATACCTTTAATAATGTAACAGCAGGAAATCATACCATAACGGTAAGAGATGCAGATGGATGTGGAGATGATAGTACTACAATATTAGTAGTAGATTACCCATTATTCTTTACGCCAAATAATGATGGACATAACGATACATGGCGTATTTCTGGTATTAATCCAGATGCTGTAATTCATATTTTTGATAGATATGGTAAATTAATAAAACAACTAAGTCCTACTAGTATTGGTTGGGATGGAACTTTTAACGGACAACCTTTACCATCAAGTGATTACTGGTTTTCTTTAGAGTACAGAGACCCTAATAATTTAGAAGATACAAGTGTAAAAGAATTTAGAGCTCATTTTACTTTGAAGAGATAATTTGTAACTTATAAAATGAGAGTATTATTGGTGCTTCTTTTTCTTTTTTCTAGCTCCTTAGTTTCTGGACAACTAAATGGTGGTGCGTCTTCGTGCGTAACCGCTGAGCCTATTTGTAGTTCCACAGATTTATCTTTTTTAAATACATCAGATTATTCTACAGCGGAGCTAGGACCAGATTATGGCTGTCTTACAACGCAACCTAATCCAGCTTGGTTTTTTCTTCAAATAGGAATAAGTGGTGAAATTTATTTAACCATTCAGCAAACTAATGATTTACTGGGAGTACCTAATTTGGATGTGGACTTTATATTGTACGGGCCGTTTGTAGATACTACAGAAGCATGTAATTCTGGGTTAACCAGCTCTAATATTATAGATTGTAGTTATTCCCCAAATGGTGTTGAAAATGTTTTTATTACAAATGCTGTTTCGGGTGAGTTTTATATGTTATTAGTGACCAACTTTTCTGGAGAATCCGGAGTTATTTCCATAAATCAGAATTCTGGAGATGGTACTACTAATTGTGCTATTTTAGAGGGGTTAAAAGCCTGTGAAGGAGAGTCTATAGCGTTAAATGCGCATACTGAAAATGCAGAAACATATATTTGGTACGAGGAAGATATAGTAAATCCAGGATCTTACCTTTTAATAGCAGGTGGAGATGAAGAAGTATTTCTATCTATGCATACTAATAATTATATGGCAGAAGTTTATGATATACATGGCGGTTTGCTTAATGTATTTGAGTATGAAGTAGAATTTATTGAGACACCTATTGTTAAAGAGGATATCGAACCATATATTATATGTGATAATTTAAATGAAAATGATGGCATTGGTGCGTTTGATCTCGACTCTTGGAATGAAGAAGTTTTAAATGGTTTGAATCCAGACCTATATTCCGTTTCTTATTTTTCGTCAGAGGAAGATGCTATTGCTCATGAAAATCAACTTCTTAGTGCATATGTTAATACGTTTGCTCATGAAATAATTTATGTTAGAATTGATAATACTGCGTCCCCTATAATAGAATGCTTTAGTGTTGGGGACTTTGATTTGTCTGTTCTTTTAAATCCAATAGTACATTTAGATAATTTTTATATTTGTGAAAATACTAATGGCACGGAACTTATTGATAATCCAATTCTAGATACCGAATTATCTACAGCAGAATATAGTTTTGAATGGATGGAAATAAGTAATCCTACTACTATATTAAGTGTGGATTCGTTTTATGAACCTTTAGAGCCTGGCGTTTACAGTGTATTAGTTACTAATAATAGTACGGGTTGTACCACAGCTATAGATGATGAAAATACGATTTCACAAGTAATAGGTAGTTATACACCTACAGCTTTATCGGTTGAAGTTATTTCTGAAGTATTTAATAGCGCGAATGTTATTGAAGTGCATGTTAATGAAGAATTAGGATTAGAAGGCAATTATGAGTTTAGTTTGAATCATGGTGTTTTTGAAGGGAATGGTAATAGTTATACCTTTAGTGATGTTATTATGGGTGAAAATAGTATTACCGTGAGAGATATTAATGGTTGCGGACAAATAAGCACTTCCATATTAGTAGTAGACTATCCGTTAGTTTTTACACCCAATAATGATGGGTATAATGATGTATGGCGAATTACTGGTATTAATCCGGATGCCGTAATTTCTATTTTTGATAGATATGGTAAATTAATAAAACAATTCAATGCTGCTAGTATTGGCTGGGATGGAACTTTTAATGGACAACCAGTGCCTCCTAATGATTATTGGTTTTCTATAGAGTACAAAGAGCCAAACATTGTTAATGGTATAGGTAAAAAAGAATATGTTTCTCATTTTACTTTAAAGAGATAAAAGCAACAAATAATAATATAAAAAAACCGGAACAATGAATGTTCCGGTTTTTTTATATTAAATAATTATTTTAAGGTTATAAGTTAAAACTAACAGACATAGTCACGTTCGCATTTTTACTATCTAAATTTGCTGCATCCGTTAAACCAACTTGATATAGTTGATAGTTCGTTTCTCTTTGCCATTGATCGAAAGTTATATCTAATTTTAGTTTTCCAAAATTATATCCTAAACCTAAAGAATATCCTGTTAAGTCTCCAATGGTTTCTTCATCCTTATATGGGCTTTCTTCCATTCTATAGCCACCTCTTAAGCTAAACTGCTTTATTTTATATTCACCACCTATTTTATACGTAGCTGCAGTCGTTAATCTATCGTTCATGATATTATTCTGATAAGCAAAATCTATATCCGACGCCGGTTTAAATTTAGTATTGCTGTAGTCTTTTAAAGAATAATCAAAACTTAATAAACCACGAGTTCCAAAAACATAAGCTAAGCTTCCTGTTAACTTCCCTGGTGTTTTTAAATTGTATTGTTCGTATAAATTGAGTACTCTTGGATTGATGTTGGCGTTGTAAAAAGTGCCGCCATCTTCTAATGCAATTCCATCATAACTCAACGTTTTAATAGATTGGCTGGTTTCATCTTCTATGGTGTACCAAGTTGGTGTGTCATAAGATAAACCAACTCTAAATTGTTCTGTAACCTTAAAAATTCCTCCAAGTTGTAATGAGATTCCAGAGCCAATTGTTTTTAAGTTATTTTCAAAACCAACTTCATTAATTAGGGAACCTGTATTATCATTTCCTTCAAATAAATAAGTAGAACGTTCGTAGTTTATAAAATGCGTGTTTACGTTTACTCCTAAATATAGGTTTTCGCCATATTGAGTAGAAGCATTAATGGTGAATTTTCCATTATAACCAGTTGCTGCATAGGTGTATTCTTGGTTGTATTCTCCATCTCCGATATTCGAAGTGTAAAAGATGTTATCATCTGTATTCGCATCTGGTTCTAAAATATAAGATTCATAACCTAAAAAAGCCTGTTGGTTTTGATCTCCATAGGTGACACCAATATCACTATATGCCTCTCCATAAGACTCTCCTTCAAAACGTGAAATACGATCTAATCGTAATCCGTCTGCATTTTGTAAAAAATAATCACCAATAGAATTGTTATTATTTGTCCCTTGAGCAAACCAATCCGTATTGTAATCTTCTATTTTATTGTAAGTAACACCTAGTGTGAATTTTTTCCAATTAGAATTAGCGTTTCCATTATTAAATATAAAGGCAGCACCAATTTGGTTTAAATCGACATTCGATTCTGAGTCATTATTTTTTCCATTAAAATATCGAGTATCGGTCTTTTTGTTTTGATTAGATAGGGATATAGAAATGTGGCTATCGTTAAAAACGGAAGAACCTGCAGGATTAATAGTTATGGCACTCATATCTCCACCAAGTGCTCCAAAAGCACCACTTAATGCTCTATATCTTGCAGTTCCTTGAACGTCATCTTTGGCATAACGTAGTGCATCTGTAATGTCTTGTGCGTAAGTTAGCGACATAGACATAAAGCCTATGCACAGTAAGATTCCTTTTTTCATGTATAAATAATTTAATTAGTATAAATAAAACGAGCTAACACCTTTAAAAATAAAATGGTTAGTTAGCTCGCTAGTGATTTTTTAATTCTGAATTTATCTTCTACTACGACTACTTGAAGAACTGCTTCTAGTAGAAGATGAACTACTTCTAGTTGATGAAGAGCTGGATGTAGAACTACCTCTATTAGATGAAGATCTTGGCGTAGAATACGTGTTGCTTCTTGGTGTTGTTGTAGTCGTGTTTGTTTTAGTTCTAGTGGATTGTACTCTAGGTTTAGTCGTTGTTCTAGGTTTAGTCGTTGTTCTAGGTTTTGTTGTAGTAGTCCTTGTTCTAGGTCTTGTAGACGTTGAAGTACTCGTTCTAGGTCTGGTTGTTTGCGTTGTTGTACTATTTCTTCTTCTAGGAGTAGTTGTTCTCACATTAGATCTAGTTGTGTTTCTACCGTAGATAGCACTATTTCTTCCGTTAATTATACTGTTACCACGTCTTGAACTGTGATATGCTACACTATTTCTACCATGGTAATTGTTATACCCATAATTATTCCAGTATGGAGAATGGTAATATCCTCCATAACCATATCCGTAAAAGCCACCATAATAAGGAGAACCCCAGAAAGGATCATAAAAGCCAGAATATCCCCAACCAGAATTCCAATAAGAAGAATAACCATATCCATAAGGTCTATTCCAGTAATTGTTGTATCCATAACCTCCAAAGTTAGAGTATACGTTTATGGTTACATCGTTATTGTCTTGTCCCCAACCTGCGTAAGATTGTGGTTCTGTAGTTTCTTGTTCAACATAATTACCTTCATAGGAATCAATATCTGTAAATACAGCATCTTCCTCTGTTATGTAATCATATTCTGTAGCGTTTTCTTGAAAATAATTTTTGTAGTATAAGCTGTTTTCATCATTAACTACATCATTGTGTTCTACAGGTTCTTGCGTCGATCCATAAATACCATCATTATCTTCGCTAACGTATTGTGATGAACCACATGAGGTCAAAACAAAAGCAATAGCTAATAGTGCTAAAAAGGGCATTTGTGCTTTGGTGTATTTTTTAAATTGCATATCTCTTAAGATTTTATTGTTGAACTATACAAAAATAGTTAGTTTTGCTGAACTATTTCATTATTTAACATAGTCACAATATTTGTGCCAAAACCCTGTATATGAGCAAAAAACTAACAAGTAGAGCAGAAGACTACTCCAAATGGTATAACGAATTGGTTGTAAAGGCTGATTTAGCAGAGAATTCAGCAGTTCGCGGTTGTATGGTTATTAAACCTTATGGATATGCCATTTGGGAAAAAATGCAAGCAGAATTAGACAAAATGTTTAAAGAAACAGGACATCAAAATGCCTATTTCCCTCTTTTTGTACCTAAAAGCTTGTTTGAAGCAGAAGAAAAGAATGCGGAAGGCTTTGCAAAAGAGTGTGCCGTTGTTACACATTATAGATTACAAAACGATCCAGATAACCCAGGGAAACTTCGTGTGGATCCGGAAGCAAAACTAGAAGAAGAATTAGTGGTAAGACCAACTAGTGAAGCTATTATATGGAGTACCTTTAAAGGATGGGTGCAATCCTATAGGGATTTACCTTTATTAATAAACCAATGGGCAAATGTAGTACGTTGGGAAATGCGTACTCGTTTATTTCTTCGTACTGCAGAGTTTTTATGGCAAGAAGGGCATACGGCGCATGCAACAAAAGGAGAAGCCGTTAAAGAAGCAGAATTAATGAATAACGTGTATGCCACTTTTGCAGAAAATTTTATGGCAATGCCTGTTGTTAAAGGTGTGAAATCTGAAAGTGAACGTTTTGCGGGTGCAGATGAAACCTATTGTATTGAAGCTTTAATGCAAGACGGAAAAGCATTACAAGCAGGTACCTCTCACTTTTTAGGTCAGAATTTTGCAAAGGCTTTCGATGTAAAGTTCACCTCTAAGGAAGGAAAGAAAGATTATGTATGGGCAACATCTTGGGGTGTTTCTACAAGATTAATGGGTGCTTTAATCATGACGCATAGTGATGATGAAGGATTAGTATTGCCTCCAAGTTTAGCGCCAAACCAGGTGGTTATTGTTCCTATTTATAAAACAGATGAGCAATTTGAAGAAGTAAGTAAAATTGCAAACCTGATAAAAAGTGACTTAAATGCAAAAAACGTTTCTGTAAAATATGATAATAGAGATGGGTATAGACCAGGAGCTAAGTTTGCACAACATGAATTACAAGGAGTGCCATTACGTATTGCTATTGGACCAAAAGATCTAGAAAATGGTACTGTAGAGATCGCTAGACGAGATACAAAGACAAAAGAAGTGATTGCAATAGACAATTTAACTTCTACAGTAGAGCGTTTATTAGAAGAAATTCAGAATAGTTTATACCAAAAAGCACTAGATTTTAGAGATTCTCACATCACTGAAGTGGAAAATTTCGATGATTTTAAAGATATTTTAAAAAATAAAGGAGGTTTTATTTCTGCGCATTGGGATGGTACAACAGAAACCGAAGATAAAATCCAAGAGATCACAAAAGCTACAATACGCTGTATACCAATGGATACAAAAGAAGAAGATGGAAAATGTGTATTTACAGGAAACCCTTCTAAACGTAGAGTGTTGTTTGCAAAAGCATATTAATTCATTTTTTTTGAAAAAAATATTGCTTAGCTATTGCAACATTTAAAAATAGTTGTATTTTTGCATCCGCAATGGAAACGTTGTGAGTTTTTTGAAAAGTATTGTAAGTTTAAAAATAATTTATTGCAGGTTTAAAAATTATTATTATATTTGCAATCTCAAAAGCAAAAAAGGCCCGTTCGTCTATCGGCTAGGACGCATGGTTTTCATCCATGTAAGAGGGGTTCGATTCCCCTACGGGCTACAATTTTTTAATAAAAAGAAAAAAACAAACAAATGGCAAATCATAAGTCAGCGTTAAAAAGAATTAGAAGTAACGAAGCTAAACGTTTAAGAAACAAATATCAGCATAAAACAACGCGTAATGCTATCAAGAAGTTACGTGAGGTAACGGATAAGAAAGAAGCAGATGCTTTATTTCCTTCTGTAATATCTATGTTAGATAGATTAGCGAAGAAAAATGTTATACATGCTAATAAAGCTGCGAACCTTAAGTCTGGTTTAGCAAAGTATGTTGCTGCTTTATAAGTCGTAAAAACTTCTACAAGAAATTATAAGAAGCTTCTCCATTGGAGGAGCTTTTTTTGTTTACTATATTTAGATTAGGTGTTACTAACTGCGTTAGGGATAGCAACGGTTAGCTTTTGGCGAGCGTACGCTTCGAGCCAAAACTAGTAGTGCATAGCACGACCCTTGTGGTAACGCCTAAATAGTTAAGTGAATAAGTATATAAGAAGCGCATAAAAAAAGCCTTGAGACGATTCTCAAGGCTTTTTTATGTATTATATGTGAAGTGGTTTTATCCGTTCATAGAAATTAAAAACTCTTCGTTGTTTCTGGTTTGTTTAAATCTTTCATTAATAAACTCCATCGCTTCTACAGGGTTCATATCTGCAAGGTATTTACGCATTACCCACATTCTTTTAATGGTTGTTTCATCTAATAGAATATCATCACGACGTGTACTGGATGAGGTTAAATCAATAGCAGGGAAAATTCTACGATTAGAAATCTTACGATCTAATTGTAGTTCCATGTTACCAGTTCCTTTAAATTCTTCAAAGATAACTTCGTCCATTTTCGAGCCTGTTTCTGTTAAAGCGGTAGCTATAATAGTTAAAGATCCTCCATTTTCAATGTTACGTGCTGCACCAAAGAAACGTTTTGGTTTGTGTAATGCATTTGCATCTACACCACCACTTAATATTTTACCAGATGCTGGTTGTACCGAGTTGTATGCTCTTGCAAGACGTGTAATAGAATCTAAAAGAATAACCACATCGTGCCCGCATTCTACAAGACGTTTTGCTTTTTCTAAAACAATATTTGCGATTTTTACGTGCTCGTGTGCTTCTTTATCAAAAGTAGAGGCAATAACTTCACCACGCACATTACGTTGCATGTCTGTTACTTCTTCTGGTCTTTCATCAATTAGTAAAATCATTTGGTATACTTCTGGATGATTTGCTGCAATAGCATTTGCAACATCCTTTAATAACATGGTTTTACCAGTCTTTGGTTGGGATACAATCATACCACGTTGTCCTTTACCAATTGGCGCAAACAAATCCATGATACGTGTAGAAATAGTAGCTTGCTTTTCAGCAATGTTAAATTTTTCTTGTGGAAATAAAGGCGTTAAATGCTCAAAAGCAACACGGTCTCTTACCACATTTGGATCTTGACCATTTATTTTACTCACTTTAATTAATGGGAAATATTTTTCACCTTCTTTTGGCGGACGAACATTTCCTAAAACAGTATCTCCAACTTTTAATCCGAACAAACGAATTTGCGATTGCGATACATAAATATCATCTGGTGATGATAAGTAGTTATAATCTGAAGAACGTAAAAATCCGTAACCATCTTGCATAACATCTAAAACACCTTCACTTTCTATAATAGCATCAAATTCAAAATCTGGTTCTCTATAGCGATTTCTGGTGTCTTTGTTTCCGTTATTTCCAGCGTTTTTATTCTGGTTTTGGTTTTTATGTTGCGGCTTTTTGTTTTCTCTAGGCTTTTCTGCTCTTTCCGGTTTGTCGCTGGTAGAATCTGTTTTTTCTTTTTGCGCTTTTTGCGGTTCTCTTTTTGCTTGCGGCTTTGGTCTTGGATTAGGTTTAGACTTTGGCTTTGGTTGTTGTTTTTCTTCTACTTTAGTTTCTGTAGTAACAACTTCTTCGCTTTTTTCTGGAGTTGTAGGAGTAGTTGGCGTTGTTTTTTGCACTGCTGGTTTTGGAGTAGCAGGCTTTTGAACTCTTTGTCTTGGTTTTTTTACTTCTGTTTTTTCAACAGGTTTTGCCACTGGTGCAACTGCTGCTACAGCTTTAGGATTTGCAGCTTGGTGATCTAGTATTTGATATACTAAGTCTAATTTTTTTAAAGTACGGTACTTAGATACGTTTAAAGTTTTAGCTATTTCCTGTAATTCAGGTAGCTTCATTTCTTTTAATTGTGTGATTTCAAACATTATGTTGAATTGAATATTTTGTGTTAGATATAGAATTTGAATTATTTTGAAGAAAATAGATCTTATTCTGAAGAATTAACAAGGTATAACCGTGTATGTTACATATTGTTATTGCAATTATACAACTTTATTTTAAGTTTTTCTGTCCTTTTTATAAAAGAAACTGTTATTTTTGTCTTCAAGATTTAAAGAATTTTATGATTCAACGTATACAAAGTATTTATCTTTTATTGGCCGCAGGAGTTTCTGCAGGTTTAACTTTTGTGTTTAATTTATGGACTACTGTAAATAACACTTTAGTTTTTGCAAAAGATAATATGTTGTATTTTGGATTGTTTTTAGGCTCAGCAGCTTTATCTTTAATCTCTATATTTATGTTTAAAAATAGGAAGTCGCAATTTATGTTGGGACGACTTAACATCATATTAAATCTTTTTTTACTAGGATTATTTGTGTATCAATCGCTAAACGTATCTGGAGAGACTAACGTTTCTGAGAAAGGTATTGGGATTTTTCTTCCTATTATTTCTATCGTGTTATTAGTTTTAGCTAATAAGGCCATTAAGAAGGATGAAGATCTTGTAAAATCTGTAGATAGATTACGATAAACCTATCATCTTAGTAGTATTAGTGCGTGAGCCCAAGGTGAAGATCTTGGGCTTTTTTTTGCCTAATTTTTTGTAAGAAGGAAGCTTTTGCCTATTGATAATTTTGTTTAATCTTTAGGCGTTTTTATTTCTTAGATTCAATAACTTCTAAATCTTTAATCGTTGTTCCTTCAATAACAAAACGAAGCATAGTTCTTACTTGTTGAAATCCGTGTTTGCCAGCAGCTCCAGGATTCATGTGTAATAGGTTAAGTTTTTTGTCTTGCATCACTTTTAAAATATGCGAGTGACCAGAAATAAAAAGCTTTGGCGGGTTCTTTTTTATTTCGTCTCTTATTCTAATATCGTATCTATTTGGGTAACCGCCAATGTGTGTAATCCAAACATCGACACCTTCACACATAAACCTATTGTTTTCTGGGAATTCCATTCTAGCTTCGTTGTTGTCAATGTTTCCATAAACAGCACGTAGCGGTTTTAATTTTTGAATAGCATCTGTTACTTTTAAATCGCCAATATCACCAGCATGCCAGACTTCATCCGCTTGTTTTACATGCTTTAATATGGCATCGTCAATATAACTATGTGTGTCTGAAAGTAGGAGAATTTTAGTCATGCATACTTCCCACGAAAGTGGAAATCTATTTTTTAGGAATTAAGATTTATAAAGTGAAAATCTTAAGATTAATTAACTTTTATTTGAAATTTAAAGATAGATTAAAATTCTATCTTTGCCTTTTACAAAAATACCACTTTAACTTGAAATATTTTTTACAACTTTCTTATAATGGTGCAGCTTATCATGGTTGGCAGAATCAACCAAACGCTATTACGGTACAAGAAGTTATAGAAAAAGCGTTGTCTGTTTTACTTAAAGAAAAAACACCGATTGTTGGTGCAGGTCGTACAGATGCTGGAGTTCATGCTTCTCAAATGTATGCCCATTTTGATACGGAAGTTGTCTTTTTAGAAACAGAATTAGTCTATAAATTAAATGCTTTGCTGCCCAAAGATATTGCAATTCAAAATATTTTTAAAGTAATTGAAGATGCACACGCTAGATTTCATGCGGAAAGCCGAGAATATTTGTACCGAATTGCACTCAAAAAAGATGTTTTTAATTCGGAGCAATCGTATTACGTAAGGCCTAAATTAGATATTGTTAAAATGCAGGAAGCATCTCGAATTTTATTGCAGTATAAAGATTTTCAATGCTTTTCTAAAACGAATACAGATGTAAAAACGTATAATTGTGATATTACACGCGCCGATTGGAAATTGGTAAATCAAGAACTACAGTTTACCATAAAAGCAGATCGTTTTTTGCGAAATATGGTACGAGCAATCGTTGGTACTTTAGTTCGTATTGGTTTAGGAAAAATAGAAGTAGAATCCATGCATGATATCATTAAATCTAAAAACAGAAGTAAAGCTGGCTATTCTGTTCCAGCACATGCCCTTTATTTAATAGAAGTGGCATATCCAGAGTCTATAAAATATGATAAATAAAAAACAAGATAAAATATTAGATGTCGGACTTTTAAAACGTCTAACGTATTACATAAAGCCGTATAGAACGGTCTTTATTGGTGTGTTTTTAGCAGTTGTTTTATTAGCCGCTTTTAGTGCTGCAATTCCGTATTTAACACAGTATGTGATTGATAATAATATTATTAAGCAAGATGCAGAAGGGTTTCTGTTGTTAATATTAATTATGATTGGTTTGTTAATCGCGCAAACCGTCTTTCAATTATTTTTTATTTATTATGCTGGCTGGCTTGGGCAAAATGTGGTTAAAGATATTCGTGTAAAATTATTTAATCATTTGCTTCAATTTAAAATGAAGTATTATGATAATTCTTCGGTTGGCGTTTTAATTACAAGAGCGGTGACAGATATGGAGCGTATTGCCGATATTTTTGGGGAAGGTTTATTTATGATTTTTAGAGACCTATTAACTATGGTGGTGGTTTCTGCAGTGATGGTTTTTATGAATTGGAAACTAAGCCTTATTGTTTTTGCTATGCTTCCGTTAGTATTGTATGCGACTAGAGTTTTTCAGAAATATATGAAACGCGCTTTGGAAGAAGTACGTACCGAAATTTCAAATCTAAATTCCTTCGTACAAGAACGCGTTACAGGAATGAAAATATTACAACTTTTTACCAGAGAAGATACCGAGTCTAAAAACTTTAAAGCAATTAACGAAAGACATAAAAAAGGATGGCTAAAAACCGTTTGGTATAACTCTATTTTCTTTCCTATTGCAGACCTTTCTTCTTCGATAACTATCGGACTTATTGTTTGGTATGGTGGATTGAATGCGGTGGCAGATAATACCGTTTCCCAAGGAGATTTGTTTGCATTTATTATGTTTATTCCTATGCTTTTTAGACCATTACGCCAAATTGCAGATAAGTTTAATACGCTTCAAATGGGAATGGTAGCTGCTAATAGAGTGTTTAAAATTTTGGATACCACATCGCAAATTGATGATGCAGGAACGCAAGAAGTTTCTTCTTTTAAAGGAAATATAGAATTCAAAAAGGTGCACTTTAGTTATGTGGAAGATGAAGAAGTTCTAAAAGGAATTTCTTTTAGCGTAAAGGCAGGAGAAACCGTTGCTATTGTTGGAGCAACAGGAGCAGGGAAATCTACGATTATTAATTTATTGAATCGTTTTTATGAAATTAATAGTGGTACCATTACTATTGATAGTTTTAATATTAAAGCGCTTACATTAGCTTCATTACGTGCTAAAATAGCAGTGGTTTTACAAGATGTATTTTTGTTTGCAGATACGGTTTTAAATAATATTACTTTAAATAATCCGGAAATTACCGAAGCGCAAGTGCAGCGTGCCGCAAAAGATATTGGGATTCACGAGTTTATTATGAGTTTACCTAATGGCTACCAATATAACGTAAAAGAAAGAGGCGCAATGCTTTCTTCTGGACAACGACAATTAATTTCGTTTTTAAGAGCGTATGTTACCAATCCTAGTATTTTAATTTTAGACGAAGCTACTTCTTCTGTAGATTCCTATTCGGAACAATTAATACAAAATGCTACCGATAAAATTACCAAAGGAAGAACCTCTATCGTAATTGCTCACCGACTTGCAACCATTAAAAAAGCCGACAAAATTATTGTTATGGATGCTGGGAAAATTGTGGAAGAAGGAACACATCAAGAACTACTTCAAAAGAAAGATGGTTATTACCGAAATCTATACGAAGTGCAGTTTATGAAAGCCGAAGAGGTTTAAAACTTGAAATCTAGGTTAAATACTTTGATTAAAACAAAAACAACAATAAAGAAAGTTATCATTATAACAAGGAATATAAATAAAAAAGCAATCAATACTAATAGTATTCTTAATAATAAAGCGCCAAATTTTAAATTAAAAAGACGTTTAAAAATATAGGCAAGATAAAAAATAGAAAGCACAGTTAAAATAGTGCTAGTTGTAAGAAAATCAATCCCAAAAAACAATAATAGAATAGTAATTAGCGAAGTTACAATAATAACTTGCCCAGAATAATAAAGGTTAACTACTACATGTTCTGTGTAATTATAAGTTCTGTTTTTTGAAATATAGAAAGCAATCCAAGTAGCAAAGGCAGTAAAAGGAATGGTAATAATATATAATAAACTTTGATAATTACTAATTATTTTTTGAAACTGTTCCTGTGATTTTATAAAATCTTCCGGGGATTCAAATCCAGAAGCAGCCGATTTGTTAAAAGAGGATAAATCAAACGCATCTTTAAAAAAAGTATTCATTATAAATAACTGTAAACCAAAAACAGTTAACGAAACAGCAAAATAGCTAATAACATTTACATACTTCTTTCGTGTTCCATCAATATAACAGCCAATTACAGCTTCGGGCTTTGTAAATAAATGAATAAATGTTTGAAGAAACTTATTGTCATAGTTAAAAAAGGTTTCCGTAAAATGTTCAAAAAGATTTTTAATAGTTAGCCGATTCCGAATCACTTTTGCGCCACAACTATTGCAAAAATCATCGGTTTCGTTTAAAAAAGTATCGCAGTTTTTACAAGTCATATTATGCTAAATCTTTCTTTATTATTTCTACTAGGTCTTCGGTGTCTTTAAACATAACAAATGCACCACCTTTAAAATACGAAATCTGTCCTGTTTCCTCACTAACAGCCAAAGCCAATGCATCCGTTTTTTCGGTAATTCCAACTGCTGCTCGATGGCGTAAACCAAAACGCTGTGGTAAGGTTTTTTCATTATTTACGGGTAAGATTACTCGTGTCGCTTTGACTACATTGTTTTCAATAATAATGGCGCCATCATGTAATGGGCTATTTTTAAAAAAGATACTTTCTATAATAGGTTGCGTAACTTCAATATTCATTAAATCTCCGGTAGCTTTTAAAAAGTCAAGACTGTTATTATGTTCTAAAACAATAAGTGCTCCAGTTCTAGAAGCTGCCATTTTAGTACATGCCGCTATAATGGTTTCTATATCGGTACCATCACTAGTTTCGGTTTGTAAGAACTTTAGTTGTTTGAAGAATTTTTTTCTACTTCCAAAATTGGTAGAACCAATCATAAGTAGAAATTTTCTAATCTCTTGTTGAAAAACCACAATAAGTGCAAACATACCAACGCTAATAAAACCACCAAGAATATTACTTAAAAGCTGCATTTGAAGTGCTTGTGTGATTTTCCAAATAATATAAATAATTACAATCCCGATAAAAATATTAATGGCAACGGTGCCTTTTACCAATTTGTAGACATAGTAGAGTAGCAGTGCAACTAGAATAACATCTATAAAGTCTATTGCTGTGAATTTTAAAAGGTCATCAAATATTTCCAAAGGTCGGGGGTTTTTGTAAATTTAGTAAAATAAGATTAATAAATAAATTCGTTGGTAGAAACCATAGGTCCGTCTGCATCAAAGTCTAGGAATAGCGATTTGATACTAATATATTCTTGGAAACTTAAATTTCTATTAAAATGCAAGTTTATAGTAAAACCACTAGAATCGAAATCAAACCCATTCGAAAATTTTATTGTTTTGATATCCGAAAGAATGCCATCTATAATAGTCTTATCAGTGTTTACGGTTTCTGGTAAAAAAGATTGAATGAATATCTCTTCCATATTGTTTACCATAACATCCACTACAAAAATAGTTTTTTCTATTTCAGCGTCTTTTTCGTCTGCGTAGGTTTTATAATCCACATTTGTAAAGTCCAAAAAACCTAAGTTTTTAATACTTGTATTATTACAGGTGTAATAGTTTTTTACGCCTTCTTTTTTATGACTAGAATTCTTTTTTTTGTCTTGTAAAAAAATAATTTGCGGAATCACTTGATCTAGCGTTAATCTTTTATCCACGTTAACTAGCCAATTGGTGGTGCTGATTAAATTTTTTCTATTGAGCTCTAAGCTATCCGGTTTTGTTTCGTCATAAAAAATATATGCAGGCGAAATATCTAATACTTCTGTGGTTTTAGTATTGCTTATTTCTGGTAATTGGATTGCTTTTTCCGTACCGCAAGAGGTAATAAGAATTAAAATAAATACGTAAAATAAATGTTTCATTAATCGTTAAGTTGGTCTGTTAATTTAATAGTTTCTATAGCTTCTTTTACATCGTGAACACGTAAAATATTTGCTCCTTTTTGTAAAGCAATGGTATTTAAAACGGTGGTTCCGTTTAAAGCTTCTTGCGCTGTGTTTTCTAAAGTTTTGTAAATCATAGATTTTCTAGAAATTCCTGCAAGTATTGGGAATTCTAATATTTTAAGAAGTTCTAAATGTTTCAAGACTTCAAAATTTTGTGGGGTGTTTTTTGCAAATCCAAAACCAGGATCTATAATTATATCTTTAATACCACGTTTTTTAGCCTCGGAAACTCTTTCCGAAAAGTAAAAAATAAGATCTTTCATGATATGCTTATAATCGGTTTGCTCTTTCATGGTTTGCGGCGTACCTTTCATATGCATCATAATATAAGGAACTTGTAAATTAGCCACCGTTTGCAACATGTCTTTGTCTAGTTTTCCAGCCGAGATATCATTAATTAAAGCAGCTCCAGCTGTAATAGATTGTTTTGCAACTTCACTTCTAAACGTATCTATAGAAATTATTATTTCAGGGAATTCCTCCATTAATAATGCTATAATGGGAAGCAAACGTTTTAATTCTTCTGCTTCACTAATATGCGTTGCATTTGGTCTAGAACTGTAGGCGCCAATATCGATAAAAGTGGCTCCGTTATTAATCATGATTTCCACTTGCGATAAAATTTCGCCTTTATTTTTATATTTTCCGCCATCATAAAAAGAATCTGGAGTAAGATTCAATATGCCCATTACTTTGGGAGTTGCTAAATCGATGAGTTTGCCTTTGCAATTTATTGTCATATGCATTTCCTGCGCAGGCAGGAATCTCTTTTTAGGTTATATATTATTCCGTTTAGCAAAAGTATTCGTGGCAGAAGTAAAACTTTAAAACCCGAAACTTTGAACTCTGAACTATTTATGCGAAATTTACGGAAAATTGATTTTGAACTCATCTTGATTTTTTGTTTTTAACCGAAAATGAAATAAAAATTTTTTAGATGAGATACTTTTTATAAGGCATAGTATATCTATACACAATAAAAGTAACAAAATATAAATGAATTTTAATCATTTTTTAGGAAATAGAAAAAACCAATATGAGTTCATTAGATATGCAAGATACTTCAAAACAATATGACGCGGTAGTAAATACGTGCAGAAGCTTATTTATTAATAAAATGTCGGATTACGGAAGCGCTTGGCGAATACTTCGTTTACCATCGCTTACGGATCAAATTTTTATAAAAGCACAACGCATTCGAAGTTTGCAACAAAACGAGGTTAGAAAAGTAGATGAAGGAGAAGTAAGTGAGTTTATTGGTATCATTAACTATAGTATCATGGCGCTAATTCAGTTAGAAAAAGGAGTTGTAGAACAACCAGACTTATCTACCGAGGAAGCGACAATACTCTATGATGATAAAGTTGCTATTACCAAACAGCTTATGGAAGATAAAAATCATGATTATGGCGAAGCTTGGCGAGACATGCGTGTGAGTAGTTTAACGGATTTAATTTTACAAAAATTACTTCGTGTAAAGCAAATTGAAGACAATGCCGGAAAAACTATTGTTAGTGAAGGTATAGACGCTAATTATCAAGATATGATTAACTACGCTATTTTTGCTATGATTCATTTGAAAGAATAAATAAATTAAATAACAAATTTCAAAAACTAAATTCCAAAGAAATTAGGAATAATTATATTAACTAAATGTCACCTTGAGCGCAGTCGAAAGGTCTTTATATTTATGAAATACTTAGTGCACCTTTGCAGAATCCTAGTTGGAGGATTATTTATATTTTCAGGATTAATAAAACTAAATGATCCATTAGGTTTCTCGTATAAATTACAGGAATATTTTAGTGCAGACGTTTTAAATCTGCCATTTTTAGAACCTTATGCTTTAGGGATTTCTGTATTGGTAGTCGTTCTAGAAGTGGTGTTAGGAGTCTTTTTACTTATCGGTTATAAACCAAAATTTACGGTCTGGAGCCTTTTTGCCATGATTGTATTTTTTACATTCTTAACTTTTTACGCTTGGTATTTTGATAAAGTAAAAGATTGTGGATGCTTTGGTGATTTCTTACCAATGAAACCAATAGAGAGCTTTATCAAAGACTTAATATTACTAGCGTTAATTGTAGTTTTACTCATTGGGTTGCGACATGTAAAACCATTATTAGGTAAATTCCCGACAACCATTTTAGCGCTTTTAGGCTTTTTAGGAAGTCTTTGGTTTGGTTATTACGTGTTAATGCATTTACCAACTTGGGATTTTAGAGCGTATAATGTTGGTGCTAATATTCAAGAAGGAATGGAAACGCCAGAAGATGCACCAAAAGCAATCGTAGAATATGCTTGGAAATTTAATGTAAATGGCGAAGAAAAAATTATAACAACCAACGGAAGCTATCCAACGGTAGACGGTGAATATATTGACGTAGAAACTAATATTATAGATGAAGGATATGATCCTCCAATTAAAGACTTTTCTATAGAAAGCGATGATGAGAATTTAACCGAACAATTTTTAAATGAAGATCATCTTATCCTGATAATCTCGTATAATTTAGAAACTGCGGAAGCTTTAGGAATGCAGGCAATAAAAGCAGCAACAGATAAAGCGATTAAAAATGGATATACTGTTATTGGTTTAACAGCATCTGGATCAGACGTAAAGCTAAAAACAAATGCAGCGTATAATCTGGATTTCGATTGGTATTTATGTGATGAAAAAGCACTTAAAACAGTCGTTCGTGCTAGTCCTGGAATTGTAAAGTTGAAGAAAGGAACCGTTACTCAAAAACTACATTGGAATGATATTGACGATTTAGAATTGCCAGTTGTTGAAAGAAAACCAGCTCCTAAAACAAAAGAAGATTTCGCTACAACTTTATTCTTAATAGATAATGAAATTGCTACAAAAGAAGATGCAGATGCGCTAGATGCAGATGCTATTGAAAAAATGAATGTTATTAAAAGAAGAGCTGATGGTGATGTTTTAGATTCTATTAATGTTGTAAATAATACTTCTTATGAATCGTTAGTAGAGATTATATTGAAAAAATAAGACAACGTCACTTCGAGTGAAATTGCTTTTTTTGCGATTTTGTATCGAGAAGCGCAGTGATTCGTGAAGCATGAACGAATTGTATCGAGAAGCGCAGTGATCTCTAGGGAAGGAATAATTTGTATCGAAAAACAAAACAACAATTAACAAAACCACTTATTGATAAGTTATTTACTAAATAAAATCGGTTATGCAATACTCACCTTATTTGGGGTAGTAACCGTTATATTCTTTTTGTTTAATATACTTCCTGGAGACCCAGCACAAATGATGCTTGGTCAAAATGAAGATAGCGAGCAGTTAGCATTAGTAAAACAAAAGTATGGTTTCGATAAGCCTATTGGGACACAATATTTGTACTATTTAAATGATTTGTCGCCTATTTCGTTCCACGCTAAAAATGAAAATAATTATACCTATTTAAGAAAAAACAAATACACAGCCACCAAACTGTTTTCTATTGGTAATACCACTACCGTTTTAAAATTCCCATATCTAAGAGAATCCTTTACTAAACAAGGTAAAAAGGTTAGTCAGGTGTTAGCAGAAACTTTGCCAAATACGTTTGTTTTAGCCGTTTCGGCAATCGTAATAGCAATGCTTCTCGGTGTGTTTTTAGGAATTATTTCTGCATTAAAAAAAGATACCTTTTTAGATAAAGCGATTCAAATATTTAGTACCATTGGTATGTCTGTTCCTTCGTTCTTTTCGGCTATATTATTCGCTTGGCTATTTGGTTATGTATTGCATAAATACACCAATTTAGAAATGACAGGAAGCCTATATGAATTGGATGATTATGGTGAAAAATTCAACCTGAAATTAAAAAACTTAATCCTTCCGGCAATCGTTTTAGGGATTCGTCCATTGGCAGTTATTATTCAATTAATGCGAAATTCGTTATTAGAAGTTTTTAATCAAGATTACATTCGCACAGCTAGAGCAAAAGGTTTGAGTGAGTTTCAAATCATTAAAAATCATGCAATCAAAAACGCATTAAATCCTGTGGTAACTGCAATTTCCGGTTGGTTTGCATCGATGCTTGCTGGCGCTGTTTTTGTAGAATATATTTTTGGTTGGAATGGCTTAGGAAAAGAAATTGTAAATGCATTAAACACCTTAGATTTACCTGTAATCATGGGTTCTGTATTAATTATTGCAACACTTTTTGTAATTATTAATATTTTTGTCGACATAATTTATACTTGGTTAGATCCAAAAGTGAATTTAAAATAAAATAACTTTAATAAAAGCAGATAATAACTCTTTTCCTTTTTTCAAGGGAAGGTGGCTTCATTTTTAATAAAAGAAATGAAGTTGGATGGGTTTTGTCTATTTAAAAAGAAGAAATTATCCTCAATTGCAAAAAATAAAACATGAAAAAACACCTACTAATATTCCTTGTTAGCATCCTATTTATTAGTTGTAAAGCGCAAGAAACACCTACACAATTTTCAGAAGAAGCATTAAATTTTAATTTTATTTCTTCCGAAGGAGAGAATATTTATTTCAAAAATATTTTAGAAAAACATAAAGGAAAAACCATTTTAATAGATGTTTGGGCATCTTGGTGTGGCGACTGTTTAAAAGGAATGCCAAAAGTAAAAGCATTGCAAGAATCGAATAGCGATGTGGTGTTTATATTTCTATCTGCCGATAGATCGCTGGAAAGTTGGAAAAAAGGAATTGAGAAGTATCAAGTGAAAGGCGAGCACTATTTTATGGCAAAAGGAATGAAGAGTGATTTTAGTAAATCTATTGACTTAGATTGGATTCCACGGTATCTAGTTGTCGATCCTCAGGGACACATAAAATTACATAGAGCTATAAAAGCTGACGATACAAAGCTGTTACAAGCATTAAATTAGTTACTTTTGTTGTATACGTAAATTAGACAACATGAGAAAAAACATAGTAGCAGGAAACTGGAAGATGAATAATGATCTTTCACAGACAGAAACCTTAATAACAAGCCTTAAAAACCAAAAGCAAACTTCTAATGCAGAAGTTATGGTTGCGCCAACATTTACAAACCTTTGGCATGCATTTGAAGCATTAAGAGAAAGTAATATCGAGGTGGTTGCACAAAACATGCACTTTGCAGAAAATGGCGCGTACACAGGAGAAGTTAGTGCTTCCATGTTACAAAGTGTTGGTATACAAACTGTGATTTTAGGACACTCAGAACGTCGTGCGTATTTTCATGAATCGGATGAGTTACTAGCCAAAAAAGTAGATACAGCTTTAGTAAATAACATGCGAGTTATCTTTTGTTTTGGTGAAGAATTAGCAGATAGAAAAGGGAACAATCACGAAAATATAGTAGCATCTCAAATAAAGAATGCTTTATTTCATTTAGATGCAACAGCTTTTAAAAACATCGTCTTGGCTTATGAGCCTGTTTGGGCCATTGGTACTGGTGAAACAGCGAGTCCAGAGCAAGCACAAGATATGCATGCATTTATAAGAAAAACGTTAGCGGATACATATGGTAATGATGTAGCGCAGTCTGTTTCTATTCTTTATGGAGGAAGTGTTAAACCGGCAAATGCGAAAGAGATTTTTTCTAAGCCAGATGTAGATGGCGGATTAATTGGTGGAGCAGCGCTTAAAGCGGAAGATTTTTACGCTATAGTAAATGCGTTTTAAATGGGGAAAGCATCCATAAAAAGACTTTTAAGAAATTTAGGTATTATTAGAGTATCAGACAATTTGAGATATCAAGTTGTGAAAATTCGTAATAAAACCGAAAATAGTAAATTTGTAAAAGAAAACCCAGGTGTAAACCTACCACCAGATTACTTATTATACGAATCGCATCTTTTAAACTATAGCGAGTATATTAAAAATGGAATTATTGATGCTACAGCGCTAAAAGAATTATTAGAAAAACATATCGATTTAAACGGAAAAAAGGTTTTAGATTGGGGCTGTGGTCCAGCAAGAGTTATCAGGCATTTTCCAGATTTGTTGCCAGCAACTACTTTTTATGGAACAGATTATAATGCCGAGAGTATTGCATGGAATTCAAAGTATATTAAAAATGTGCAATTTCATAGTAATGCTATAAACCCGCCAACAAGTTTTAAAGAAAATACTTTTGATGCCATTTATGGGTTATCCATTTTTACCCATTTATCTAAAGAAAATCATAGTAATTGGATTCATGAGTTGCATCGAATAGCAAATACAAATGCCATATTAATTATTACAACACATGGCGAAGCATTTAAAGAAAAGTTGATTAAAAAGGAACAACTTAAATTTGAAGCGAATGAATTGGTGATTCAAGCAAATACATTAGAAGGTCATAGAACGTATGCAGCATATCATCCTCCAAAATTAATGAAAAAGATGTTTGAAGGTAAGTTTACCATCATGGATCATATTGCAGGTAGAAAAGAAGATTGGGGAACCTCTCAAGATTATTGGATTATTAAAAAGCTTTAAATTTAGAATTACCTTATTTTATTTTAGTTATATATTTTAGAAAAACATGTCAAACACAATATATTTAGGCTTCTACTTTAAAGTAGAACCGTTACAGCCAGGAACAGAAATCTTAATAGCAGAATTAGGCTATGCAGGATTTGAAAGTTTTGTGGAAACCGAAGAAGGCGTTACCGCATACATTCAAAAAGAAGAATGGAAAGAAGATATTTTAAATGATATTCAGATATTAGATTCTGAAGAATTTACAATTACACATACTTCTGAAGAAATAGAACCAACCAACTGGAATGAAGAATGGGAAAAGAATTTTAACCCAATTGTTGTAGATAAATTATGTTCTGTTCGTGCCCCTTTTCATGAAAAACCAGATACAGAATTTGATATTATAATAGAACCTAAAATGAGTTTTGGTACAGGACATCATGAAACGACACACATGATGCTGCAACATATACTTCAAAATGATTTTAAAGGAAAAACGGTTTTAGATATTGGTTGTGGTACAGGAGTTTTGGCAATTCTAGCAGAAAAAAAAGGAGCAATACAATTAGATGCAATAGATATCGATAATTGGTGTTATTTAAATAGCGTAGAAAACGTAGAACGTAATGACTGTCACAAAATCACCGTTTTTGAAGGAGATGCAAGTTTAATAAAAGGGAAAAGTTATGATGTCATTATAGCCAACATAAACAGAAACATCCTTCTAAATGATATGGAAGCATATGCGAAGTCATTAAATAAGAATGGAATACTTTTTTTAAGCGGATTCTATAATAATGATATTCCTACAATTGAAGCAGCATGCAACAAGCATATGTTAAAGTTGGACGAAAAATTGGAAAAAAACAAATGGGTTTCGCTAAAATTCATAAATTAGTAAAACCAAATTGCCTTAATAATGAGTACAAAAGAAAAAATACAGGAACAAACTCAGGTAGATACTAAAGAACAGAATCTTAATGAAATAGTGGTCTATAACGATGATGTAAATACATTTGATCATGTTATCGATACCCTTATTTATGCTTGTGATCACTCACCAGAACAAGCAGAACAATGTGCTATTCTTGTACATTATAAAGGACAATGCACAGTAAAAACAGGTGTTTATGATGAATTAGAACCTCGTTGCACTATGTTGTTAGATGCTGGGCTAAGCGCAGAAATTATTTAATTACTTCTAGAAATAAATTTCAAATTAGAACATTCAAATTATTACTCGTATTTTTGTAAAATGGAGGAAGAGCAGGTAATTCTTGTAAACGAAAATAACGAACAAATTGGCTTAATGCCAAAATTGGAAGCGCATGAAAAAGCAGTATTGCATCGTGCATTTTCGGTTTTTGTATTTAATGATGCCAATGAGCTCATGTTACAACAACGTGCTTTAGGTAAATACCATTCGCCAGCACTTTGGACCAACACATGTTGTAGTCATCAACGTGATGGAGAAAGTAATATACAAGCAGGAAAAAGAAGATTACAAGAGGAAATGGGTTTTGTAACAGAATTAGAAGAATCTATTTCTTTTATTTACAAAGCGCCTTTTGATAATGGTTTAACAGAACATGAATACGATCATATATTAATCGGTAAATACAACCAAACACCAAATATTAATCCAGACGAAGTTGCAGACTGGAAATGGATGCCTTTAGAATCTGTTAAAGAAGATATTGCAAACCATCCCGAAATATATACCGCTTGGTTTAAAATTATTTTCGATAAATTCTACCAACACATAAACATTGCGCAAAAATGAAAGTAACGGTTAGTAGAAAGGCACATTTTAATGCAGCACACAGACTGTATAGAAAAGATTGGAGTGATGAGAAAAATACCGCAGTTTTTGATAAATGTAGTAACCCCAACTTTCATGGTCATAATTATGAACTTATAGCAAGTGTAACAGGAGAAATTGATCCAGAAACAGGTTACGTAATTGATATTAAAGTTTTAAAAGATATTATTAAAACAGAAGTAGAAGACGCTTTTGATCATAAAAACTTAAATATCGAAGTGCCAGAATTTAAAGACTTAAATCCTACGGCAGAAAATATAGTAGTAGTCATTTACAATAAAATTAAAAAACAATTAGCATCAAACTTAGCACTAGAGGTTACACTTTATGAAACGCCTAGAAATTTTGTAAGCTACTCTGGAATATAGATGTTGAATATGTTAATATACCCTATAAAGTTTCGACCCATTTTAAAAGAAAAAATTTGGGGAGGACAAAAACTTAAAGAACTTTTAAATAAAGAAAGTGATTTGCCAAATATTGGTGAAAGCTGGGAAATTAGTGATATAGAGAAAGATATTTCTATCGTCAGTAACGGTGTTTTAAAAGGAAAAACTTTAAAAGAGCTTTTAGAAATTTACAAAGCAGATTTAATAGGAAAGAAAAATTACCGTGTTTTTGGTAATACATTTCCGTTGTTAATTAAATTTATAGACGCCAAAAAAGATTTATCTATTCAGTTACATCCAAACGATACTCTTGCTGCTAAGCGACATAATTCCTTCGGTAAAACAGAAATGTGGTATGTTTTACAAGCCGAAGAAGATGCAAATCTAATAGTAGGCTTTAATCAAGAAATGACTCCGGAAAAATATGTAAAGCATTTAGAGGCCAAAGCACTTCCAGAGATTTTAAATTTTGAGAAAGTAGAAGAAGGAGATTCGTATTTTATAGAAGTAGGGCAAGTACATGCTATTGGAGCAGGAGTACTACTAGCAGAAATACAACAAACAAGTGATGTTACCTACCGAATATACGATTGGGACAGGTTAGATAATAAAGGCAATCTAAGAGAGTTACACAATGATTTAGCAATAGATGCTATTAACTTTAGAAAGCAAGATGATTTTAGGGTGCGTTACTCTAAAACGGAAAATGAGGAAAACCAAATGGTAGATTGTCCCTATTTTACGACAAATTATTTAGAAATAACAAAGACCATTAAAAAAGAAAATAAAGTAGATTCCTTTATTATTTATATGTGTGTATCTGGTGAAGCAGAAATAAAAACAGAGCAATTTAACCAAATAATTACAAAAGGAGAAACCGTATTACTTCCGGCAGCAATTAAAACGTATCAAATTAGTTCTAAAAAAGCTAGACTATTAGAAGTTTATGTTTAATTTTGCAGGAAATTAAAATTTTACATTATGGCAAATAAAAGAATCCTAAAAAAAGACATAAACTATGTGTTAGGAGATATTATTGAAGCAGTTTACGTTTGGGAATATGCAAATCCTGCAAAAGACGCAAAAGGAAGCGAAAAAATTATTGATGAAGCTATTGCAACATTTGACGAATTAATTTCAAAAGTTAATGATAGAAGTGTTGAAAACAAAAAGGCTCATTTTAAGGCTATTAACCAAGAGTTAGAAACTAAAGGTCTTGCACTAATTGAAAAAATTAATAAATTAGGATAAATTTGTTGTAAAAATATTTGCAAATATGTTCTACAAGATTATATTTGCATTCGTTTTTCGCCGATGTAGCTCAGCTGGCTAGAGCAGCTGATTTGTAATCAGCAGGTCGTGGGTTCGAGTCCCTCCATCGGCTCTTTAAAAAACCTCTCATTTTTTTGAGAGGTTTTTTTATGCGATATGTTTTGGGGCGAGAAGTTTATCCTGAGCGTAGTCGAAGGGAGTCCCTCCATCGGCTCTTTAAAAAACCTCTCCTTTTTTTGAGAGGTTTTTTTATGCGGTACATTTTGGGGCGAGAAGTTAGTCTATAACGTAGCGGATAAGAGTTGCTCGATAGGCTATTTAAAGCCACTCTTCTTTTAGATAATCTTTTTTTAGTCCTTTGGTATACCAGATGGAAGTATTCCTCTCACGTGTAGCAATAAAAAATCCCAAACATTGCTGTTTGGGATTTTGAATGTATACTAAAAGTTATTTTTTTAGTTTCTTTTCTTTCTCTCGATTATAAAAGCTTCCAATTCTTTACCGTATTTAGATGCTTTTACTTTTGGTGTTAAAACATTATTTATAGTATCTAACCATTTTGTTTGTGCATCTGCAATTTCAGATAGTGCTAAATAAGGAGCAATTTCATTGTCTTTATTTGCTATTGCAAAGTTTACGGTATATAAGTACTTGCTTTTTACTAAACTGTTATAGGCTTTTGTATTGGCAATAATTTTAGCAGTATCATTAGCTACTTTTGCATCAAACTCTTCTTTTATAAGATTCAGGTTTCTGTCGTTAAAACGAGACATTACCAATAGATACTCTTCTAAAGCTTTTTGCTGCTTAGAACCTTTGATTTTAGCGTCCATACCAAAATTTTTCACACTAGTAGTAATTTCTGTAATTCCTTTATCTGCAAAAAAGGAAATAGTTTCATCATCGCTAGTATTCTTGTTTAATTGTAAGAAATACATTTCAGGAGTTTCTAAAGTGCTATTAAAAACAATTGGAGCTTCGCCTTGAATAACTAAAGAGTCTACGGTTATAATAGTGGTGTCTTGTGCTTTTTTTAGATAAACGGTTCCTTTTTTTAATCCCTTGATATTAACTTTTATAGTTAAATCTTGCTCTTTTCCACAAGAAAAAAGAATTGCTAATGCGAGTACAAATATTGTTTTTTTCATTTAAGCTGAATTTATTTCAGAATGATTTCCGTGAAAACGAAAACCTATATCGTGTTATTTTTAAGATGCGCAAATATGCTATAAATAATTAATAAATGCTAGCCAGCTGCTGCTATTTGCATTAAAATAGTACAACCAATTGCCGCAATAGTACCAACGGCATAACCAAATACTGCGAGAAGTACACCAACGGTTGCTAAGGATGGGTGGAAGGCAGAAGCCACAATTGGTGCAGAAGCTGCTCCACCAACATTTGCTTGACTACCAACAGCCAGAAAGAAATAAGGGGCTTTTATAAGTTTTGCTACTAGAATTAATAGGATGGCATGAATGGTCATCCATACGACACCAATTGCTATTAAGCCTACATTGTCAAAAATCATGGTTAAATCCATTTTCATACCAATAGAAGCTACTAATATGTAAATAAAAATACTTCCTATTTTGCTTGCCCCAGCACCTTCGTAGTTTTTGGCTTTGGTATACGATAAGATTATGGCAATAAGTGTTGAAATACTTATCATCCAGAAGAAAGAAGATCCTAAAAAGGTAAGCATGTTTCTTGTGGTAGCAGATGCTATTCCTGCGACGGCATTTTTAAAAAATGGAGCTAAAAATCCGGAACATAAATGGGCAAAACTAACAGCGCCAAATGCGATCGCTAGAATGATCATGTAATCTGTTAAGCTTGGATTTCTTTTTACACTTTCTGTAAAGGACGATACTTTTTCTTTAAGCGCTTCAATAGAAGCAGTATCTGCTTTAAGCCATTTATTAATTCGGTCTCGTTTACCAATACCAATAAGTATAATTGCCATCCAAATATTGGCAACTACTATATCAACAAAGACCATTCCTCCATATAGTTTTTGGTTATAGCCATAAATTTCTAACATGGCTGTTTGGTTTGCACCTCCACCAATCCAGCTTCCTGCAAGCGTTGATAATCCTCTCCATACTGCATCTGGACCAATACCACCAACCGTTTCTGGAGAAACCATGGAGATTAGTAATATAGCAATTGGACCTCCAATTATAATTCCTATCGTTCCTGTGAAAAACATAATAAGGGCTTTCCAACCTAAGTTGAAAACGGATTTTAAATCGATACTTAGCGTCATTAATACCAACGCTGCGGGAAGTAAATAGCGACTCGATACATGATAAATACTAGATTTATGACTCACTATTTCACCAGCGGTATCTACCGTTTCCCACTCTGGAGAAATGAAACCAAAAGATGTTAAAACGGCAGGTAGCATATATGCCATAAAAAGTCCTGGCACAATTTTATAAAATTTGGACCAAAATCCTGTTTTAATATTTTCGGTATAAAATACAAAGCCTAGCGCAAGCATTAAAAAGCCAAATACTATTGCATCATTTGTAATTAGAGGTGTGTTTTCCATGTTCGTTAGTTTATACACGCAAAATACCAAATTAAATGGGAATTTTAGAAGTTTGGCACGAGATTTGAAATATACTTTTCAGTTACTATGAGAAGCTTTTTAGAGTGTGGTTACTTTTAATAAAAGTGTAGTAACTAATTTTTGGTTGGTTAGTTAGGAAAAGCATTCTTCGGAATGCTTTTCTTTTTTTATACCATGTATTCAAAATATAGAATAGGAATAGGAATAGGAATAGGAATAGGAAAGAACTTGTTATAACTTCCTCATTTCAATTCCTTTTATCCAACCTATATTAGAGGTATAGAATTTAATTTTAGTTTTTACCACGCTATTTGATTTGTCCCGTGGTGATTTACTTATATATCGTGCTTTAGAATTATTGAGGTCTAGGGTGTATATGTTGTCAAAATCGGTATTAGAATTTGTAGTAAATGAAATATTTTTTTTTGTTACTGTCCAAGTTCCTTTTCCATATTTGTTGGACTCGGGAGTATTTGCTTGTAAATGGTATGTGTAGGAATGAAATGTAAATGTGCCGTTTGGTTGTAGCGAGAGTGTATATTTAAAATTTGCGTTTGTGGTATCGACAATCCAAACGTATTCTCCTGCAAATTGTTCAGATTGTGAAAATACATTTAAAGAGATAATAGCTATTAGTATGAAAAAAGCCTGCTTCATTTTTAGTTTATAAAAGTGATAATACTAGAAATCACATCCGGATTTATTTTTCTAAAAGACTCATTATACGATTTAGAGTTTTCTAAAGTACCGCCTGCAATAGTAAATAAAATATGATTCATATTTTCTATAATTTTAATTTCTGCCTTTGGGTTGGCTTCTTTTAAAAGATTTGCTTCTGCAGTAGTCACTTGTAAATCTTTTGTGCCATTTATAATAAGTATTGGCATGTTTAATTCTTTAATTTTTTCCGTAGGATTATATTGTATCCAGTTACTCATAAAAGGTTGTAAGCTAATATCAAAAACGGAAGCTAAAGCAGGAGGATAGTCTGGTGTTGTTTTGTTTTCTTTTAAAATGGCAAATACTTTTTTAGAGTCTTCGGTATACATTGCCATGTTTTTTTCTATTTGCTCTTGAATAACGGCATCTATCGATTGTCCGGCTCCAGCTAAAGAAATAAAACCATCTGCTTTATCTTTGGCAGCAAGCATACCAACTAAACTACCTTGGCTATGACCAATAATGTATATTTTTGAAAAATTATTTTTTTCTTTGAAGTAATCTAGTACAGAAACGGCATCCGTAATAAAATCATCAAACATAATATTTTTGTCTACTTTTCCTTTTCGGATTTGTTTCACGATACGTTTATCATATCGAAAGGATGCAACTCCTTGGTTAGATAATCCTTCCGCTAGCTTTTTTAAGGAGTTATTCATTAAGAAATTTTGATTTCCATCTCTATTCGTTGGACCGGAACCTGCGATAATAATTGTTAATACCGATTTACTATTGTCTATAGGAGTTAAAAGTGTACCATCAATTAATTCATTAATAGCAATTTCTTCCGCAGTAAAAAGCTTGTCTTGTCCAAAAAAACGACAAGTAATGAATATGGTAAGAATTAAAAGTTTCAATTTCATGGGTAAGATTTTAATGTTTTTTGCTAAAAAAGAATACTAAATAGTATCTATAACGTAAAATTAGATGAAATTAATCTACATAAAGCAAAAATAATTAGATTCTTTTATAATGTTAACATATGTGTTTTATCGATTTTTTAATGATTTTGACCGCTAAATGTTAAAAAAACACGCATTTCAACGAATATAAATACTTTTAAACGTTAACTATGGGATATAATTCTATATTTGAGGTGTACTAATAACACACTTTTAGTATAATGGATTAATTAATTAATATTTGCATTATGTTGTTGATACTAGAGACCCTAAATCATACCATAATATAATATGCAAATTACAAGAACAGAGGTTGAGGGACCTCTGTTTTTTTTATGCAATAATTCTAAAAGTTAGATTAATTCTTTCTCCAATTTCTTTCTTTGTTTTGGTATTTGATGAAGCCAATTTTCTTGCGTGGCACCTTTTATAAGGAGTAAATTACCATGTTCTAGATTTATTTTAAGCTTGTGTGCTTAATGTCCTAACTGTAACAAAAGTCTAGATAATTCGTCACATATATAAACGAACTATTTTATGAAATTAATAAAACGAATTACAATATCTATCGGGATTTTAATACTAATTGGATTTCTTTTTTTAGGTTTAAAATTTGGAACAAAGTATTACAAATCTTATCAAAATTCGGAATCATTAACCAATACAACTCTAGATTATAAAATTAGCGTTGACGACTACAAGAATTCATACAATCTAAAAAATGGAGCTATTATATCTAAAAAAATAATAAACCTTTCAGAAATACCACCGATTTGGAATAGCATCTCTGAAAATAATTCTTTAACAAAAAACTATAAATATTTAGATAACATTAATTTTTATGTTATTCTTTATAAGAGTGATTCTCTATTAGTTAATGGAATAATTGCTGAACCCAAAAAAGAAGGCAAATTCCCTGTAATTATTTTTAATAGAGGAGGAAATAAAGAAGTTGGAAAAATGGCTAAAGCAAAAACGCTTCATTCTTTAATACAATCGGCTTCAAAATTAGCAGACCAAGATTATTTAGTTATAGCCAGCTGTTATAGAGAAAATGATGAGTTTGGAGGTAATGACATTAACGATGTTCTAAATTTAACAGAAACGATTAAAACAATTAAAAAAGCAGATTCAAGTCGTATTGGAATGTTTGGATGGTCAAGAGGCGGAATGATGACTTACCTATCTCTTAGATATAGTAATCTAATTAAAACCGCAGTAATTGGAAATGGACCATCTGATTTAGAAAAATTAATTATTGACAGACCTGAAATGGAAAGTTTAGTATGTGCTAAACTAATTCCAAATTATAAAGAAAACAAAAGGGAAGAATTAAAAAACCGTTCTGTTTCTTATTGGGCTAATGAATTAGACAAAAATGCTAGTTTACTTATTCTTTGCGGAACCGAAGATCAGCAAGTAAACCCTAATCAAGCTGACATAATAGCTGATAAGTTGACTAAAATAGATTATGATTTTAAGCTTGAGAAAGTAAAAACTGATCACAAGTTTTCTAATAAAAAAGATGAGCTAAATAAGTTATTAATTAATTGGTTCAAAGAAAAATTATAAAAATACTAAGCACAACACCATGTATATTTAATTGCTTGGTTCTCGCCTATTCGGAAAATCTTTGCAGATTTTCTATTCCGTTTTTGTTGACTAAATTATACACGCCACTAAGCATACAAAAACACGTTCTTTTATTGTTTTATGTTTTAAATGAAAAGATCGAGTAGCGCCAAAGCGCACCGAAGCTATTATTAGCTGTTTACCCAATTCTTTTTTCATTATCTGCATACCAACCGTTACTATCTTTTCCGTCGCGATTTAAGTTTGCTAAACAGGTAGTAAAATGTGTATTACAGGTAGTTCCTATATGTTGCTTAATATCTAAAAGGGCTTTTGTGAAAGTTTTAGGTTGCATGGTGATGTTAGAATAGGAGTAGGCTTTGCTATTGTTTGCGTATAATACAGTAAGTCTAGGTTGGGCATGTGTTTTACCAAAGAGTGTTATGGCATCTTGTTGCCAAGCAATCGTTTTTAACAAAGTTTTAAAATATGCATTCGCTTCTGTTGGATGAAAACATTCCGGATAGTAAATTACTTCTCCATCTTTTAAAGGTGATGTTATGGCATCATTGAAAAGCAAAATATTTATCGTTTAAAAATTAATTTTTCTAAATTAGCATTTAAAGATTCTAAAATGAAAATTAAGGTTATTTTTTTACTGTTTCTACTTCCATTGTCTGTTTTTGCACAATTACCAGAAGGTTTTGTTTATGTAGACGAAGTGATTCCTGATATACAATTAGAGCTGCGTTATTGCTTGAACAATAATTTTGTTGGCCAACCAGTAGATGGTTACAACGCTGAGGTTTGCATACTTACTAAACCAGCTGCTTATGCTTTAAAAAAAGTACAAGAAGATCTAAGAAAAGATAGTTTGTCTTTAAAAGTATTTGATTCGTATAGACCGCAACAGGCAGTAAATCATTTTTCAAAATGGGCAAAAAATGTGAATGATACTTTAATGAAACAACAGTATTACCCAAATGTAGATAAACGTAATTTGTTTAGAGACGGTTATATAGCATCACGTTCTAGACATAGTAGCGGTAGTACTATAGATCTCACTATTGTAGATTTAAAAACTGGAAAAGAGCTAGATATGGGAACGCCTTATGATTATTTTGGAGAAGCTTCTTGGTATCTACATGAAGATTTAACGACAACACAAAAAGCCAATAGAGCCGTATTGCATAATATAATGAGTACCCATGGTTTTAGACATTACCCAAAAGAATGGTGGCATTTTACGTTGCGAGGTGAACCTTATAAAAATCAGTATTTTGATTTTCCTGTGGAGTAATTTACTCTTCCTCTTTATACACCTGCAATCCTAAACCAATCGCATAATTATTTAAACCAGCTTTTAAAAGATTGGAATCTTGAATGTTTTCTTTATCAAATAAAACCCATTGGTTATTGTTTAAAAACACACGTTTTACGAATGTTTTTGGCGTTTTAATTTTATCAGTAAAAGGTAAAAGAGGTCTAAAAGTGGTCGATACCTTTATAATGCCACGTGCTGTTTTTACTTCTCTGTATTTTTTATTTGGTAATAGTTTTCCAGCTTTATCTGTATAGCCCAAAACCTGAAGCGAAACATACATACCATCTTTAGGTATAAAAATATTATTGCTAGAAACATCGACTTCAAAGATACTTTCACTCGCTTCTGTTACTCTAAAAATTATTTTATCGTAGGTTAAAACATCGCCTGGAAATCCGTTGTTGTTTTCATAAAACTGTACGCGAAATAAAGTAGAAAACGGAAGTTTATTAGACGTTTTTGTTTTGCGTTTACTCCAATCTTTTGCTTCTACTTTTATTGGTAAAAGTAAAGTGCTTACTTTTTTTGGTTTCGCAGGGTTTTCATTTTCAAAATAAACTGCGATTTCACTTTCTATGGTTGGCAACCAACATTTATAATAATCATCGTGAACGGTTGGTTTTAAGGTTTCCGATTTCGATTTACCTTTTGGTGTGTAGCGTAAAAGTACTTCGTCTAATGCATCTTGAAAGGCATCTAGTTCCAATGTATCTGTAAGATTGACAGTTGCCACTTTTGCGTTTTTATATCCTAAAGCAGAAATAAAAAGCGTGTCTATATCTGCATATAGTTTTTTTGTAAAGGTGAATTTACCTTCGTCATCGGCAAAGATTCCATTTCCATTTCCAAAGGAAACGGTAGCATAAGACACCGGATTTCTATTTTCTTTGTCTACAATTGTAGTTTGACTAAAAGCAATGCTGCTTAGTAAGTAGGTAAATAATACAATTAGGTTTTTTGTCATTTTGTTTTTGATATAATTTGCTTGTTCCTCAAAATTAAAGCACTTCTCGATACAAAATTGCAAAAAAAGCAATTTCACTCGAAGTGACATCACGATTATGTTTTTGTCAGTTCGAGTGTTTCGACTTTAGGCTTTTGGATACAATCTCGAAGAAAGATCGGGATCACTCGAAGTGACATAACGAGAACTTATTTATTAGCTGCAATCCAATTATCAATTTTAGTTTCTAATAAAGCTAAAGGCACACAACCCGTTTCTAATACTTGGTTGTGAAACTGTCTAATGTCAAATTTTGCTCCTAATTCTTTTTCTGCTTTTGCACGAAGCTCTATTATTTTAAGTTGTCCGATTTTATACGATAATGCTTGTCCGGGATTCGCCATATAACGTTCGATTTCTGAAGTAATGCTTGCTTCGCTTTCTGCTTCGTTATCTAATGAATATTGAATTGCTTCTTCACGTGTCCAACCTTTTACATGCAATCCGGTGTCTACCACCAAACGGATTGCTCTGTGCATTTCCATACCAAGCATTCCAAAATATTGGTAAGGATCTGTATATAAACCTAATTCTTTTCCTAAAGATTCGGTGTATAAAGCCCAACCTTCACCATATGCACTATACCAAAGTGTTTTTCTAAATTGTGGTAAATCTGCATCTTCTTGTTGCAAAGAAATTTGGTAATGATGCCCAGGAATTGCCTCGTGTAAAAATAACGCCTCATCACTAAAAGTATTGTATTTGGTAACATCAGGAATTGGTGTGTAAAAAATTCCTGGTCGTGTTCCATCTAAAGAACCGGGATTGTATTCTGCACTTCCAGATGCTTCTCTAAAAGCTTCGGTACGTCTTACCTCGAAAGCTGTTTTTGGAGTTACATCAAACAATTCTGCCAGCTTTGGTTTCATGGTTTCATGAATTGCATTAAAGTTATCTAGAACTTGTTGTGCATCTGTAAACGGCATGAGTTCTTTATTGTTTCTTACAAAATCGAAAAACGAAATAATATCTCCTTCATAACCGACTTCGGTTTTTACTTTTTCCATTTCCGATAAAATCCTAGCGACTTCTTTTAAGCCAAGTGCATGAATTTCATCTGCAGACCTATTGGTTGTTGTGTAGGTTTTTATTTGATGGTTGTAATATTCTTTTCCTTTAGGAATTGCCGAAATTCCGCTAGATGTTCTTCCTGCTTCTAAATAAGAAGTACGCATAAAATCATACATTTTTTGATATGCAGGAATCACTTTATCCTTAACCATTGCAGTATAAGAAGCTGTTAGTGTCTTCTTTTCTTCGTCTGAAAAACCTTCGGGAATATTTTTTATTGGTTGATAAAACAAGTGATTTTCTACATCTGCTTCCGCCATTGCAGCCATTTGCGGAATTACTTTTGTGATCAACGATTTTGGTAAAACATAACCCGTTTTTATTCCGGTTTTCATATTGCTTTCCGCGGAAGCTAACCAAAGTAAATAACCATCTACACGTTTTAGCCAATTGTTATAATCTTGAACCGTTTCAAAAGGTTGCGCACTAGAACCACTAGCTAATTGGCCAAAGCTTAAATTAGGGGACCACATCTGGTCTATTGGCATTAAATCTTTTTTGAATTTTAAATTTTCAAGGTTGCTATCAATATCCCAATTTAGAGTAGCCTTACTTAATTTTTCGTTTTCGTTTAAGTCTTCGTTTTTATACCGATTTAAAATATTTTTATAATTGGTGTAATACGCTTTTACTTTTGCTTTGTATTCTGGAGCAAGAGAATTTGGCATTTTATCATTATACCTATTATCTCCAGCGTATGTTGCTGCCAATGGATTTAGTTTTAACCCATCTTGATAATAGGTATCCAACATATTTTTAAAATCTTCATTTACAGTTGCCATCATTTCTGTGCTTTTTTCGGTTTTCGAATCGTTTTTACAAGCTGTCATGGTAACACACAAGCAAAGAATTGCTAAAATATTTTTCATAAGTATAGAATTTGTGTTTCTGAGTGTTAAAGATACAGTTTTAAATAAAAAAAACCGCTAGTGATTGGCTAGCGGTTTTTAATGATGATTTGGTGGTATTGTATTATTCTTTATCTAAATTTTTAGTCAGATTAAATCCTATAAATAATCCAACACCAGCCATAAAGAAAATAGTTGCAGGGTAAATAGCATCTTCATCTAGTGCTGTGAAGCTGTCTAATAAAGAAGCGATAAAAGTACCTAGCCCAATTCCCATTAATAATAAGGCTAAATTTAAAATGAATACTTTCCATATTGGAGCGGTGTGTCCCTTTGCTTTTGTAAAAATACTAGCGTCTGCACCTTTTTCAATAAGTGCTAAGCGTTCTTTGTTTCTAGTAGAGAAGTATAAATAAAATACTCCGAAAATTGCACCAAATATCACTGGTAAAATAATTAATTCTGATCCCATAATTGTTCGTTTTAAATTGATTAATTTTATGTGTTCTTATGCTTAAGACGACAACTTTTAAAGGATGGTTACAACTTTTTCTAAATATTTTTCTTTTATAGATGTAACCACGTCTATTGTTTTGTCGTCCAATACCCAAATGACCACTAACCAAGATCAAATAACCATCCATCAAATCCTACAAGGAGATACCAAAGCTTTTGCTGTATTGGTAGATCGTTATAAGGACTTGATCTTTACTTTAGCTATACAAATGCTGAAGAATAGAGAGGAAGCAGAAGAGGTTTCGCAAGATACTTTTATTAAAGTATTTAAAAAGCTGAAGAACTTTAAAGGCGATTCTAAATTTTCCACTTGGATTTATAGAATTGCGTATAATACCTGTTTAGATCGATTGAAAAGTAATAAGCGAAAGCAAAACACCGTTGCTATTAATGAATTTACAGCACATGAAGTAAAAACTTTAGATAATGCTTTAAGTATGATGGAAGCGCAAGAAAGTAAACAAGCTATTCAAGACTGTTTGCAAATGTTACCAGCAGACGATTGTGCTTTGTTAACCTTGTATTATTTTGAAGAACTTTCTTTAGAAGAAATAGCGAAAGTTATTGGTGTGAAAGCGAATAATGTGAAAGTGAAATTATTTAGAAGTAGAAAAAAACTGACTACCATTTTGCAGCATAAATTAGAACCAGAAATCATTGAAAGTTATGCAAGAGAAAGAAAATAAAAATATAGAGAAATTAGTAGATAAGATGATGCATGCGTTAGATTTAGAATCTCCTTCATTAGATTTTACCAATACGATCATGGCGCAAGTAGAAGCTTTAGAAAGTAAAAAGGTAACGACTTACAAGCCTTTAATTCCTAGTTATTTGTGGTTTGTTGGCGGATTTTTGTTAGTTGCAATAACGGGCTATTTATTTCTGAGTACTACTACCGAAGAATCTACTTGGTTTCATGCTTTAGATTTTAGTAAACTCACTAATAATAACCTAACACAGTCCCTTTCTAGCTTTAGTTTGCCTAAAACATTAATGTATGCTATTCTTTCTTTAGGATTAATGATTTGTGTTCAGGTTTCTGTTTTAAAACATTATTTTGATAAACGATTAAGTGTGTAATATTAATCGGGGTAATACCAAAAAGGTATACTAATAATAGTTCCTAAAGAATCCTTTTCTGGTTTCATTTGTCTTTTAAAATGTAGTGTATGTCTTCCTTTTTTTAAGCTGTCGAGTTCTATTATTGTTTCAAAACCAATTTGCTCTTTTTTGTTTTCCGAAAGGATATAATCTAAATTATACTTTGTACTATCTATAGAAACGTGATAAATACGTTTAAAGGTTTTTAAATATTCTGTAATTAAACTGTCTTTATTCGTTTTTAAATTATTGTTTACAGTGACGACATCTGTACTTAGACCTCGTTTGTCTTTTTCAGGTTTTAAGGAAGGATTAAATTCTATAATTCGATCTTCAATGCCTTCTATAAAAGGAATGAAAAAAGGAAAATACGGTTTTGAAATAATCTTACTTGGAATAGCAGCAATATTAATAAACTCTTTTTCAGGTAATACATTATAGTAATTATTATTACTAACATATTGACTTGTTGAAATATTAGTTCTTTTTATATAGTTAGAATTTTGGTAATAGGTTCCTGTGGAAAAAAAAATAATTAGGTACAAAGGAAATAAAAGTAGGCTAATTCGTTTTCCGAATTTATTGTCTAAAAAATTATAGACAAGCGGTCTGTATAAGAACGACAAAGTTAATATGCTGAAAACCCTATAAAAAGGAAAGTAGATTTTGGAGAGCCACTTTTTCTTTTTTAAAAATCCTTGGGTTATAAAATCTATAAAAGTTAAAAGAATTCCAAATAAAAATATAATGCCTACAACATTACCTATTGCATCTAAAATATTGGAAAAAGGACCTTCATATAGATTGAAATAATACTTCCCTAAAACGAATACTAAAGTCAACGTGGCGAATCCTATGATGTAAAAAACCATTAAAAAGGAAACCGCAAACATGATACTAGAATAATCTTCTAATCTGGAAATATATCTATCGAAAGAACCTACTTTTTGTTTTAAATAGTTGGTGAATTTTTCAGAATACTTTAGTTTTTCATAATCAATATCGCCAGAAACATACCGTAAACCTAAGGCGCCAATCCATAAACCACGAAGCAAAACGTGAACGATAAGATTAAATAGTAAAATGAGAATAATTGGAGCTAAACTGGTTAATAAGGCAATGGAGTATACGTTCGTGTTTTGAGTGCTATAGATTAGTTCATCAAAAATATATCCTTTTAACCCAATTAATCCGAAGATTGCAAAACCAGAAATCAGCAATTCTAATTGCCAACTTTCTTGTTGTAATTTATCTAGTAACTTTTTAAAGACATCGGAAGTGTAATCGTTTCTCATTACCAATTGGTTATGCCAAGCAAGATAAACAAATTATTAGTTTTTAATACGTACGTCGAAAAATGGTGTTTTTATTGGGTGAAAAGGGAAAAAAGGGATAAGTGAAAAAGGTTGAAAAAGAGGTTTCTCGACATGCTCGAAATGACATGGGTTTCCGTCTTCCGCCGTTTTTCAATTTTTAATATAAATTAGTTCTCGATACTAAATTGCAAAAAAGCAATTTCACTCGAAATGACATAAGTTTTAGTCATTAGTCTTCTGTCATTGTCTTGCAGGAGTAATTGTTTCAGAGATTTCTTGACATGCTCGAAATGACATAGGTTTCAATCAACAATTCTAATACCAGCGTTTCTTCTTTTTCTTTGAAGCTTCGCTTTTACGTCCTTTTTTGTGCTTACTTCCTGTTTTTTTAGAAGTATGTCGCACCGCTTCTGCTTTAGGATCTAAAGGATACGGATGCTCTTCTTCTACAGGAATCTGTACATTAATTAACTGCTGAATACTTTTTACATACGCTTTTTCATCTGCAGAACACAGCGAATACGCTGTTCCAAAATTACCAGCACGACCAGTTCTACCAATTCTATGTACATACGTTTCTGGTACGTTTGGTAAATCAAAATTAATAACCGCATCTAACTCGTTAATATCAATTCCACGAGCAGCAACATCTGTAGCAACCAAAATATTTACATAACCATTCTTAAACTTTTTAAGTGCATCTTGACGCAAGTTTTGGTCTTTGTCTCCATGAATAGTTTCTACTTTAAAATCATTATTCAAAAGTGTTTTTTCTAATTTATCGACACCATATTTAGTACGTCTGAAAATTAGAATGTTTCCTTTAATCGTTTTACGAAGTAAGTGTAAACACAATTCTATTTTATCCTTTTTTGGTACATAATACAACACCTGACTTACATTTTTTGCAGCAGTCGAAGTAGGCGTAATGTCTACACGTTCTGGCGTTTTTAAAATCGTATTTGCAAGTTGCTCTACTTTAAAAGGGATGGTTGCCGAAAACAATAAAATCTGTTTATCTTCTGGGCAAAGACGTTCCACTTTTTTAACATCATCAATAAATCCCATGTCCAACATAAGATCGGCTTCATCTAAAACCAATGTTTCCACATAATCCAGATTTATACAATCTTGTTTGTGTAAATCTAATAACCTTCCAGGCGTAGCAATTAAAATATCTACTCCTTTTTTTAATACGTCTTTTTGTGGTTCTATGCTTGTTCCTCCATAAATAACCATACTCGTTAAATCGGTGTTTTTGGCATAGATTTTAAAATTCTCATGAATCTGCGCTGCTAATTCTCGTGTTGGACTTACAATTACTGCGCGTATTTTTTTTCCTTTTTTGGATCCTACTTGCTTATCATATAATAATTGCAAAATAGGTAAAGCAAATGCAGCAGTTTTACCTGTTCCTGTTTGTGCAGAGCAGATAACATCTTTTTTGTCTAGTACAAAAGGAATGGTTTTTTCTTGTACTAATGTTGGGTTATCGTAACCAGCTTCTGCAATAGCACGTAGCAAAGGTTTATTTAGTTGTAAGTCTTTAAATGACATGTAATTTATTTTGTGCAAAGATAACTTAAAAGTAATTGCAGATTAGATATAAAAGAATCCCTTTTTGTAAACGGCGTTTTTAGACGAATAATTAGAGCGAAGTATCGATTAATTAAAAGCCAATTTATACTTTAATGCCACATTGTTTAAATTGATAGATAACGATTTTAGCCAAAGTAATTGATTGCTAATTAAATGCGCTTCTTGTAAATGTAATAGTTCAATATCTTCAATTTGTGTCTGACCAGCTTCAATCGCTAAATCTCGTTTTGATGATAGATCTGCATATTTTTTTTGCAGTTTTTCATGTGCTTGCCCTATTTCTTTTTCTTCGGAAAGAATAACGCTTTTGGTACTTTCTAATGTGGAAGCAGCGTGTTTTAATGCGTTGGTAATACTTTCAATAATGGTATCAAATTCCTCGGAAGCGGAAGTGGTATTATGATTTAAAATATAACTTCCAATAGATGCTATTGCCGAAAGTATGGTGTGGTTTAAAGTTACTATATCATAAATTAAAGCAGCTTCTTTTTGTTTCGATTTAGGATCTTGTGTCACTCTTTGAAATGCAGCATTTAGATTACTCATCGCTAAAAAAGCTTCTTTCCTATGTAATTTATATACTAATCTGTTTGCTTCTTTATGGTGGTATAAATTTTTGGTAGCTTCTAAATAACTGCTATTAGATAACATTACGTTTACAATAACCGAATCTAAATTTTTATACTCCCAACTTGGAAAAAGTAAGTAATTCGCCAAAACAGCAATAGTAGCGCCAAGTACGGTATCTATAACCCGATATTGTACGACCAAAAAAGCGTTGGGATCTATCAATGCATAAACAAATATAATATGTAGCGTTATAAATGCAGCTCCTGTTTTATAGCTTTGCTGTATTAGTGAAAACGCAAAGGTTAAGGATACTACAGCTAATACCATGTAAACCGTAGTATTTTGTGTAATTAAAATAATAGTTATTGCTATTAGTGCTCCAATCAAGGTTCCTATAATTCTATTTTTAGAGCGTTCTTTGGTAAGACCATAATTTGGACGCATAATAACCACGATGGTTAGCACAATCCAATAGGCATTTTTTAAGTCTAAGAAACTACCTAATAGAAAGCCAAAAGCGATAGCAGTAGAAAGTCGTAAGGCATGTCTAAGCATTGGTGACTTTAAACTAAAATGTTGAAGCAATACATTGAACCTATACTCTTGAGAGGTTAAAAATTGCTTCGACTCTTGGGCTTTTAAAGAGGCCTTGGTATTATCTTTTACTTTCTTTAAAACACGTCTTATTGCTTTAACTTCTTGTAATAATTGCTTTTGGTAATCTTGAAGGTTTCTTAGCGTGATAGCTCCTTCTCGTGCTTTTGGTAATCCTATTTCATCGACATAATCTCGAATTGCCTTTTCGGTATTTTGATAGGTTGTATTTAATACATCTATTTCTGGAAGTTTTCCTTTTTTTATTAAAAGTTCCGATAAGGTGATGAGGTGATTCCCCATCACTTTATTCATTTTTTTAAAGGATTTTAAATGCGTTTTATGCGCACCGAATAGCGAATCTATTTTTGAATAATCTAAGGAGTTTGCTAAAGCCAATTCAAAAATATCGACTAAAGATATAAATATTAAAAGGCGGCGCTCGTTAGAAAAAGATCTACCAGAACGTTTTCTTCCTTCTAAAAGTAATTCTCTTAAGGTTTCGTGTTTCTCGCTTATTTGTGTTTGTAGGATTAATGCTTTTTTTGAAAACTTTTCACGCTTATTTGGTTTGGTAAGTAGCTTGGCTCTTACTTTTAAATATTGTCCAGTAAGGGATAAGGTATCCGAAAGCAGTTGGTCATCATCTTTTCTTGGAAACAACCAATTAGAAAGTAAGGATACCGTTAAATACCAAATTCCTCCAATACCCAATAATCCAACATGAAGAACAATCGATTTTAAATCTGTTTTTTCTACCGCTAATGCTAATACAATAGCCAACAAACCAGAAAAAGAAATTAAAGAAGCTCGAAATCCGTATACCGAAATTAAACTAATAGCAAAACTTAAAATAACAATGGCTAATAGTAATACTATAAAGATAGGTTTGGTTACAAGTATTATAAAGGTAACCAGCATGGTAAGTATAATACTAATTAGGATCCCGTTAATTTTACGTTTTAAACTTCCAGGAACATCACTTGGTGCATTTAAAAAAGTACCAAGCGCCAGAGCAGGAGCGAACTGAAATAAGTCAATAGCATTAAAAATAACTAAAGGAGAAACTACAGCGATAGTAAGTACAATACCTCTGTAAAAGCTGGAGCCTTTAAGAAATAATTCGGTAGTTATTAGGTAGTTTTTTAACTTGTTTTGCATAGCGCTGCAAAGGTAGTTTAATTGTTTTTATCGCTATTAATCTTATGTTGATTATAATGTTAAGAAATTATTTTTTTTAACTTTTAGAAACTTTTATAGTATAGGTTGCAACAATATCATCTTCCATTTTTAAATGCACATCATAATCGCCTTTTTGTTTAAACTGAGTTGTAAAAATTAGATAGCCGTTTTCGTTTTTAAGATCATAAATTGGGAACGCTTTTTCCAGCATTCCTGCATATTGAATGAGCGCTATTTTATTGGTGTCCATAGCTTTTAATGTTTTAAAACGAAACATGATTTCTTCGTTTACCTCGGAATAGATTTGCATTTCTTTTGGAAGCAGAGGAATTATTTTATGCGTAAACGTTTCGCCGTAAACTAGAGGTGAAGCCGTAAATTCGGAAGCTATTAAAGTAGCATCTAATAACCATTTTTTTTCTGTCGGATAATGATTCTTTGCAAACAATACAGGATCGGTTAAAAAATAGCCATCATTATAATCTTGCACAAAACGCGAATAGTTCATCATATAACCACTAGACCAAGTAGCATCACTTAGATACCATTTGTTGTTTAGTTTTATCGCATTCCAAGAATGGTTTTCTAATTCCAAATTAAAAATATTCGCTTCTGTAGATCTACCATAACCATTAATAATTACACTTTCTATATTTGCTAAAAAGCACAATTCTTTTATTAAATACGCATAACCGGTACACATGGTTTTTTTGTTTTTTAATAACTTTTTAAAAGCTGTTTTCCTGTAAATATTATTCCATTTTAAATATGCTGCACTATCGTTTTTTAGTTTTTTTCTTTGCTTGGTAACTTTGCTATCTTGTCTGGCATCTCCTGTAATGTTTTTGCAAACCCAAGTGTAAATAGCTCTAAATTTTTCAACATCTGTAGGTAGTTTATGCGTAAGGTGATACGCAAGTAGCGGAAGATTTTCTAAACCTTTGCCTTCGTGAAGCATAGCAGTATTATCTGCAATGGTGAAGTCGATATTTTTAAAATCGGATACTTGCGAAATAGCACTTTGTAAAAAGAAAATAGCAATATAAAAGAGAATGTTTTTCATGAAGATCTGTTTTATTTTCTTTTAGAAACATACACTTTTTTAGAAGCGACTTTTCCCATAAGAACAATATCTCCCATCGCCATATCTACTTGTAGATTTATTTCAGAATTGGAACTTTCATTACTAATAATTACTTTTTTGGTTTTATAACCAACATAGCTAATTAATAAAACATCTCCTTTTTTTAGTTTTTTAGGAAAGGCAAAGTAGCCATCAAAATTAGTACTTGTTCCTATGGTAGAGTTTTGTAAAAGGACTGTTGCCGTAGGTAATGCCAAACCGTTTTCGTCTAAAATAGTTCCTTTTACGTCTATTTCTTGTTGTTGGTCTACGGAATTAATTTCGGAAGAATTTCTTGTAGTTTCTCCTATTTTTGTGTCTTGCGCTTGCGCGGAATTGATGCTGAAAATAGATAAACACGCTAATCCAATTCCTGTAGCAAAACTTCGGATACTGCTCGTTGTTGGTTTTTGATTGTAGCTTGTTAATTGGCTGCTGTTAAATCTTCCGCAGGTATTTTCTGTTGTTTTATTTTTAAAATAAGAGCTAATTTCTGAAGCTGACATGGCAGTGAAGTCGATAACCTCTTTTTCGCAAGAACCACAAAACCCTCCTTTTGCAGTTGGTGAAAATTGATTGAAATCTTCAGAACAAGGTGTTTGGATGTGTAATTGAATTTGATTTTTCATGATATTAAGTTTTAATGTTAGTATACATCAAAGCTATATATCTTATAAGGGTTTTAAAACCGGCAATTAGTAAACGACGCTTTTCAATGCGTGAAGTATCTTTTTTAGCAAGTTTGCTAATTATTCATATTCGCTTTTATGCCCAATTGGTTGGCAAGCTTACGTTTTCTTACCGTTATTTTATTCGGATTGGTTTTTAAAAACGGAATCGGTAATTCGGTTTCTAAGGTAATTGCTTCATAAGTAGCTTTGTGTGTCCAGAGGCATTCACTGGCATATGTTTTACTGTTATAGGTAAACTCAAATGCAATAACATAAAGAAATTCTGCAATCATTTCAGAATTACCGCCATCCAAAGAACTTGTGCTATGCGAATAATCATCTATTCTTTTATTGGTCACTTTTGCAGTAGTATAGCTTCCGTGTTTTTTAGTAAGTGCTTGTTCGTAATAATGTAAAATGCTAGAAGGAAGTACATATAGCATAAAGCCGGTACTTAGTATAATAAAGGCAAATCCGAAAAGCATAAATCCGAATTTATACTCTTCTACATTACTCCCTAAATATGCAAAAGCACTTCCAAATAAAACGAAAACCAACCAAATACCAAAAAGCCCTAAATGTTGTTTTAGGGCAAATTGTATACAATTTTTTCTATCGGTAAAAGAGCGTTTCAAAAGGTGTTTGGTTCTAAGAAGTTATCCGTGAATAGTTTCACTTTTACCATAACTCTTAATCAGTTCGCCTTCAAAATCTAAAAATTCTTGCCAGCGTTTTTCTACATCGATACCTTCACCATATTTTCTTGCAAAACCTATAAAAGTAGTGTAGTGACCAGCTTCGCTAACCATAAGGTCATGGTAAAACTTGGCTAGTTCTTGATCTTTCATCGTAGTAGATAAAAGCCTAAAACGTTCGCAGCTTCTTGCTTCAATCATAGCCGAAAACAAGAGTCTATCTACCAATTGTTGGTTTCTGTTGCCGCCTTTCATTATAAACTTTGCCAACTCATTGACATAAGAATCTTTTTTTACCGGACCTAAAGTATACCCGCGCTCTTTAATGATATTATGCACCATTTGAAAGTGCTCTAATTCCTCTTGCGCAATCACTAAAAGGTCGGTCACTAAATCTACATGTTGCGGATTTAAAGACACCAATTTAATTGCATTGGTAGCTGCTTTTTGTTCACACCACGCATGATCTACTAGAATATCTTCTAAATTAGATTCTGCAATATTTACCCAACGAGGATCTGTTTCTAATTTAAGTCCGAGCATATTATTTTGTAGCTTTTTTTAATGCATCTATTCCTCCAACTACCGGAATGGAAATATTTGTTTTATTTAAGTCGATAGTTAATGCTGTTCCTGGTTTTGGGTGTAGCGTAAATTCTTTATCACTAGAGAATATCACTAAACCTATTTGTTGTCCGGCAGGAATGATTTGGTCATCTGGTTGTAATTTGAATTTTAAATCGTAGAATGCTCCTGGTTTTAAAGGCGCACTTTCCGTTAATGATTTAGAATTTTGAGGATCTGCCCAACCACGAGTAATGATATTATCTGTAATTAATTTGGTGTTTTCTTTCCACGGAAGGGAAACCATCCAAACTGATAAATTTGCTGCAGATTTACTACTTGCAACGCTAATGGTAATTTCACTTTCACCAGAAAGATGTATATCTGATTTTAATATAGGCGTGACATATAATAATCTGTTTTCCGATTTTAAAGCTTGTGCATGTTCTTTTCCAGAGATATTAAAATCATCCACAAAAGTTTCCGTTTTAGGTTTTGTATTTGGAGCATTAATCGATCCTAAGTTTTTTGCTTGTCCTTTTTGTTTATTCCAAGTTAAAGCACCTGTTTTATTTCCGCCTTCTTCCAAATAAAGTGTTACACTTTTAGCTTCCGGATTTGGATATGCTTTATATGCCGTAGGATTTTCATGTTTGTCATGTTCTCTTACAATCCAAGCTTGGGCATCGTTTTCCACACCATTATCTATTCCATGTAAATAATGCGTAAACCAACGATTCATCATCGTCATTGGTGGTGGTCCTCCATGTCCGTTTTGATGGTAATACACTTGGGTGTCTAATCCCATTTCTTTCGCTTTTTGATAAATACGATTACTATGTTCTGGCATCACATTCCAATCATTAAAACCATGCGACATTAATAAAGCCGCTTTCATGTTGGACATCTGATTTAAATAATCACGTCCTTCCCAAAATTTATTATAATCTCCAGTAATTCTGTCCATACCGTTTTTCATTTCGGTATCTCTAACGATTTTATTGCTATACGGACGTTTACTTTCGTCGCCACTATGAATAAAATCATACAACACATCAATATCTTCACCCAAATAACCACCTGGAGAACGCACTAATCCGTTAGATCTATAATAATGATAATAGGAAGTATTTGGAGCAATAGGAATAATAGCCTCTAAACCTGCAACACCTGTTGTCGCTGCAGCAAGCGGAATCGTTCCGTTATACGAAGTTCCTGTCATACCCACTTTTCCGGTAGACCAAGTTGCTTTCACTTCTTCGTTTCCATCTGGTGTTGTATATCCTTTTGCGCGACCATTTAACCATTCGATAACTGCTTTTGGTGCAAGCGATTCATTTTGTCCACCAACGGTTGGGCTACCTTGTGATAATCCCGTTCCAGGTGAAGAAGAATGCACCACAATATAACCACGAGGCACCCATTTTTTAAGATGTGAGTTCGAGATTATTGGACGTTCGCCTCTACGAATTACTTCAGGATGTACACGTGCTTCTTTTGCTGGTTCCCCAAGTTCATGTTCTACATTCCACATCACACCAGGAAGATCACCTGCAACACCTGCAAAATATGGACTACTCACATAAACAACCGGAAGCTTTAAACCTTCGGTGTCGGTTTGTTTTGGTCTAGTAACGGCAACATGCATTCTATCTAAAGTAGCGTCTCCATCGGTATTAAAGGTAGTTTCTACCCAAAGGTCATGACGAATCCATTCTTTATAATCACTAAAACCTTCTACTATTTGTGCTTCTCCGTTTTCAAAAACGGGAATCGTTTTTTCTTGTGCAAAACCAATAGTAATTGCTAAAAATAAGAGGGGAAATACTCCCAATGCATGGTGTCTTTTTTTCATAATAACGCTTGTCATAATTTGTTGGTACAAGTTAGTTATTTTTTAGGAATAGGGAAGTGGTAGAATGTTAAGGGAATTGTAAATGTTTTGTGGGTGTTGGTAGGATGGGAATTGGTGATTGATTTTGTGTGGCTTAAGTTTGATTTTTATTAAATTGATATAATAAACAGAAAGAATAAAAAGAAAATACAATATCATCTTCTGCATTATTTTTTTAATTATTGTTTAAAAAGCAAAAATCATTTTCCAATAAAAAGGGAAAATGATTTTTAAAGTTATTTATTTAAGACTTTTAGGTTACATCATTTTAATAAATTTACCAAAAACCCAACCGATTTCTCCGTTATCTCGTTTTACTTTATACCAAGATTCATTGATGTAATCTATATCATTTTCAGATACCAGTACTTCTTTTATTTTTCCTTTTTTATTTTTAAAACTAATTAAAATTTCTATTGGAGGTTCTTCATTAATAGCAATGATTTTAACAGATTTCCCTTTTTGTAAAGTGTTAACTTCACCATCATTATCGTTTACAATAATTTTGTTTTTGATTAAAACAGTTTGTTTTTCAGAAGTGGAAGTATCTAAAATTATAACTTTTTCTCCTGCTTTTTTGAAAGATCCTACAATTTCTGATTTTGTAGAATGTCCGTTTCTCATAATGATATCTGTTCCTGTAATAGTTGCGATTTTATCTTTTCTAATTATGAAGTCTAATTTTTCATCCGTCTTTGAATTTTTCCAAACACCTTCTATTTTATCATTACTTTGTACTCCAATAAAAACTCCAGTAGTCTTGTTGTTAGAATCTTTTTCTTCAATTGTTATCTTTGTACCACAAGAATGACCTTTCAATATCAATTTATTTGACTCGCCACTCTTATTATAATAATAGTATCCTTCGATTAAAGAACCATCATTAATACAATTATACTCTCCATAGAATTTGATTTTCATAGTAATAGGGTCGGATTTGATTTTACCTTTATATTCGACAAATTCATTTTCTCTACTCTTTATTAAGGAAATATTATCCTTCTCTATTTCTGTTAATAAACTAGTTGCATCTAAATTTTTAGATTTATACCAATCTTGATTTCTAAAATAATTATCTATTTCCCCACCTTGTTTGAAAGCGTGACCATGTCGAGCAAATATTTCATTTCTCATGATTTTTAAATCTGCTAAACTAGCTGATCTAATGTCACTCAAAGTTAGTAGTTTTGTTGAGGTTTGAGGGTAAAGTCCAAAAGTTTTACTGTTTGTTTGAAGATTTAAATCAATAACTTCTTCTTCTTCAGTTATTGAATTTGTATTAGTTTTTATAACTTCTTCTCTTTGTTCTTTAATTCCTTCCTCTTGTCCAATCATTCCAATAAAGGGTGCTGACATAAATAATATTACTAATACCAAGATAATTCCTACAATGAGGCCTTTTGATATACTTCTATCCTTTTTTTCTTGTATTTCTGGAGTTTCGGATAAGTTTTTAAAATTATTTTCCCCATATAAATTTTTATACAAGTGAATATTCATTTTATTCCTCTTGTTTTTTAAAGAAAATAAATGAACCAGAGGTTTTAAGTATAATAGGAAAATCAGTAATAACGGAATTAAAACAATCGAAAAACCTATCGGATTTTGTGAATTATCAATTTTTGATTTTATTAAAACTAAACTAAAACTAAAAATTAATAGACTCAAAAAAATTAACAATGCTAAGAAGTAATTAACGCGATAAAAAAACATCCGAGTTTTCTTTTTATTACTTTTAAATACATTTTTTATATGATCATGATCTTCTGTTAGGAATAATTTATCTTCATTTCCTAATAGATAAGCTTTTATTGTCTTTCCTTTTGTTAAAAAGTAATTTTTTATAAGTTCTTCTGTAATCATAATTTTAAAATTCTAAAGTACCACCATTTAGTAAGTCATCAATTTCTTGATCAGTTACATTTGTAGTCGTATTTGGGTTATGAAATTCATTTATTGTATTAGCCAACTGTCCTAAAGACATATTATCAGCGTTATTTTGTAATTCTAAAAAATCTGCTTGATTTTTCCTTACCTCTTCCTTTAAACTTAAAAGTTTATCTTCATAGTTCTGTAGAAATAATTTGGTTAATTTATTGTTTTCCTTTTGAAGAATATTTTTCTTTTGATTTAAATCTAAGGTTTTAAAAACATCCGATAAGCAAGACAATCCAGTCTGTACAATTGCCTTTTTGGTGTCATCATCAATTTTATCAAAACGTTTATCATTACCCATTTTTTTAAAAAGAATATTGATTACACGCTCATTATTTTCTGTATTATCTATAATTAATTCATCATAAATATTATGAATATTTTCAGTTAAAAAATTTTTATTTACAGTTGAATCCAATTTATTTAGTACTGCTTGTGTAATAATTTTGTTTTCCATATTAAATAAGTTCTTTTGAAATATTAACTTCTAGAACTCCTTTTGAAGAAGTCGTAAATTCCCTGATGTGAGTTAATAAATCCGATAAAACGGTTTTGTTCCCTGTTTCCCCGAAAATAATTCTTATTCTTTCAGAATTAGTTTTTAATTCTTTTTGAATATTTAGTCCTCTATTTTTTAATTTATCAATATCTGCAAGATTTTCTTTTTTTAATTCCTCTTCTCTAATAATATTATTTTGATAGTTCTTGAAATCATCAATAAAAGGCTTACAGTAAGTATACCAGTCGATTAATGTTTCGTTGTATAAATTAATAGATTTTGTTGGAGATAAAATTTTATAAAATAAATTTGGCTTAACAGGTATTAATGACGATAAAAAGTCATATTCAGGTCTCTTTAAATCAATTAATTCTATTAGTTTTTGATATGTGCTGTCGTTAAAGTTAACTTGTTCTTTTTTATCAACTAATTCCGCTTCAATTGTTCGACGTTCTGTCATTAAATATTTGTTACTATCTCTTAAGTCTTTTATTTCGGAATTAGAAATAATCTGCTCATATAAAGGGGAAATGTCATTACTCAATTTATTAACTGCTTTCTGACTAAATAATTTTAATTCAGGAATTAATTTATCTTTTAATTCAGTATAAAACCTTCCTAATTTTAAAATGTCAGCTAAAATTAATTGTACATCACTGCTCATTCCTTCTTTCAGTTTTTCAATATCAAGTTCTATTTGAGCAATTGTCTTTTTAGCTTCAGTCCTAGATTTCAGTACAGCCATACCTCCTTTAACTAAAAAACCTACTGCAGCAGCTCCGGCAGCACCTTTTAACTTTGATTTATCCAATGTTCCTGAATTTGCTAGCGATGAAGTTTTACTTAAAAAAGTGTTAAACTCATTTTTTCCCGATAAAGATATTGCAGACATGTGTTGTTGGTGTGCATCTTTGAAAACTTTCACATTATCATTAATGCCTGAAAAGTAAGTGTCTAATTTAGTATAGCTGTCCTCAAAACTTTCCCAATTAATTTTAGAAACATCAAACATTTCTGGCTCTGAAGATTTTATTCCATCACCAAATAAATCAATTAAAAGGTTTAGTAAATCTTCCCTAATTAGTTTTAATTTATTTCTAGTTTTATCAAAATCATCGATCAAGTCTAAGTTTATATCTTTTACTTTTTCGTGAATTTGAATAATTTTAGTGTACTCTTTTTTGATACTAAAAGCGTGTTCTGTTATTGCTTCAACTTTAATATTACCTGTAATAGATATTTCCTTTTTAGGTTTTAGTATGTCAATATTTTTCTGGACAGTCTGAATTTCAAAAGTTCCATCAACCTCTTTTACCGTCTTTGTTTCTTGTTCAATAAGTTTAAAATCTTTTAAATCTATCTGTGGATCTTTTATATCTAAAGACTCCAAACGTTGTTGTACTCGATCCGGATTAAATACGCTATTCTTGCCATCATTATCAAGGATATTATTAGTGATGGCCTCTTGAATACTTGAAGAATATGTAGATTGTAAATAAGCCTCTTTAAGTATTTGTTTGATATAAAGACCTTCTTTTAAATTTACTTGTAGTACTTCATTCAAATGGTCTACAAGCATTCTACGGTTGATAATTTCTGAATCTATAATAAGTTGTTGTGCTTTTTTTATAACAGCATCAACTAATTTATTATTTATGCTATCTGCATTTTGTTTTATTATTTCTGTATGTGTCATAGTATATTTTTCAAATTCGGATCTCTTATTTTTAATTGCTGTCAAGGGCTTATATAGTAATTTTTACTACTCATATCATGCAAATGTACCTGCTCAGCGTGCGTTTTTTATTTGTTAAATGCTTTCGGTGTATATCTACCAAACCTACAACTTTTCCTATATTAATAATATACGTAGTACTACGTATATTTTATTATTACGCAGCAATGTAAAACAGTTTAAAATAGAACCATTACGGTTTCCCATAATCGTAAAATAAAGGCATAATAAAACCACCAAAAGAGGTGGTTTTATATTTGTTGTAGAGAAAGAAATCTACTATATATTATTATTTGCCCTGTTCTTAAACACTATTATTGTTCAATATCTATTAAATACCAATACCCTTCTCTTGTGATAAGCGTGAATAATCTTTCCGAATTAGAATTATTTCTATAGCTATTGGTTACCGCTTCTTCATTTTTAGTCTTTACTAGAACGAAAGCTTTATCATTTTCTATACGTGTATTAATTACTTCAAACTCTATTTCATTTTTAAATGCGTCAAATGAATTTTTTTCTTTCAAATAAGTAGTGAACACAGACATTAAGCTTAAAAAGTTTAAATCTTCAGAATACTCACCATATGGGTCCTTTAAATAATCGAATTTGGAATAATCATTATTTTGAAAAGCTGCGAAGAAATGATTAATTACACTTTCTGGTGCTTTTTGAAAATGATATGCCTTTGAATATTTTTCACTTGCAATCTTACTTCTAACTTCAATTAAAACACTCTCTATTTTATCAATTTCGTTTAATATTTTCAAAGTTTCTTTTTCTTTTGTAACTTTAGAGCTATATCTCGTACTTTCAGAAACTTCTTTTAATTTGTTCTTTTGTTTTTTTAATTCAGTTTTTGTTTCTCCTAATATTTTATAAAAGAAAATATTTAGTTTCTCTTTACCTTCATTTAATTTTTCGGTATTAAAACTAATCGATTCGTAATCTTTGTTTTCTGCTGTTTGCGCACTTATGAAGTTAAATACTACTAAAAGTAATATAGTTAATGTTATTTTTTTCATTTTGTTTTTATATTGGGTTAGTTAATTACTAATATCTTTTAAATACCAAATTTCGTTTCTGTTAATTAATGTAAAAAGAGTTTCATCGGTATCATATTCTTTTTCTGCATTAACTAAAACATAAGCAATGTTATTGTCAATTCTCGTGTTTATTATTTCAAATTTTATAGTCTTAAATTGCTCGAATTTATTTTTATATCCCATATTGTTTACTACGATTTGAGAAATCATTAAAGGCTCTACAGCATCACTATATTCTCCATATGGATCAAAGAGAAATTCCAATTTAGAAAAATCGCTATTTAAAAAGGAAGTATAAATGTGCTTTACAAGACTATTAGGTTTTTTTTGGAATTCAAAATAAGTTGTTAACTGTTGGTTAGCAATTCGATTTCTTATTGCACTAAGTATAACTTCTAAATCTTCTATTGATTTTTCAGTTTTTAAAATGTTTTTTTCTTTTTGAACTCTTGAAGAATAGCTGTCATTTTTAATATTTATCAGTTTGCTTTTTTCTTTTTCTAAGGATAAATTTATTTTGCTTAAAAGCTCATAAAGAAATATATTTCTCTTCTCTATACCTTTATTAAGCTTTTCTTGGTCTAGATTTAGTGCTAGAGATTTATCCGTTTTAGGTTTTTTTTCGTCTGAATTTAATTTAGGTGTTTTTAATTTGAAGGTAAAAGGAACTTGTATGGTTTTGTCTGGATTAAACCAGCTTCCATTATATCCATCATTATCTATTTCTCCTTCAAAAAAACCAGAAATAACATTATTTTTTGTGTACTCTTCCAAGGTTAACTTATTTCCAATCCTAATTCCTTTTAGTTGAATTTCACTGTCTTTATCTGAATTGTAAAAAACACCTTGAATATCATTTTCATTGTTGGATATTCTTATTTCCCCATTAACAGCATTGTTAATATTACCAATGTATGTAGTTGTTTTATTTTTTGAGCAACCAATTGTTGTCAATAGAATAATAAGAGCAAGAATGTTTAATTTCATAGTGTTTTTTAATGATTTTTTGATTTTTGGTAGCACGTTCTAGTGGGGTTTTTTATTAATAATATTGAGTAGGAACCTGAAAAACAAACCTACAACTTTTCCTACATTAATTATATACGTAGTACTACGTATATTTTATTATTACATAGCAATGTAAAACAGTTTAAAATAGAAGCTTTACGGTTTCCCATAATCCAAAAATAAACGCATAAAAAAACCACCCAAAAGGTGGTTTTTTCTTTAGGAAAAATTATTTTTATTTAAACTCAATAATTTCGGCTGAGATGGTTGCATTGATTCTCTTTTTAGTTTCTGTAACATCAATAGTTACGTTAATAAGTGCTCTACTACCGGTTAATGTTATACCTGCAGCTTTTGCGTTTTCTAGTAATTTTGCTTTGGCTTGCGCAATAATTCCTTCTTTATTCGTGATATTACCCGTTACTATTTTTTCTGTTGCTGTACCTGAAAAACTACCAAGTACATTAAAGTTAGAACTAGATAATACGGTTTGGGTTTGGTTTAATTGGTTGTAGCCACCACGATGTAAACTCGCCGATTTACAAGATGCAAATAGTGTGATAATGGCAAAGGACAAAATAATTTTTTTCATGTAATATAGTTTTGGGTTTCTAGTTTAAAGCGGCAATATAAAACAGAATAGAAACGAAACGTTACGGTTTTCCGTAAGTGTGAAGTATTGGCATAAAAAAACCACCAAAAGAGGTGGTTTTTTAGATTATTAAAACGTGTTTCGTGCTACTTATTTTTTTATGAATTTAAAAGAATTCCCTTCTTCTAGTTTTAAGAAATACATGCCGTTGGCAAGGCTTTGAATATTAATTTCAGTGTTTTTAGTTGCGCTTCCTTGTGTTATTTGGTTTCCAAGAATATCATAAATAGAATATGTCGTTGCGCTTTTTATTCCCGAAATTTTGATAATTTTTGAGGTTGGGTTTGGGTATACCTGTATTTGCGAATCCATGATGTTATTGTCTACAGATAGTGTGTTTCCTGGTGCCCATGAAAATGCATCTAGCGCCATATAATCTAAATCATTAGTACCTGTAATCACCAATTGGTCGATTCTTTTTTGGGTATTATTAGCACCGCCTTCTGTAGTAAAATCGATAAAAGTAAATCCGTTAAAAGGAGTTAAAGTACTGACATTTGAAAATCCAGAAGTTTTTGTAAAGGTATATTGCATTACACCGGCTTTATAACCTGTAATTGTTAAGCTTCCAGAATGTGGGCTAAGACTAGTTGTAGAACAAAATAGGTATAAAGAAGTTATGCCAATTTCGACACCTCCAGTAGAAATGGTAAAGCTACTACCATTGTTAGTACCATTAGATCCACTTGAGTTTTCGATGAATTGTGCATCTGTTGCTGAACCATTCCAACCACAACCAATACAATTAAAGATGTCATAGGTTTCTCCAGTTGTTGGACTTGTTACGTTAAATGTTTGTCCGCTATCTGTGAAGGAGCTAGACCCTATGCCTTCCAATTCGAAATCCTCAGTAGATTGTGCAAAAATGCTTGTAACTCCTAATAATAAAAGGCTTAATGTTAAGAGATTTGAAATGTAGTTTTTTTTCATAATGGTATTTTATTTGGGGTTTAAAAATGGGGTTACTATTTGTTAATGTTTAGGAGGGAAGTAGTTGTATTAACAGGCTACAAATTAAATGGTTTTTAATTAAAAGAACTACAAACGTTTGCCTGTTTTGCCTGTTTTTTTAGCTCGTTATTAATAATAATGCGCATTTGGCAAACTTATGTTTTTTTTCCATAAAAGAATCAGGTATAAATACGTGATTTTGTTTTAATAGGAATATAAGCGTTTAAAAAAACCACCTAAAAAAGGTGGTTTTTTAGATTATTAAAAGGTGTTTTATACTGCTTATTTTTTCATGAATTTAAAAGAATTTCCTTCTTCTAGTTTTAAGAAATACATGCCGTTGGCAAGGCTTTGGATGTCTAATTTTTGGTTTTCAGAAATAAAACCACTTTTCACTTCTTGACCTAAAGTATTATAGATAGTGTAGTCTTCGGTTTTTGTTAGGCCATTAATTTGAATATAATCTGTAGCAGGATTTGGAAACAATGTAACTTTATGGTTTTGCGTAAAATTATCTGTAGATAAAGCAGCTGCATTTAAAATAGTTACGTCGTCAATTATTGCGAAATAATAATCTCCATCAAAAGTGAATTTTAGTCTACATTGTGATAAGTTAGTAACTCCTTGAGTCGAAGTTGCTGGTAATGCTAAAGTCAAAAAGCCTTCATCGAAAGGAGTTGCTTGTAATGTAGTATAAGCAACCGAAGTTCCCCAAGTCGTTCCATCATCAGAAGAAAAGGAAACACTTAATTCCGAAATAGCAAAATTTCGATATTGGGAATAAAATTTCACAGCTAGAGGTACATCTGTGTTTCCTGTTAAATTTATTCTTGGCGAAATCAGTTCTCCTTTATGACCAGATGGTGATGTGCCCGTACCGAATGCATTAGGTGTGCCACCATTGTCCATGAAGTCGGAATCAAAAATAGCGATACCATTAGCCTGTGATGGCGCGTTTGTTAGCGTGGATGTAGACCAATATGCACCTTGAGAATAGCCAAGTGTGTTTCTTGTCCAATATGCTGCTCCTGGTGTTACGGTACCGCCGTTATCATTTATAGAAAGTGCTGTCCAAGTGGAGTTAGAATAATTTCCTGCAGTTCCAGTTTCTATAAAGTCATTTTGAAATTCAGCATTCGCGACATCTACAGAAGCGTCTACTCCCCAATAATTTTGAGCATGTATATTTGACGTTAATGTGATAAATAATAAAATAAGTACGTAATTTTTTTTCATGTTTTACCTGTTTTTTTAGTTCGTTATTAGGAATAATAGGTGTTTGGCAAACCTATGGTTTTTTCTTACCATAAAAAACGGGTATAACTACGTGGTTTTGGGTTAATAGGAATATAAAGGCATAATAAAACCACCAAAAGAGGTGGTTTTATATGTATGCAAAAGGGAACTTATTTTTCTTGCCTTTCTTTTAGTATTTGTTTAAAATAAAAATACTAGTTTTACAAAAATTAAAAATTAAAAATTATGAAAAAAATTTACATTTTATTTATTCTTTTAGCACAAGTGACTTATGGTCAAATAAGTATTGGGCAAGAAAGCACCTTTAGTACAGATAATGATTTTGAAGGTTGGGATAATTTAAATACATCGTTTACTCCTGTTTCTGTAGCTGGTGGGTTTTTGACAGCAAGTGGATCACCATCTATATTTCCAGGAACGTTACCTCCTAATAGATTAATTCTTGACAATATAACTTGGGGAGGGAATTATACTAGCGTAGGTGTTGGTGGTATTAGATTTGACGCAAGGAATTTGTCTGGTGAAGATATGGAATTAGTAATTCTTTTATTTGATAACGAAACAGGAACAAATGTGACATCAGCGGAGTCTTTAAGTATTACAGTGCCTGCTTCTGCAACCAATTTTGAAACGTATACTATTTCGTTATTACCCGCAGTACTAACCGTGGATGGTCCAAAGAGTCTTGATGATTTACTTATAGATGTATTAGGACTTTCTATTACTCGAATAGACGATAATGGGGATGGTACCGAAAGTCTGGATTTTGATAATATTAGAGTGCTTTCTGTTGCAGACTTATCTCGAGAACATTATTTAAATAATAATACTGCTGTTCGCGTATTTGTGAATGCTGGAACTTTAAATGTTACATCTTCTAATAGTACTATAAAAACGGTTCGTATTTATAATATTGCTGGTAAATTAATTAGTGAATCATTAGGAAACAAAGCGAATGTTAGTGCCTTAAGTAATGGTGCTTATGTTGCTGTTATAGAGGACGCCAACAATCAAGTGGTTTCTAGAAAGTTTATAAAGTAAAATTACTAGGAACTTACTGCGAATAATGGTTTAGGCCAGTACTAATGTCATTTTAAAGAGTGTGTATAGCGCACTATTTAAAATGACATTTTTTGTTTAAGAATAATAACTTCATCTTTTATTCACAAAGAACTAAACTAAATCTAAACATTCGTTAGTTGGGTTGATGTACGTTACCGTTTCTTGTGCTATAGCAGCATATAGTTTATCCATTTCAAGCGACTTCCAAAGGATCTATTAAATAATGGAGAGGTCTCTTTATTTTTACTAGTCATTACATCTGCTGTTATTGCAAAAACAGGAGTCTGCGCATTTAAACTGCCTGGTTTTTTAATCCTTCTGGTAGCATCCAAACCATGTAACTCTGGCATGTTCCACAGCCATAATACCATTGGCAACATGTTCTGTTACAACGCCCCATTTACTAAGAATTTGTTTCATTAAAACGGCATTCATTAAAGTATCTTCGGCTAAAAGAATCGTTTTGTTTGAAGAAAAACTTTAGTACATTATTTAAATTTAAAACGCATTGCAATAGGCAAGTGGTCTGATGCTTGTTCAAACTGGTTGAGTACTTTTCCATCTACATAATGGATGGTGTTTTTGCTGTAAAAAATATAGTCGATACGTACCTCTGGTTTTTCGGAGTTAAATGTGAAAGCATAATCACTATTTGTAAATGCTGCATTTCCAATACTGTTATTTTGTAGTATGTTTTGAATCACTGCATTTTCGTCATTGGCATCACTATTAAAATCGCCTAATAAGATGGTTGGATTTGTAGCAGCGTACTTTTCGAACACTTTCATAACCGCTTTAAATTGGTTTTCGCGAGTTTGTTTATCAAAAGCTTCCAAGTGTACATTAATTAAAACGACTTCTTTATTTTCAATTTGCACTTTAACTACTTGTGCTAAACGGTCAATGTAAAAAGCATTCCGATAGAATGGACTACTTTGAACACGTTCTAAAACGATTCTTTCTTGGCTTTTTATTGGATATTTACTCAATACAGATTGTCCAGAAAGTACTTTGCCAAAGTTTGTGGAAATCGGCCAATATGGAAAAGGAACATACGTTTTGTCCCAGTTTACAGCTTCCGCTTCATAGGTATAACCTAATGTTGCTATTTCATTATGCTGATTTATATGATACGATCTCGATGCATCAAAATCAATTTCCTGAAATGCAATAATATCTGGTTTTAACTTTTTAAATTCCGCTAAAACCTTTTTTAAATTGGCATCAAATAACGTTTTCGGCTTTGCAACCGGAAGGTTATTAGTCATACCGCTTAAATAACCAATATTATAGGTAACAATGCTATATATAGAATCGGTATCTGTAATAGATTTAAAATTATTTACTTCTATCTTTTGGTAATCGCTTTCTGCTAAAACAGATGTAGAAGCCCAAAAGAAAAAAATAATGGCGCATAGTATTAATGCTACGAATAATACTAGAATTGTTTTAAATATGTGTTTCATGTATGCTTTCCGTGAAAACGGAAATCTTTATATATCTTATTATTCCATAGTAATCACTAAATCATCCTGTTTTACCATGCTTCCTTCTTTTAAAGTAATCGATTTAATTTTTCCAGACTTAAACGCATTTACCGTAGTTTCCATTTTCATGGCTTCAATAACAAAAAGCGCATCGTTTTCTTTTACTTCGTGTCCTTTCTTAACTAGTATTTTATAAAGCGAACCTTGTAAAGGAGCTCCAATTTGATTGGTATCTGCAGGATCTATTTTAGCGTTTTGCTCAATTTTAATATTTAAGGAGGTATCTAAAATTTCCACAAATCGATTCTCCCCATTGACTTTAAAGAAAACGGTTCGCATCCCTTCATTGTTAGGAATACTGATAGAAAGAAGTTTGATTATAACGGTTTTTCCGGGTTCTAATTCGATTAGTATTTCTTCGCCAAGCTGCATCCCATAAAAGAAATTCTTTGTAGGTACCAATGCTAAGTTTCCGTAGCGTTTATAATTTTCATGCGCCTGCTCAAACACTTTAGGATATAAAGTGTAGGACAAGAAGTCTTCTATTTCTATGGCTCTTGTAAAACCTTTTTGAAATTTCTTTTTAAAGGCTGCATATTCTACCGTAAAATCTATTGGTTCTAAATGCGCATTTGGCCTGTCGGTATATGCCGTTTTATTTTTAAGTATAATTTTTTGAAGCTTTTTAGGAAAGCCACCAACCGGTTGCCCAAGATCTCCTTTAAAGAAATTAATAACCGATTCTGGAAACGAAATTTCTTCGCCTCGCGTCATTACATCTTCTGGAGTGAAATTATTAGTAACCATAAAAATAGCCATATCACCAACTACTTTAGAGCTTGGTGTAACTTTTATTAAATTACCAAACATGGCATTTACTTCTGCATACATTTTTTTAACTTCATCAAAACGATCTCCTAAACCTAAAGCAGTTGCTTGCGGACGTAAATTAGAATATTGTCCGCCAGGAATTTCATGTTGAAAAACTTCGGCAGTTCCAGCTTTTAAACCAGATTCAAAAGGATAATACAAATCGCGAGTGTCTTCCCAGAAATTAGAAAACTGATTTAAACTATGCATATCAAAATCATGTGCACGATCTTGGTATTTCATCATTTCTACAACCGCATTAAAATTGGGTTGCGAGGTTAAACCAGACAAGCCACCAAGAGCAACATCTACAACATCAACTCCAGCTTCAATAGCTTTTAAATACGTTGCTGTTTGTAAAGAAGAAGTATCGTGCGTATGTAAATGAATAGGAATGTTTACGGTGTCTTTTAAAGCACCAACCAACTCGGTTGCCGCATAGGGTTTTAATAAACCTGCCATATCTTTAATAGCAATCATATGCGCTCCAGCATTTTCTAAATCTTTTGCTAGTTGTGTATAGTATTTAAGGTTGTACTTGGTTTGATTAGGATCTAAAATATCTCCTGTGTAACTAATTGCTGCTTGTGCAATTCCGCCCGTTTTGTTACGCACATAATTAATACTAGGTTCCATCGCTTTTACCCAGTTTAGGGAATCGAAAATTCTAAAAATATCGACACCATTTTCCCAAGATTTCTCTACAAATTTCTCGATAAGGTTATCAGGATACGCTTTGTAACCAACCGCATTAGAACCACGTAATAGCATTTGGAATAATATATTTGGAACTGCTTTTCGCAATTCGCGTAAACGTGTCCACGGACTTTCATGTAAAAAGCGCAAGCACACGTCAAAAGTAGCGCCTCCCCAAACTTCCATACTAAAAGTGTTTGGATGATTTTTCGCAAAACTTTCGGCAACTTTAAGCATATCAAAACTTCGCATTCTTGTGGCAAGAAGCGATTGATGCGCATCTCGCATCGTAGTATCTGTATATTGTATTTTATTTTCGTCTTTTAACCATTGGCAAAATGCTTCCGGACCAAGTTCGGTTAATAAATCTTTGGTTCCTTTTGGGAAAGGAGCCGATGCACTAAATTTTGGTGCTTTTGCATTTCTGAAAATCTTGCTATCGTCTTTAAATTTTACATCGGAGTTTCCGTTGACGCTAACTTCAGATAAAAATTTCACCACTTTAGAAGTTCTGTCTTGTGGTAGTTTTATTTTGAATAAACTAGGTGTATTTTGAATGAAGTTTACGGTTACTTTTCCGCTTAAAAAATCTTCATGCTGAATCACATTTTGTAAAAAATGAATATTAGTTTTCACACCACGAATTCGAAACTCTTTTAAAGCACGAACCATTTTGCGGGTTGCCCCATCTAAACTTCTACCATGCGCAGAAACTTTTACAAGCATAGAATCGAAAAACGGACTCACCTGATAGCCTTGGTAAATACTACCCGCATCTAAACGAATTCCCATTCCCGAAGCACTTCTGTAGGTAGTTACAATACCATAATCTGGCGTGAAATTATTTTCGGGATCTTCTGTGGTTAATCTACATTGTAATGCAAAACCATAAGTAGCAATGCTGTCTTGGTCGTACATTTTTATTTGCTCGTCAGATAATTTATAACCACCAGCAATAAATATTTGTGTTTTCACCAGGTCAAAACCAGTCACCATTTCGGTTACGGTATGTTCTACTTGAATTCTTGGATTTACTTCAATAAAGAAAATATTATCTTCTTGGTCTACCAAAAATTCTACCGTACCAATATTATTATAGTTTACTTCGGAAGTAATTGCAATGGCATATTTGTATAAATTTTGTTTTACTGCTTCGGAAACATTAAAGGAAGGTGCAATTTCTACTACTTTTTGATGTCGTCTTTGTACCGAACAATCTCTTTCATGCAAATGACGAATATTACCATGTCTGTCTGCTACAATTTGGACTTCGATATGCTTCGGATTTTCTACATATTTTTCTAAAAACATAGTGCCATCACCAAACGCATTTAATGCTTCGTTACTTGCAGATATAAAATGAAGTTCTAAATCTTCCGTATTTCTAATAATGCGCATACCACGACCTCCACCACCAGAAGCTGCTTTTAGCATTAAAGGATAACCAATTTTATCTGCTTCCGAAATGGCGATTTTTAAAGAAGTTAATTTCTTTGTATTGCTTTCAATAATAGGAACATTACATTTTACTGCTATTTTTTTAGCGGTAATTTTATCGCCTAAAGCATCCATTACTTCTGGATCTGGACCAATAAAAATAATATCGTTCTCGGCACATTTTCTAGCGAATTCGGAGTTTTCAGAAAGAAAACCATAACCTGGATGAATGGCATCTACATGTTTAGATTTTGCTAAATCTATAATCGCTTCAATATCTAAATATGGTTTTAAAGGCTGATTGTTTTCGCCAATTTGGTACGATTCATCCGCCTTATTTCTATGTTGCGAGTACCTATCTTCATACGTGTAAATCGCAACTGTAGCAATGTTTAATTCTGTACAAGCACGAAGTACTCTAATCGCAATTTCGCCTCTATTGGCAACAAGAACCTTTTTTATTTTCATTGTATGGTGGTAATTATAGTTATGTTATCTTAGAATATATGGATTTCCGGTTTGGTAATTTCTAATAACAAATTCTAAAGCTGCTTTTAGCAATTCGCCCATGTTTTTTGCGCGTTTAAATCGAACATCCCCCGTTAAACTAAACAATCCTGTTTTTAATTCCTTAACTTTTTCAGGATTAGAAATATTGTCTTTTTTCATGCATTGTATTAAGAGTTTTAAACGTTTTTGTTCGCTCTTTGCACGTTTTGCTAATAGGGAACGTTCTTCATTTTTATACTGCTCTATCGACTCTTTTGCTAAAAGCTCTAAGCTCATTTTTACAAACGGATTATTTTCTTTTAAAAACTGCGGTTTGTAAACCTTGACATTTCCTTCATAACTCTGTTGATCAAAATCGACTGCACGAATACGGTATTGTTTACGATCAAAATCGTAGCTAATTACAATAACATAATTGTAGGAACGCATATCTCCTAATAGTCTAACAAAACAACGTTCATTAAACTTAACAAACTCTTTTGCTAATTCTCTTTTATCCTGTTCTGAAATGGTATGTAAATACTCTTTTATATAGATATCTCCTGGGATTCCAGAAATATGTTCTTCTATTAAAGTGTCTTTGTGGACTAAAAAATTAATGTGATTTGGGGATAATATATCCTCTAATTCTAAGCCGTAAATACGGGATGCATCTGCCTTTTTTATATAAAGAAAAAGATAGTTGTCGTTTAATATATTTCTAACTTTTATACGAAAAGGTTTACTATTACCAAAGGTGCAAAAATCAATACTGTCAATATTTAAATACGGTAAAATGCTGTCACTTCCGTCGGAATGTAAGATAGAATACATTTGTTTTAAGCTATGGTGTATTTCTTCCCGTTCATGCTCGGAGTAGTAACAACTAATCCATAAGGTGTCATTTCCTTCCGCATCAAAAACTTCTATAGCACCTTGAAACCTTAATAAATCATCATAGTAAATAGGGATTTTTATGTTCCTACCTTGCTTGGTAAGATATTTAGACAGGGATTCTGTTATTGGAAACGCTGGTTTTTTCTTCGAAATTAACTTTTTGTCCATGGTAATTATGTAAAGGCTATAAGGTAATTTATAATTCTTAAAAATACAATGCGTGCATAGTATTTATTTTGACTAAAATAGAGGTCTAAATCCTATTGTTAATCGTTTCAAGATAGTTTGTTTTGGTAAACAAAAAGTACGAAATTTGAAATATAACAGCTGTATTATATCATTATATTTTTGTTAAAGTTAATTATGTGTAAAAGAATGGTTTGTATGTTCAAAATAATTTTACCTTTGCATTATAATTATGAAAAACAATAACTTAAATACTATTTGTAAAAAGCATTCGATGTTTAAACTCGAAGGCTAGAGCGTATATATATTAATTAATATTTAAAAGCGTTCTATTTATATAGAACGCTTTTTTTTATACCTATAATAAAATGAATTTTTTAAACCTGATTTTAATTAATAGTGCCAAGAATACACGTATATATATGTGTAATAAGTTGTCTATTTTTCAATATCAGAGCTTTTAAAATTAATTAAACTTAAATTTTTAATCCCTTTGATATCATTTGAAATCAAAGGGATTTTTTTATACCTAATGTTATGATAAAAAGAATCACATTGTTGTTGAAAAGAGAGCAAGTACTTACAGAACTGAAAAGTTATACGCATGTTTTGCTAGGTTCGTTTGTATTGGCAATTGCCTACGTAATATTTATTATTCCGCATAATATAGTGCCAGGTGGAATTTTAGGATTAAGTATTGTTATTAATAAGCTTACAGGAATGTCTATTGGGTTGGTAGCCTTACTTATTAATATTCCTTTGTTGCTTTGGGGAACAAAAGTGCTTGGTAGAAAAACGGGTATAAAAACTGCTTTTTCTATGGTATCTGTATCTTTTTATATTGATGTTTTTTCAAAATTCTCTGGAAATAAAATCTTTGTAGAAGATGTTTTATTGTCTTCTATATTTGGAGGCGTTATTGTAGGCTTTTCTGTTTTTATGGTAATGAAAGCAGGAGCTACAACTGGAGGAAATGATATCTTGGTTCGAATTTTGGCTACCAAAATAAAGCTTCCATATAGCAAACTTATTTTAATGGTTGATGGTGTTGTTATTTTCTTAGGGATTTTAGTTTTTGAAGATTTTACCATGGCAGCATATAGTATTGCAGCAATTATAGCTATTAGTAAAACGATAGCTTATTATATAAAACAGTCTACAACACATATGACCGTTTTTGTGTTTTCGAAACAGAATTTACGTATTCAGGAAGCTTTTTTAAAACATAAAGATTATACCAAAACGATCTTTAAATTGATTCATCACGACTCACAAGGAAAACTGATTTTAATTACTAAAAACACCAAGCAATTGGAAGCTATTAAAAGGATTGTTTATAAAGTTGATGCTAAAGCAGATATTAGTATTTTAGAGTCTAATACAGAATCGATTTAAAAAAATGAGATAATAAAAAAACCACTTCTTTCTAGAGGTGGTTTTTATTTTTCTTTATTTAAAATTTCTTTTACTGCCTGTTTGTACTTTACAGGATTCCCCGCTTTTTTAATAGCTTTGTATGTTTTTTGCGGATTGGAAAACGATTGGGAAAAGTATTCCCAAAAGCCAAGCATTTTCATTTTTATTGGTGTTGGTCCAGATAAAGAAGCATCGTATTGTTGATAGATTTCATTATGAAACTCCTCAAATATTTCCCATCGGTTTTTAGGGTATTCTAGCGTATCGTTTTTTATCATACTCGGTAAAAAAGGATCCGCAATTAATCCGCGACCAATCATAAAATGATCAATACTAGGAAAGCGTTCTCGCATTTTTTTAAACTGATCTACACTCGTAATATCGCCATTGTAATACAGTTTGTGCTTTGCAACATCAATACATTTTTGAAAAGCCTCTAAATCGACGGCACCTTTGTATAATTGCTTTCCAATACGCGCATGAATAGCAACATTTTTAAGCGGATACTTATCTAGAATAGGGAAGGTGTGGAGTATTTCTTCACTGTTTTCATAACCCATTCGCATTTTCATAGAAACCAGAATATCGGTTTCATTATGCGCACGCTCTAAAATATGGTCTATTTTATTTGGATCGCAGATGAGTCCAGAACCCATACCGCGATTGGTAACCATTGGATACGGACAACCTAAATTCCAATTGAGTTCTTTATAGCCAAGATCTTGTACATATTTTGCGACGAATAAAAATTCTTCCGCATCATTGGTAATTACTTGCGGAATGACTTCTAGCGTTGTATTGTTTTCTGGAAGTAAATCGCGTTCATACGAAGACTTTATTTTTAGCTTTCCGTTTAAACGAATATAAGGTGCGTAAAAAGTATCCATACCTCCAAAATATTTGTTTTGTGCATTCCGAAAACGAAAATCGGTAAAACCCTGTAAAGGCGAAGATAATAAAGTGAAAGGCATAGTTTATGGTTGGCGCAAAGGTAATAGAATTGTTTTTTAGTTAAATACTTTAATAAAATTTATTTCACTTCAAAAGTTTTCTTGTTAATTTGCTTCTCACTTAATTCCACAGCAGAATAAGATAATTTGAACTGATCGGTCTCCATAGAATATTTTAAGTATGGTCTTTTAGTAAATTCATAAAATGTATTCAAAAAGAAATCATTGTGTTTTGAAAATAATTCAGGATCAATTTCTGGGCTATCTAAACTAAAGCAATAATTTAAAGTTACATCTACGTTCTTTTTTTTCCAAATAGTTAGGTATTCATAACATGCACAATCTAAACCCATGATTTTCTCATTGTCAATTTTTCTTTTGCTTAAAAATTTTAATGAATTTGTCATTACATTTAATTCCTTTACTATTCGAGCTTCTTTATTGGTGATAATTACATTTCCCTTATTTGCGTTATAATATTGTGCGTCAATACCATTTTTGCCCGTATTTATATGTTGTCTTTTAAAATCCCCTGTTTTAGAATAATACATATATAAACTATCTCCATATCTATCATCAAGTCTCTGTTGTAGGCTTTTTGAAGCTTTTTGAGTAGTTGTAATTGTAATAGCGAATTTTATTTCTCCTTCAAAACTAGTGGAAGTTTCATTTTCAGAGTTTGTGTGAGACGACTTACAGCCTGTTAAAACTAAAAGGATTAATACTAGTAATCTATTCATATAATATAATGGTAATATAAAGTGTGAGAAATATAAACTTGTTTTAAATACGTTAGATAAAACGGAAACGAAATCTAACTGTTTTTTCTCACTAAGCCAATAAAAAAAACACCTCGAAAGACAGTTTTAAATATGCTTCGTGAAATATAAGATGAATCTATTTTATTAAAACCATTTTTTCTTTTTAAAAAATAACAGCATGCCTATTGCAACTAAGATCATTATAATCCACATTATGAAATAACTATATTTATAAGAAAGTTCTGGAACATATTCAAAGTTGGTTCCATAGATTCCAGCTATAAAAGTTAATGGAATAAATATTACTGAAAATACGGTAAGAAATTTCATTATATCATTAAGCTTACTGCTTATGGTGGTGTGATAAATATTAAGCTGGTCGGATAATATCTCACGATAATCGTCTGAAGCATCATTGGCTTGGCTAATGTTATCTTCCAGTTCTTTGAAATGAAGATAGGTGCTTTCTGTTATAAAATCAGAATCTGTTTTAGCTAATGAAAAAATCATTTCTTTGGCAGGCTTGATACTTTTACGTAAAAAGTTTAACTCTCGTTTATAGTTATTAATTTCGTTAATAATATTTTTATTCGGGTTCAGTAAAAGGTTTTCTTCTAAGGTTTCAATTTTTTCTCCTAATACACTTATAACGTATAAATAATTATCGACAACAATATCTAATAAGGCAAATGTTAAATAGTCGGTACCTCCATTACGAATCCTCTTTTTTTGCTTTCTAATTCTTTCTCGTACTGGCTCAAATACATCTCCTTTTTGTTCTTGAAAAGAAATTAAAACTGTTTTTGTGAGAATTAAACTTAGGTTTTCTACTATCGTTTTTCCTGTGGTTTCGTCTAGCCTTAACATCTTAACTGTTATTAAGGTGCAATTGTCATACTCAATAACTCTTGGTCTTGCGTCTGTATTTAAAACTTCTGCCATAACCAAGGTGTCTAGGTTAAATACAGAGGTTATTTCTTGCATTATTAACGTATTATGAAGACCATCGACGTTTATCCAAGTAACTGTGTTTTTATACTGGAACTCGCCAACTTCTTTGACTGTTTGTACATCATCTTCCGTTAAATTTTTTGCGTCAAAGTCAATAATCCTTAGTAATACTTGGTCCGTTTTTATTTGCCCTCTAAAAACTAAATCGTCAGGAGATAAACCAATTTCTAACTTATTCTTTTTTATAAATCTTGTCATATTCTTATGTCGTGAAATGGTTTTTTTTATTGCCATTGGGTGTATTGTTTAACAAAATATCTTTAAAACGCACGAATAGCTAAATGTTCTAAATCCGTTAAAGTAACCTATACGGAAAGCGAAACGAATTTACCTAATATTTATCAATAAGTCAATAAAAAAACCACCTCGAAAGGTGGTTTTTTTGTGAATTATAAAAAGATTATTTCGATGTTTGAAAGTCAAGGGGTTGAATCTGTTTTTTTACTAGATTCCCTTTTTAGCAAACGTTTCTTTAATGATGGTTTTTTTGGAAGTGATTTTGGGTCAGACTTTATGGATATCGATAAAATAAGACAGCAAATGATTACTAGACAAAAGAAATTTTTAGAGAAATACCAATCCAAATTAATCCAACCTGAAGACGAAAACTAAATAGTTTTCGTCTTTTTTTAATTTTTAATTTTTTAAGGATTAAACCTTTCTAAATTTTAATAGTCTTTATACCATACTATAAATTTTAAAATCTAACTTTTAACAAAAATGAAATATTTAATAATCGTACTCTTTGCACTTTCAAGTTTTAATTCTTTAGCATCCAATAAAAAAAGTTTTCCAGCAGATACTACGCAAATAAGCAATGAAAACGTTTTGTATAAAGTTTCACAAGACGGCAATTATGTGCACCTTAATGTAAGTACGACGGATAAAAAGACTGCAATGTCAATAATTAGAAATGGTCTTACCATTTATTATGACATTAAAGGAAAGAAAAAAAAGAATGTCTACGTTAAGTATCCAACTGGTAACGAACCAAAACAATTTGTACAAGGTTCACGAAATATGGATCCAAATGCTATAGATTTAAATAGCATGATTGAAAAATTACCTGCAGAGGCAGCGTATAGTTCTTTTAAAGTAAGTCAAAATTTTAATAAGGACTTAAATAGTTTAGACATTGCGATTAAAACGAAGTATACAAACTCGAATCAACTATTTGAATTTTCAGTTAAAATTCCAAAATATAGAATAGGTACACAAGAAAACACTGATTTTTCTAAATTATCCATAGGCGTTGTTACTAATAAAAAAGAAGGATCTAATAGTAAAGATAGAGGTCAAAGTCAAGACCAAGGAATGCGAAGTGGTGGTGAGGCCGTGGAAATGGCGGTGGCCGTGGCGGAAATGGAGGAGGTCGTGGCGGAATGAGAGGCCAAGATGCGCAACGATCTGATGCAGGAGCAGAAAAAGTAGCTGTAGATTTTTGGTTTGATGCCAAATAGACACCTAGGTATTCTAAAGGTGGTTTTTTTATGAATTATAAAAAGATTATTTCGATGTTTGTTTACTCTTTTTTATCTTGTTGTTCTGTTTGAATCTGATTGTTTTTAACGTTTTTTTCTTCGTTATAAATGCCGTTCGACATGCCAATCATAAGTGCGGCAAGGATTAAAAATAATTTTCTTTTTATCCAATAGGCAATGTGCTTGAATTTCTCCAAGACGGTTTTATTTTTTTGTTTATACATTTTAGTAATGATAAAGGATTATACATTTTTTTATCATGGTACTAGCGTAGATCGTAAATGGGCTCTAGGCTAGGTATAAACAAGAATCTATAGTGCTAGAAGTGGTTCTTTGGTTTAAAAAAACGGTTTCCGCTATTTTAGAATCTATCTTTTTATAAAGCGTTATTCGTAATTTTAAAAGAATTTGTATTTGTGTAGTATACGCATCTCGTAGATTACGATATGTAATTCTTGCAATTTCTGCTTTTTTAGAACGTATTTTTTTAGCATAAACATATACTTTTGAATGTTTACGATTTATTTTTTTTCGAGTCTTTACCGAAGAGACTTGATGATAGTTTTTAGAATTTAATGGAGAATATATAGAACACGAATTAACCGTCAGTCCGAAAACAAGAAGGAAAGTAAACAGATATTTTATATACTTCATCAACTTGTATTGCTCTAGTTTTTGTTGTTATACTTTTTAATGTAAAAACCACCTTGTAAACATGATGTTAGCAAGGTGGTTTTTTATTTTAGGTAATTTAAAGAGATTGCTTCGTTGTTAAAAAACGACTCGCAATCACATTTAATGTCCCTTTCCTTTGGGAAGGATTAGGGATGGGAATTACTTAATCATCTCGTAACTACGTTTAATAAAGTTAGTCAATTCTTCTCCTTTTAGTAAACCTTGAGAAAGTCTGGCTAAATCTAAACTTTGCGTAATTAAACGTTCTTGTTTCTTTTTGGTTTTGGTGCTTAAAATTTCACTTACCAAATCCGAATTTACATTTACAATCAGGTTATGCATTTCTGGCATGTTACCAAACATTTGCATTCCGCCACCACCAGTTTGCTGCATTTCTTTCATTCTGCGCATAAATTCTGGTTGTGTAATCATAAATGGTGAAGCCGCACTGTCCATAGCTTCTAATTGTACCATGAATTTATCAGAAGGAATTACTTCTTTCAATAATTCGTCTAAAGTTTTCTTTTCGTCTTCACTTAATTTAGAAATGGTAGTTTCGTCTTTCTTGATTAAATTATCAATATGATCCCCATCTACACGAGCAAAAGAAATGTTTTCTTTCGAGCTTTCTAATTTCTGAATTAAATGAGAAACGATAGGAGAATCTAACATTAATACTTCGTAACCTTTCGCTTTTGCAGCTTCAATATAACTGTGTTGCTCGTCTTTGTTTGAAGCGTAAAGAATAATTAATTTACCGTCCTTATCGGTTTGGTTCGCTTTTGTTTTGTTGAATAATTCATCATACGTATAGAATTTTCCATCTACCGTAGGATATAATGCAAATGCATCTGCTTTTTCAAAGAATTTATCTTCCGAAAGCATTCCGTATTCAATAACAATTTTAATATCATCCCATTTCGCTTCAAAATCTTTACGATTCGCATTAAATAAAGATTTTAATTTGTCTGCAACTTTTCTAGTAATGTAAGACGAAATCTTTTTTACTGCTCCATCTGCTTGTAAATAACTACGAGAAACGTTTAACGGAATATCTGGAGAATCAATTACACCACGTAACATGGTTAAAAATTCTGGAACAATTCCTTCCACATTATCGGTTACATACACTTGATTTTGATATAGTTGGATTTTGTCTTTTTGAACGTTTAAATCGTTCGTCATCTTTGGGAAATATAAAATTCCGGTAAGATTAAAAGGATAGTCCACATTTAAGTGAATATGAAATAATGGATCTTCAAATTGCGAAGGATATAATTCGCGATAAAATTCCGTGTACGCTGCATCATCTAAATCTGCTGGTTGTTTTGTCCAAGCTGGATTTGGATTATTGATAATGTTATCTACAGTTGCTTTTTCTGGTTTTGCATCTTCTGGAGCGTCTTCCGGTAAAGCAACTTCAATTTCTTTGGTTCCAAATTTAATTGGAATAGGCATAAATTTATTATACTTATAAAGTAAAGTACTAATTCTAGCTTCTTCTAAAAATTCTGTAGAGTCTTCTGCAATATGCAATATGATTTCTGTTCCTCTATCTTGTTTATCCGATTCCGTTAAAGTAAATTCAGGAGAACCATCACAAGTCCAATGTGCAGCAGTTGTTCCTTCTTTATGCGATTTAGTGATAAGTTCTACTTTTTCTGCTACCATAAAGGCAGAGTAAAAACCTAATCCGAAGTGTCCAATAATTCCAGAATCTTTTGCGGCGTCTTTATAATTGTCTAAAAACTCTTCTGCTCCAGAAAAAGCAATTTGGTTAATGTATTTTTCAACCTCTTCTGCAGTCATTCCTAATCCTTGATCGATAATATGAAGTTTTTTTCCTTCCTTGTCAATCTTTACTTCAATTATCGGGTTTCCATATTCTGATTTAGATTCTCCAATACTTGTTAAATGCTTCAGTTTTAAAGTTGCATCTGTACCATTACTTATAAGCTCACGTAAAAATATTTCGTGATCACTATATAAAAATTTCTTTATTAATGGGAAAATGTTTTCAACCGAAACATTAATATTTCCTTTTGCCATTGTTATGTTTTTTGTTTTCCGTCACTTCGAGTGCTTTGAATTTAGCGAAAAGTGTATCGAGAAGTTCTCGGTACTTCGGTAAAAACCGCAAATAGATTTGACGAAATATTATTATTAATTTGCTTGAAATGATATAGTCAACAAAAATGCCAATACTATAAAAGTGACAAACTGACATCTTGAAATTCCATTTAAAAAAGTCTGAAATAAGGAATAATAGCTTTAGTTTTATAAAAAAAAACGAATCTCATTGTGGAATTAGAATACGATTACGTCATTATTGGAAGTGGTTTTGGAGGATCTGTATCTGCTTTGCGACTTTCTGAAAAAGGCTATAAAGTACTGGTTATAGAAAAAGGAAAATGGTTTGTAGGCAAAGACTTCCCAAAAACAAATTGGCATTTAAAAAAATGGCTTTGGGAGCCTCGAGCAAGTCTGCATGGTATTTTTAAAATGACTTTTTTAAATCACGTTACAGTACTTTCAGGTGTTGGAGTTGGAGGCGGTTCTTTAGTATATGCCAATACATTGCCTATACCTAAAACAGATTTTTTTAATACAGGAAGTTGGGCCAATTTAAGCAATTGGGAAAACGATTTAAAACCGTTTTATGATACTGCATATAAAATGTTAGGAGCGGCTACCAACCCGAAATTATACGAATCCGATTTGTTAATTAAAGACCTTGCCAAAGATATTGGTAAAGAAGCGCATTTTGAAGCTACAAAAGTAGCAGTGTATTTTGGAGAAGCCGGAAAAAAAGTTGCAGATCCGTACTTTAATGGTAAAGGTCCAGATAGAACTGGTTGTGTGTTTTGTGGTGCTTGCATGACCGGTTGTAGATATGATGCTAAAAATACTTTGGATAAAAATTACTTGCATTTAGCGCAACAATTAGGAACTAAAATTATAGCCGAAAAAGAAGTTTATAATGTTTCTGTTTTAGGAAATGAAGATGGTTCTGATGGTTATAAAATAGATTATAAGTCGAGTATGGGCAAAAAAAATAAAGCTAGTGTTACAGCCAAAGGCGTGATTTTTTCAGGAGGTGTTATGGGGACTGTTCCTTTATTATTAAAACTGAAAGTAGCATCTTTACCAAACTTGTCGGATGCTCTAGGGAAAAATATTCGAACCAATAATGAATCTTTGTTGTTGGTGACTTCTACAGATAAAAACCCAAAAGATTTTTCTAAAGGAATTGCTATTGGTTCTATTTTACATACCGATGAAAATAGTCATTTAGAACCCGTTCGTTATGGTGAAGGTTCTAGTTTTACTAAAGCTCTCACCATACCAACCATTCATAATAAATTTGCACTTTTTCGATTTCTCGGAATTATAGGATTATTTTTTAAGCAACCTTCCCGTTTTTTTAAAACTATCTTTTCAAAAAACTATGCAAAACGAACCACCATTCTTTTGTTTATGCAAACCTTAGATAGTACACTACAAATTAAATTAGGCAAGTTTACCAAAATGAAAACCGTTACAGAGTCTGGAGCAAAACCAAGTGCTTTTATTCCAGAGGCTATGGGATTAGGGAAAAAGGTTGCAGAAAAAGTAAACGGAATTCCGTACGCTAATTTTACAGACTCTTTATTAGGAACACCAACCACTGCACATATTTTGGGAGGGTCGGTTATGGCAGAAGATGCATCTAAAGGTGTGATTGATAAACACAATAACGTTTTTGGATATAAAAATATGTTGGTTTGTGATGGTTCGATGATTTCTGCAAATCCGGGTGTAAACCCATCTTTATCTATTACAGCAATTTCAGAACATGCAATGAGTAAAATAGAAGCTAAAGCATAATGCAATAGTTCAGGTTATCCATAACTTCTAAAATAACACGTCTATAATTAGTAGTCGTAGGTCTGCTCTTTCCATATGTTTTGTTAAATTCATATTAAAAATTAAATATCTTAAGAATACTACTTTTAATGATTAAATTGCGGCTCCTAATATTGTTATATTAACAATACCATTGGATTTAGATTTTAATTAATAGCACTTATGTATAATTCTAAAATAATAGGACTTGGTCACTACGTTCCTGATAATGTGGTGACAAACGATGATTTGTCTGTAATGATGGATACCAACGATGCTTGGATTCAAGAACGAACAGGAATAAAAGAGAGACGTTGGGTAAAAGACGGTTCTGGAGATACTACAGCAACAATGGGAGTGAAAGCTGCTAAAATTGCTATAGAACGCGCAGGAATTGATAAAGACGATATCGATTTTATTGTATTTGCAACCTTAAGTCCAGATATGTATTTTCCTGGTCCAGGAGTACAAGTGCAACATGCTTTAGATATTAAAACGGTTGGCGCTTTAGATGTAAGAAATCAATGCTCTGGATTTGTATATGCTATTGCAGTTGCAGATAATTTTATAAAAACAGGAATGTATAAAAACATCCTTGTAATAGGAAGTGAATTACATTCGCATGGTTTAGATAAAACAACAAGAGGAAGAGGCGTTTCGGTGATCTTTGGTGATGGCGCAGGAGCTGCAATTTTAACTAGAGAAGAAGATAATAGTAAAGGAATTTTATCTACACATTTACATAGTCAAGGAGAACATGCCGAAGAATTAGCACTAATAGCGCCAGGAATGGCAACACGTTGGGTGAATGATATTCTTGCGGATAATGACCCTAATGACGAAAGTTATTTTCCACATATGAACGGACAATTTGTATTTAAAAATGCAGTAGTTCGTTTTAGCGAAGTGATTATGGAAGGTTTAGAGAAAAACGGATTGGGTAAAGACGCGATCGATATGTTAATCCCGCATCAAGCTAATTTACGTATCGCACAATTTATTCAGAAAAAATTTAGCTTACGGGACGATCAGGTTTTTAATAATATTCAAAAATACGGAAACACAACCGCTGCATCTATACCAATTGCTTTAACGGAAGCTTGGGAAGAAGGTAAAATAAAAGAAGGAGATACGGTAGTACTTGCTGCTTTTGGTAGTGGTTTTACTTGGGGAAGTGTGATTATTAAATGGTAAAATTCTTGCAAAGCAAGAATCTTATTATAGAATCCAAAATAATAATAATTTAGGTTTCATTGGAAGCCATAAAAAAAATCCGAAAACTTAGCAATTTCGGATTTTTTCTTATTGTTAATTTAAATATAACAATAACTTCAATTAATATATTTTATTAAAAGACTAATTCAAACATAATATAATAGTTGGTAGTTGTTTGAGTTTAACGTAATGTTTTTTCTTTTATTGTGTTGGTAGTCAGGTTTTAACGAATTTTAACAGTTATTATAATAAAAAACAAAAACCCAAAGCAATGACACCTTGGGTTTTCTATATTTAATAACCAAACATTAACACTAACCATCAACTATTATGAAGGTTATTAAATTTCTTTTATTTTTTTATATAAATCCGCCACCAGATTTTTCGTTATTATCTCTTTGTTTTCTACTTAACGCTTTATATTTTCCGCCTCCAAATCGGTAGTTCAAGCCAACTTGCCAAGCATTACTTTCCCAATTAAATTCGCCATGCGTAGGATACGGACGTTCTTGATCAAATTCAAATTTCATCGTATTGAAAATGTCATTATAGCCAAAACTTAAAGTCGCTTTGTTATCTAAGAAAGTATAGCGTAAACCGGTATTTACCAGTACCATTGGTTTTGTTTTAAACTGTAAACCTTCGTCTTCGCCGCGATACATTCCAAATAATGAAAAGCTTAATTTTTTAGTAAGTTTAAAGTTGTTGTTCATTCTAATATTGAAATTGGTATTATTTATATCCACATTCTCCAATTCTACAACACCTTTCACACTCTTGAAATAATATTCTGCGCTTGCGTTAATATTCCACCATTTTGCTGGTCTGTAGTTGCTAGAAGCTTCAAAACCATAAGCTGCATTTTTGTCAAAATTATCATAGGTTAATAAAAGTCTATTGGCATCTTCTGGGTCTAAATATACCGCTCTGTTAATTTCGTCTTTTATATTTCTATAAAATGTTCCTGCGGTAATGCTTCCTTTTTCTAATTGTCTAGTATAATTAAACTCGATCGAATTGGTAAACTGTTGCTGTAATTCTGGATTACCAACCGAGGTTAATCTTGGTGTGCTCCATTCTCTAATCGGATTAATTTGGCCTAATCCTGGTCTGTCTACACGACGACTAAAACTTACTTGGTAGCTGTTCTCATCGGAAGGTTTATAGGTGACAAAAGCCGAAGGATAAACACTTAATTGGTCATCTGTAAACGTTGCATTGTCTTGTGTGTCTTGTACAAAATTAGCTTCTACATCGTACTGCTCTACACGAGCACCAACTTGGTACGACCATTTTTCATAGGTTTTTCCAAAAGTGGCATAAAAGGAATAGATCGTTCTTTCATATGCATAGTTCGAATCAAATAAATTTGTATTGTTCGTGTTGTATTCATTTTCTGATTTGTTTAAACGGTATTCTGCGCCAATTTCTAGTTTTGTGTTTTCCGATAATGGATTCGTATAATCTATGTTTAAAAGCGTATTTGTTCTTTTGTCATCTACCAAGTCTTTATATTTTGGCGCATTAGAAAAGCTAAAGTCCGCTATTTCATCACCATTATAAGTACTGTAATCTCCTTCTAAAACGAGGTTATGTCCTTCTTTTTTAAAATCGTGTTTAAACGAACTGTTGTATGTGGAGGTTTTATTGTCGCCAGTATTAATGAATTTCTGACCAAAATTAGTTTCGTTATTATCTAAATAAAGTACCTGTGTAATACCTTGCGTTGTGCCATCATAAATATTTTGATTGGTATAGATAGAAAAGGTGTTTCTGTCATTTATATAGTAATCTACACCAACTTTATACAGGTGCGATTTTCCCTTATCACGCATCGCAAATAACTGTCTTGTGTTATCGTCAAATCGATCTATTTGTCCGTCGTTATTGTTTTTGCCATAGCTATTACCATAGTTGCCGTAAAAATTAAATTTTCCGTTTCGGTAATTTAGATTAATAGCACTATTAAAGTTGGCATTAATTTCTTTTCGTAAACCTAAATCGATACTTCCATTAAAACCTAATTTAGTGTTTTTATGAAGTATAATATTGATGATTCCGCTCATGCCTTCGGGATTGTATTTTGCGGAAGGATTTGTAATAAGCTCTACACTTTTTACGGAAGAAGAAGGAATTTGTTTTAATAATTGTGCGGCAGGAACATTAGTAGGTTTGCCATCTACTAACACTCTTACATTTTCATTACCACGTAAGCTAATGTTTCCGTTTTGGCTATCTACACTAACCGAAGGAAGATTATTCATAATCTCACTTGCCGTGGTTCCGGTAGTCGTTAAATCTTTACCAATAGTAATTACTTTTCTATCTACTTTTTGCTGAATGGTGGATACTTCGGCTATAATAGTAACTTCATCCAGTCCTGTGGTTTGCTCTTCTAATGCAATAGTACCAAGGTTTACTTTATTGTTGTTCGCTGTAGTGTTCGTTTCTTTAGTGATTGTCTTATAACCTATAAACTGGATGCTTACAAAGTTTTTTCCTAAAGGAATATCGGAAACTTTAAAATCGCCATTATCGTCTGTAATACTTCCAGTAATTATTTTTCCTGTGCTATCCTTAATAACAATGGTTACATAAGGTAAGGGTTCGTTTAATGTTGCGTCTATTACTTTTCCTGTAAGGGTTGCAGATTTTAGTAAAGATGGTGTTGCGGTTTGTCCTTGAATTGTAAGTGCTAACAATAACAAGAAAATAGTGATTAGCTTTTTCATTGGTGAATTGATTTTTGATTGATTGATGTTTGTTAATACTAGTATAGACGACTACTTTTACAACTTGTTACTGTTTTATACAGTAGTTAACAAAATTTAACATTTTGAAAATAAGAATATATGAATAAGAAAACATTGGTATTTGGCGCTTCATTAAAACCGAATCGATACTCGAATATGGCTTTGCAAAAATTGGTGAATTATGGACATGAAACCGTTGCTTTTGGTATGAAAGCAGGCGAAGAATCTGGAGTAATTATAGATACTGTTTTAAAGCCATATGAAGGATTAGATACCGTGACTTTATATTTAAATCCAACACGGCAAAAAGCGTATTACGATTATATCATTTCTTTAAAACCTAATCGTGTTATTTTTAATCCAGGAACCGAGAATCCGGAATTTTATGCAATTTTAAAAGAAAATAATATTGCTTTTGAAGAAGCTTGTACTTTGGTTTTACTTTCTACAAAACAGTATTAGAAAGTGCTAAGGGTCTAAAAATTCATGTATTTAAAGTGTTTTTTTTTAGACCGCTTTGTGAAATTTAAGGTATAGAAAAGGTATCGTTTGGATTACTTTTTCTTAATAAGAAATAATCCTAGAAAGGTTAAAAATCCGTTTAAGATTAGGATAAAGAAACCAAATTCAAATCCAAACCACTTTAAACTATTCACACTTATTATATAGGATAGAATAGGAGAAAGGATGGCGATAATTGGCACCAGTTTATCTTTCACTTGCCATTTTGTAAATAAACCAAAAGCATATAAACCTAATAACGGACCATAAGTATATCCCGCAAATACAAAAAGTTTTGCGATAACACTTGCATCTTTAATGATGTATTTAAAAGAAACAATTACAAGTATTAAAACGATAGAAATCAATATATGAATACGTTTTCTTATGTGTACTTGTTTTTCCGGACTGTGTTTCTTTTCGATATCTAAAATATCAATACTAAAAGAAGTGGTTAAAGAAGTTAAAGCAGAATCGGCACTACTATAAGCAGCAGCAATCAATCCTAAAAGGAAAAAAGCAAATACACCAACACCTAAATGGTTTTTGGCTAGAATAGGAAATAAGTCGTCTTTATGTGCATCAATACCGTTTTGTTGTGCATAAACCGTTAATAATAAACCAAGACTTAAAAAGATAAAGTTTACAATAGTTAATACAATAGTAAACCAAAACATGTTTTTCTGTGCGTCTTTTAATGTTTTACAAGTTAGATTTTTTTGCATCATATCTTGGTCTAAACCAGTCATTACAATAGCTATAAATGCTCCAGAAATAAATTGTTTCCAAAAGTAGTTTCCAGATTTAAAATCATCAAAAAAGAAAGTTTTACTTAAATCACTATCTAATACAAAACTTAAGACGTTGCTTCCGTTTAAATCCAGTGCATCACTAACAAAATAAATAGCAACACCAACAGCAACTAGCATAAATAAGGTTTGTAAAGTATCCGTCCAAACAATGGTTTTTATTCCAGATTTAAAAGTATAGAGCCAAATTAATAGTACCGTAATAGTTACCGTTTGCCAGAATTCTATTCCGAGTGCATCGAACAAAATAATTTGTAAAACATTAGCAACTAGAAACAATCTAAAACTGGCACCAATAACTCTAGATATTATAAAAAAGGAAGCGCCCGTTTTATAGGCATAATTACCAAAGCGTTCTTCCAAATAGGTGTAAATAGAAGTTAAATTCAATTTATAATATAAAGGAAGTAAAACAGTACCAATTACAACATAACCAACAATGTATCCCAAAACAACTTGCATATAGCTAAATTGTGAAGCTTCAATCCAACCAGGAACCGAAATAAAGGTTACGCCAGAAAGCGAAGCGCCAATCATTCCAAAAGCAACGACGTACCAAGGAGATTGTTTGTTTCCTTTAAAAAACGCATCATTCCCAGACTTTTTTCCAGTAAAATAGGATATTAAAATAAGCACGCCAAAATAGGCTGCTATGAGTAAAATAATTTGTGTAGCTGACATAAAATTTATTTAAAGTGAGCAAAATACAAATTACTTTAAAAGATACTCAAACAAGTTGATAATAAATATTAAATTCGCCATAATGGAATTTTCTTCAAAACTATTAGAAAGCGCAGTAAACGAAATGTCACAATTACCCGGGATTGGTAAACGTACGGCCTTACGTTTGGTTTTACATTTGTTAAGACAACCGGAAGAACAAACTTTAAAGCTGTCTAGAGCATTAGAAAATATGCGCTCTCAGATTAAGTTTTGTAAGTCTTGCCATAATATTAGTGATGTCGATTTGTGTGAAATATGCGCAAATCCGCACAGAAATCAAGAGTTAATTTGTGTGGTAGAAGATGTTAAAGACGTTATGGCAATAGAAAATACAAGTTCTTTTAGAGGTTTGTATCACGTGTTGGGAGGAAAGATTTCACCAATGGATGGTGTTGGACCTCATGATTTAAACGTGACCTCTTTAGTAGAAAAAGTAAAATTGGGTCATGTAAAAGAGCTTATTTTTGCTTTAAGTTCTACTATGGAAGGCGATACCACTAACTTTTATATTTTTAAACAAATTCAAGATTATGAAGTAATAACATCTACTATTGCTCGCGGAATTTCTGTAGGAGATGAGCTAGAATATGCAGATGAAATTACACTTGGAAGAAGTATTATTAATAGAATTCCGTTTGAAGCTTCTCTAAAATCATAAATTTTTCATTTGAAACTGTCTATAATCATATTAAATTATAATGTACGCTATTTTCTAGACCTATGTCTTCAAAGTGTACAAGCTGCAATTGTAAATCTAGATGCAGAAATTATTGTGGTAGATAATAACTCTCCAGATGATAGTTGTGCTATGGTAAAGCAAAACCATCCGCAGGTAAAACTAATTGAGAATAAAGAGAACTCCGGTTTTTCAACAGGAAATAATATTGGAGTAGCGCAAGCTAAAGGCGAATATATCTGTATCCTAAATCCAGATACCGTAGTTGCTGAAGATACGTTCACCAAACTTTTAAATTTTGCGGATAAGCAGGAAAAACTTGGCGCCATTGCATGTCGCTTAATCGATGGAAGCGGAAATTTTCTTCCAGAAAGTAAACGTAATGTTCCTGTTGTAAAAGTCGCTTGTCAAAAAATGATCGGGAATTCTAAACACTATTATTCCAATCATTTAAAAGAGAATGAAGTCGGTGAAATAGATATTCTCGTTGGTGCATTTATGTTTATGAAACGTAGTGTTTACAATGAAGTGAAAGGTTTTGATCAGGATTATTTTATGTATGGTGAAGATGTAGATTTGTCGTATAAAATATTAAAAGCAGGATATCAAAATTATTATTTTGGCGAAACTACAATTATACATTATAAAGGAGAAAGCACTCTAAAAGACGCCGAATATGCAAAACGTTTTTATGGTGCCATGCAGATTTTTTATGAAAAGCATTTTAAGAGCAATGTTTTTTTTGACGCAATAGTATGGTTAGGTATTCAGTTTGCAATACGGTTTCGAAAGGCTCCAGCAGTTGCTGTAAAGTCGGTAAATAATTATGCTGTTTTTTCTTATAAGAAGGATCCTGTTTTTCTGAAAAACTTCCCAGTGGATGCATATCAAATAACGGATGCGAAAGAGGTTAAGGAAAATGCGGAAGTGATTTTTGATGCAAATACCATGAGTTATAAAGAAATTATAGCGCATATAGTAGATCTGCAAAAAAATAATACGCATACTTTTAAAATTATTCCAAAAAGAGCTAATTTTATCATTGGAAGTAACGACTCGCAAAACCGAGGAGAAATCCTTCATTTTTAATAAAAATAAGCTTTGTTAATTTTTAATGAATATGGAAAGAAATCATTCCTTTTTTATTAATTTTGCAAAACAAAAATAAAAACTAAGGTTTACATTATAGATATGGCAAGATTTGAACTAAAATTACCTAAAATGGGAGAGAGTGTTGCAGAAGCAACAATTACCTCATGGTTAAAACAAGTTGGAGAAACTATCGAAGAAGATGAAGCAATTCTAGAAATTGCTACAGATAAAGTAGATAGTGAAGTGCCAAGTGAAGTAGATGGTGTTCTAGTCGAAATACTATTTAATGTAGATGATGTTGTGCAAGTAGGACAAACCATTGCTATTATTGAAACAGAAGCTAGCGCTTCTACAGCGACTTCTGCTACCAAAGTAGAAGAAGTAAAGGAGGAAGCTTCAATGCCAGCTGTTAAGGAGGTTGCTCAAACGGTAGTTGCAGCCCAAGGAACAACTGCTACTGTAACTTCTAGTGAAGAGCGTTTTTATTCGCCTTTAGTGAAAAACATAGCGAAAAAAGAAGGAATTGCGCAGGCAGAATTAGATGCACTTCCAGGTTCTGGAAAAGAAGGACGTGTTACTAAAAATGATATTTTAACATATTTACAAAATAAAGGTACGCAACAATCTACAAGCGTGACTCCAGCACAATCTAATGGTGTAGCAGTTACAGCTAGTAAAGGTGCAAAACCAAAAGCAGAAGCTGCTCCGGTAGTAGTTAGTGGAGAAGATGAAATTATAGAAATGACCAGAATGGGCAAATTAATTGCACATCACATGGTAGAGTCTGTGCAAAAAAGTGCGCACGTACAAAGTTTTATTGAAGCAGATGTAACTAAAATTTGGAATTGGAGAAAGAAAGTAAAAGACGGTTTCATGAAGCGTGAAGGTGAAAACTTAACCTTTACACCAATTTTTATGGAAGCAGTTGCAAAGGCACTTCGTGATTTTCCAATGCTAAATATATCTTTACAAGGAGATACTATTATTAAAAAGAAAAACATCAATCTTGGTATGGCAGCAGCTTTACCAAATGGTAATTTAATAGTGCCTGTAATTAAAAATGCAGATCAATTAAATTTGGTTGGTATGACGAAGCAAGTAAATAGCTTGGCTAATAAAGCTCGCGAAAACAAATTAAAACCAGACGATATTCAAGGTGGAACATATACAGTAACTAATGTTGGTACTTTTGGAAGTATTATGGGGACTCCTATAATTAACCAACCACAAGTTGGTATCTTAGCTTTAGGAGCAATACGTAAAATGCCTGCAGTTATAGAAACTCCAGAAGGAGATTTTATAGGTATTCGTTACAAAATGATTATGTCACATTCGTATGACCATAGAGTGGTTAATGGAGCGCTTGGAGGTCAGTTTGTAAAAGCGGTTAAAGATTATTTAGAAGCTTGGGATTCAAATCGCGAGATCTAATAAAAAGGATAGATGTCATTCCGAGTATAACGAAGAATCTCATATTTAAATTATAAAATATATTAATAGAAAAGCACCATTTTAAAATGGTGCTTTTTTTATAGACTTAATTTATTCTATTTATAATGTTCTTGCAGCGTTTCAATTAATTGCTTTTGTGTTTTGATATTTGTGTACAGCGAATCATCCATTTTTAAAACTGGTGCGTGCGTTTTATAATTTACCTTGTTGTTTTTAAATTCTTTAATTAGGAGCACTAAATAAGTAGAATCTTGATCGATATTAAACTCTTTATAATTTATTTTATTATTTGCCAGAACGTCCTTTGTTTGGTTACATAATAAACAATTGTCTTTAGTAAATAACGTCACTGTTTTAGCTTTTAAAGATTTATCTATTTTAAAATTTAAACCGGTATCATCTTTTTGCATCGCTAAATCAAAGCTAACTTCATTTACAACCAAAGTATATTTGTAACTAGGTTCTGTATTTACAAGTTTAACAAGCGTTATCATTCTAATTTTAGAATGTGCAGGAATATTTTTTATAATTGGTCTTGCACTACTTCGTCGATAACCAATAGCGTCTACTTTTAAAAAAATATCATACGCAATATCATTTGTGTTTATGGCAAAAAGCTCCACGCGTTTTCCGGTTACTTTTTCTTGTATACTAACAAATTCATGTTCGTTTTGTGCAGTGGTAGCTATCGTAAAGAGTAGCGTAAATACACTAAAAAATATAAGTTTCATTACTTGTAAATTAAAAATGATTCTTTAACGCTTTAATCAATTTGTCTCTGCTTTCTAATCTATTGTAAATAGAGTCTTCCACTTCTATTATAGGAACAAGTGACGTTTTATCATTTTTTCGGTTTAAAAGCTCTTGTTGTATTTTCTGATAGTACTCTTTGTCTTCATCTATATTATAAATGGTATGTATAATATTATTATCGCTAAATAATTTAATAGTGCTTTCGCATAAACTACAATAGTCTTTCACAAAAATAATAACTGGTTTGTTTTTTTTGTTTTCGTCAAAAGTGAAATCAATTGCATTGGCTACTTTTTCCGTATCGTGTCCAATTTCATTAACTATCATGCCGAAAGTAACGTTAGAATCATCAGAGATTCTAATTAGCGAAGCCATTTTTACTTCCGATTTAGCAGGAACTGCTTTTGTAACCATGTTTTCAGCGGATTTTCTAAACCCAACAGCATTGATTTTTATAAAAACCTCATAATCTGTACTGCTTGAATTAACGGCGTAAACATCTACTCGTTTCCCTTTTTCCTTTTTTTCAATAGAAATATGTGCATGGTTATTTTGTGCAAAACTGAATGCGGAAACAAAAAAGAGTAGAAAATAAAATGTAGTTTTTTTCATTATTAGTTATGGATTAAAAAATAAATATAATAAAAAGTATATTTGCATAAACCATTCCAAACTAATGAATTTAAATTTAATAAAACCAATTTGTTTTTTCGACTTAGAAACAACAGGAATTAATATTTCAAAAGACAGAATAGTAGAGATTTCTATTTTAAAAGTTTTTCCTGACGGAAAGCAAGAAAGTAACACTTGGAAAGTCAATCCGGAAATGCATATTCCAGAAGAAGTAACGTTAATTCACGGTATTTCTGATGAAGATGTAGCAGATAAACCAACCTTCAAGGAGCTTGCAAAAGAGATCCATAATGTAATTAAAGATTCCGATTTAGGAGGGTTTAATTCGAATCGTTTTGATATTCCCCTTTTAGCTGAAGAAATGCTTCGTGCAGATATGGATTTTGATATGAAAAATAGAGCCTCTGTAGATGTGCAAACCATTTTTCATAAAATGGAACAACGTACACTAGTTGCCGCATATAAGTTTTATTGCGATAAAGATTTAACAGATGCGCATAGTGCAGAAGCAGATACAAATGCAACCTTTGAAGTTTTAAAAGCACAAATAGAAAAATATGATGAGCTAGAAAATGACACGAAGTTTCTTGCCGAATTTAGCTCTCGTAAAAAGTTTGCAGATTTTGCTGGATTTCTTGCTTTTAATAAAAAAGGAGAAGAGTGTTTCTCTTTTGGGAAACATAAAAATAAACGTGTTGTAGATGTGTTAAAGGATGAACCTGGTTACTTTGGTTGGTTGCTAAATGCTGACTTTCCGTTGTATACAAAAAAAGTGCTTACAGCAATAAAGTTAAGATCTCTAAATAATAAGTTAGGCTAATTGTTATTCCTGCGAAGTTGGGAATTCATATGAAGCCGCATCGTAATTTAAAAATAAGATTCCCATTTTCATGGGAATGAAAAATTAAGAATTTACCATGAAATTAATCTGTATAGGAAGAAATTACACAGACCATATTAAAGAACTGGAAAATGAAAAGCCAACAGATCCTGTGGTTTTTTTAAAACCGGACACTGCTATTTTATTAAAAAAGCAACCGTTTTTTATTCCAGATTTTTCACAGGATGTGCATCACGAAGTAGAAATTCTAGTAAAAATCAATAAAGTGGGAAAGCATATTCAAAAAAAGTTTGCACATAAATATTATGATCAAATCGGACTAGGAATAGACTTTACAGCGCGTGATTTACAGAAGCAATTAAAAGAAAAAGGCTTGCCTTGGGAGAAAGCGAAATCCTTTGACGGAGCAGCAGTAATAGGGGATTGGTTAGATAAAACGCAATTTCCAGATGTAGATAATTTAAATTTTTCACTTCAAAAAAATGAAACCCTTGTACAGCAAGGAAATACAAGTCATATGCTTTGGAAAATTGATGAAATTATAGAATATGTGTCAAAATATTTTACTTTAAAGATTGGAGATATTATATTTACGGGAACTCCGGCAGGAGTTGGCAAGGTCATTGCAAATGACAAACTAGTAGGATGTATAGAAAACACGCAAATGTTTTCAATAACAGTAAAATAAATGGAACAACATTACAAATTATTTCGAGTACGTGAACTAGCAGAAGGAGATGAAGAGTTCATTAATATATTAGCACAAACTTTTTTAGAAGAGGTTCCTGCAGATGCGCAAGTTTTAAAAGAGTCTGTAGAAAACAACAACCATCTTGCAACATATCAAGTTGCGCATAAGATGAAACCAACTATAGATATGTTCGAGTTGGGAGTTTTGGAGGACTTGATAGAAGTGCAAGACTGGGGAAAACATGAAAAAAAAGGGGTAGATATACTTCCTAAACTACAAATTGTACTTGCGGCAGTAAAACAAGCTTCAGACGAAATCCGTTCCGACTTTAATTTATAATGCAAGCAGAAATAATAACCATAGGAGACGAAATTCTTATAGGTCAAATAATAGATTCCAATTCCGCATTTATTGCACAGCAACTAAATAAAATTGGTGTATCTGTTTATCAAATAACTTCGGTTCAAGACGATAAAGAACATATTTTAAAGTCACTACGCGAAGCAGAAGAAAACGCAGATATCATTATAGTCACTGGTGGATTAGGTCCAACAAAAGATGATATTACAAAAAAAACCATTGCAACTTACTTTCAAGATACGCTTGTACAAAATGCAGCAGTTTTAAAGAATATAGAGCTCCTTTGGGAGAAATATATAAAGCAACCACTTACCCAAGTTAATATAGACCAAGCCTTAATACCAAGTAAAGCAACCGCTTTAATGAATACTGTTGGTAGTGCTCCAGGAATGTGGCTAGAAAAAGGAAATAAAACCTTTATTTCACTTCCAGGAGTTCCTTTTGAGATGGAAGCATTAATAGATAATGAAGTGGTACCAAGGCTTCAAAAAAAATATAAATGCCCATTTATACTGCATAAAACCTTGCTTACTTATGGTTTAGGAGAAAGTAGTTTAGCGGAAAGAATAGAAGTTTGGGAAGATAATTTGCCAAAACATATTAAATTGGCATACTTACCCAATTTAGGGAAAGTACGTTTACGGCTTTCTGCAAAAGGAGACAATAAAGAAGAAATAATAAAAGAAGTAGACGAGCAAATTCGTTTATTACTTCCGCAAATAGAAGAATATTTTACAGGTTTTGAAGATCAAGAAGAATCCTTAGAAGCTTTAATTGCAAAAGAATTAACTTTTAGTAACCAAACTTTAGCAACAGCAGAAAGTTGTACTGGCGGAAAAATAGCAGAACGTATAACGTCAATATCAGGAGCGTCATCGTACTTTAAGGGAAGCGTGGTAAGCTATGCAACACAAATAAAAATAGAGGTGCTAAAAGTGCCAGAGGAGCTTATTGCAAAACATACGGTTGTAAGTGCTGAGGTAGCAGAAGCAATGGCATTAAATGTTTTGCAACTATTTAAAACCGACTTTGCAATAGCTACAACTGGAAATGCAGGGCCAACAAAAGACGATACCGATGAAGAAGTTGGAACCGTTTTTATTGCAATTGCAACAAAAGATACCGTATATTCTCAAAAATTCACCTTTGGAAAACCTAGAATAAAAGTGATAAATAAAGCTGTAAATAAGGCTTTTGAAATGCTTCAAAAAGAAATTTTAAAAAATAGATAAGAATAAGATTGGGGAAACGTAAAGAATTTGTATATTTGCACCTCGTTTTGAAATAACAATAATACATTTAGAACAATGTCAAGAGTTTGTGAACTTACAGGAAAGAAGGCAATGGTTGGAAACAACGTGTCTCACGCAATGAATAGAACTAAACGCACATTTGATGCGAATTTAATCAAAAAGCGCTTTTTTATTCCAGAGGAAGATAAGTGGATTACATTAAAAATATCTACATCAGCATTAAAAACTATTAATAAAATAGGTATTTCTGCTGCTTTAAAAGAAGCAAGAACCAAAGGTTTTATAAAATAATAGCCGCATTTAAAAGCTTAAGAAAATGGCAAGAAAAGGTAACAGAGTACAAGTGATATTAGAGTGCACAGAGCACAAAGCAACTGGTTTACCAGGAACTTCTCGTTATATTACAACAAAGAACAAAAAGAACACTCCAGATAGAATGGAAATTAAAAAATTCAATTCTACCTTAAAGAAAATGACTGTTCACAAAGAAATTAAATAATATTCTTTTATAGAATACTAAAACTATACGTCATGGCAAAGAAAACCGTAGCATCATTACAAACATCTGCAAAAAGATTAACAAAGGCAATCAAAATGGTTAAGTCTCCAAAAACAGGAGCTTACATGTTTGTAGAGTCTGTAATGGCACCAGATTTAGTAGCTGATTTTTTAGCAAAAAAATAAGTCTACTTAAAAAAAGATATTTTAAAGCTGCTTTCTTAAAGAAAGCGGCTTTTGTTTTATATTTACATTTCAGATTAATGACAATATTTCAGTAACTTAAAAAAGGCTCAACTATTGTTATTACATTTTGGCGTTACCTAAAGGTCAGGCTTTCCGCTATATCTTTTTGCAGAAAAAGCAAAAAGTATGTCGCTGCAATCCTTAACGCAGAAATACGTGAAGCAACAACTTCACCACTAAATAACAAACAACAAAACAACGATGAGTTTTTTTAAAAAAATATTTTCTTCAGAAAAAAAAGAAACATTAGACAAAGGTTTAGAGAAATCTAGCTCTAATTTTTTAGGTAAATTAAGTAAAGCGGTAGCTGGAAAATCTAAAGTAGATGAAGACGTTTTAGATAATTTAGAAGAAGTACTAGTATCTAGCGATGTTGGCGTAAACACAACACTAAAGGTCATTACACGAATTGAAGAGCGCGTTGCCAAAGACAAATACTTAGGTACCGATGAACTAAATAAAATACTTCGCGAAGAAATTGCAGCATTATTAAGTGAAACGCATTCTGGTGAAGAAACAGAATACACGATTCCTAAATTACCAAATCAAGCAGACGGAAGTAAAACGCCTTATGTACTTATGGTAGTTGGAGTAAATGGCGTTGGTAAAACGACAACCATTGGTAAATTAGCATATCAGTTTAAAAAGCAAGGATTAAAAGTAGTGCTCGGTGCAGCAGATACTTTTCGTGCAGCAGCAATAGAACAATTGCAAGTTTGGGCAGATAGAGTAGATGTGCCAATGATACGTCAAGAAATGGGAAGTGATCCTGCTTCTGTAGCTTTTGATGCCTTAGAATCTGGAGTTAACCAAAATGCAGATGTTATTATAATTGATACTGCAGGACGTTTACACAACAAGATAAACTTGATGAATGAGCTTACTAAAGTAAAGCGTGTCATGCAAAAAGTAATTTTAGACGCGCCACATGATGTACTTTTAGTATTGGATGGTTCTACTGGACAAAATGCTTTCGAGCAAGCAAAACAATTTACAGCAGCAACAGAAGTTACCAGTTTAGCAGTTACTAAATTAGATGGTACAGCAAAAGGAGGTGTGGTAATTGGTATTAGTGATCAATTTCAAATTCCTGTAAAATATATCGGAGTTGGAGAAGGTATTGAAGATCTTCAAGTATTTAATAAATTCGAATTTGTAGATTCATTCTTCAAATAAAAATAAATATCCACATATAAAAAAAGCCTTAAGAATTTCTTAAGGCTTTTTTATGTTTGTAAAATAAGGACTATTGTGCAGTAACAGTTAATGGTCCAACCCAGGCGCTATATCCATTTGTTCCACCACAATTGGCACGTACGAAAAAATCGTAAGCTTGACCAGAGATAGAGGATGCATAAGTTATTCTAACGCTATCATAGGATGTCGCTGTTAGGTTTGCAGTAGATTCATTAAATGTTGTTCCTGCTATTATGCGGGCTACTTCCCAACTATTTTGAGAGTTTGGATGTGACCATGAAAAATTAAAATACTTACTTCCGCTAGCATCGGTCCCTGTTCCATTAGATGTAAAAACAGTAGGATCCACACAATTAGGGTTTGTAGGGTTTTCTAAAGTACTATATGTAAATGGTCCTGTCCAAGTGCTATACCCACTTACATTACAACTATTACGGATATAAAAATCGTATGCCGTATCCGCATTCAATCCGTTAATTCTTTTATAACTAGGGTAGCTATCCGTTATGGTTTCTGTAGTACCATTACCAAAAGTAAATCCTTGGGTGCCATATTGTATTTGAGATCCTCCGTATTCGCCATTGGACCAAGTTAAATCAATATGTTCATGCGTTACAGAATCTGGATATAAATCAACAGCTAAATTAGTAGGTGCATCACAATAAGGATTGTTCTCTAAAGTTACAAAAGAAAAAGGTCCAGCCCAATTGCTGTAACCATTGGTCTCATTACAAAATACTCTAGCATAGAATGCGTATTGGGTTTGCGGTTGTAAATTGGTTACATCTGCATAGGTCTCTGGAATAGTTAAAGTGGTTCCATTGCCTAGACTAAATCCTAAAGTGCCATATTCTACTTGATATAAAGAAGAATTTACATTAGAGTTCCAAGAAAGTGATGCTGTTGTGTTTGTTAAATTCGAAACATATAAGCCTCCTGGTGTAGAACAGTTGTTCGAGTCTCCAGAGTCATCGCTACCGCAACTCAATATAAATAAAGAGATTGTAAATAATAAAATAATTTTTTTCATAAAAAGGTATATAAGATTTTTCAGACGCGAATATAGAAATTGCATTTAAATAAAAAAAATGGTCGCAGAAAACGGCTATTCGTTAATTATAGCGTTTATTCTTTCCCAAAGATCATTATCAAAATTAGAAAGCACAAAGTTAGATTCATCGGCAGCTTCTCCCATACGAATAACCACTAATCTTTTACTTGGGACTACATAAATCTTTTGGTCATTTTTCCCCAAAGGTGCATACATGTCGTTTGGTGCGTTCGGAATTAATGAACCCGAAAATTCAAATGGTGTAGCTTGTAAATGATAGCTTGTTTTTCCATTCAGCCACCATAAATAACCATAAGATTCATTTATGCTTTGTGAGGTTTTGGTAGCTTGGTTAAGATAATTTGAAGATACCATTGGTGTGTTTTTCCATTTTCCGTTAGCCGAAATTAATAAACCAAAACGCGCCATGCTTCTGGTATTACTCCAATACACATTTAAATCACCTAAAGGAATCCAAGCTCCAGCCATGCCGATAGGGTCTTTTAGTTTTGTATTAAAATAACTAGTCCATGTTTGACTACTTGCTTGTGCAACGACATCTTGTAATTTAAAATACACATTATGGTAGGCCCAACTTTGACCAGCATCTGCAAGGTATTGTAAGTTGGGTGGTGAAATAGCATCTCCTAAACTATCGTCCAAGCCAGAAGTCATGGTTAGAACATTTTTACAAGTTATTTAGTTTTCTTTTTCTAGGGAGGCGCTTGTCCAACCAGTTCCTAAATAATCAGATACTTTATTATTTGTATCTATTAATTCTTCCTCTTCCGCAATTCCTATTAATGTAGCGGTTAGCGTTTTTCCTGCACTTGCCCAATACCATGAAGAAGAGGATGTATACCCATTCATCTATTTTTCTACAATAATTTTTCCGTTGTAAAGCAGAATAAAACTTTTGGTGTTTTTATCTTCTAAAAAATACAATAGAGGCTGTAAGCCGTTTTCGTTCCAGCCAATTTCAGAAATAAAATTAGTTTCCCAAGTATTAGAAGCCATTGGTGGAAAATATATGGAAGTCGTATTAGGGTTCGTGTCCGCAATGAATTCATCTGGTGGTTTTAATTTAAGACTGTTAAATATATAAAAGCTTTAATTAAGGTTGTATCTTTGCAGCCTGAAAAAAGATAGTATTAATTAACGAAATTTCCACTTTCGTGGGGAATGAATATGAGAACAAAGACGCTTAAAAAAAATAAAATCAACGTTATCACTTTGGGATGCAGTAAAAATGTGTACGATAGTGAAGTGTTAATGGGGCAACTGAAAGCCAATGGAAAAGACGTTGTTCATGAAGAGGAAGGAAATGTCGTGGTTATAAATACCTGTGGTTTTATTAATAATGCGAAAGAGGAAAGTGTAAATACTATTCTGGATTTCATGCAGAAAAAAGAAGCAGGAGAAGTCGATAAAGTATTTGTTACTGGTTGTCTTTCGGAAAGATATAAACCAGATTTACAAAAAGAAATTCCTAATGTAGATGCCTATTTTGGTACTACAGAATTACCTGCTTTGTTAAAAGCTTTAGGTGCAGATTATAAACATGAGTTAATTGGTGAGCGTTTAACTACTACGCCAAAAAACTATGCGTATTTAAAAATTGCGGAAGGTTGCGACAGACCTTGTAGTTTTTGTGCCATTCCATTAATGCGTGGAAAACATAAAAGTACACCAATTGAAGAGTTGGTTATTGAAGCGGAAAAATTAGCAGCAAATGGCGTTAAAGAACTTATTCTTATTGCGCAAGATTTAACCTATTATGGTTTAGATATTTATAAAAAAAGAAACTTAGCCGAACTTTTAGAAAACCTTGTAAAGGTTGAAGGTATAGAGTGGATTCGTTTGCATTATGCATTTCCAACAGGATTTCCTTTAGATGTGTTAGATGTTATGAATCGCGAAGCTAAAGTGTGTAACTATTTAGATATTCCGTTACAGCATATTTCAGATACTATTCTTAAAAGTATGCGTCGTGGTACTACTAAAGAAAAAACGACAAAACTTATTGGACAGTTTCGTGAAGCGGTCCCAAATATGACGATTAGAACAACCCTAATTGTTGGTTATCCTGGTGAAACCGAAGAGAACTTCCAAGAATTAAAACAATGGGTTCAAGATATGCGTTTTGAACGTTTAGGATGTTTTACTTATTCACATGAAGAGAACACACACGCTTTTAATTTAGAAGATGATGTGCCGCAAGAAGTGAAAACGGATAGAGCGAACCAAATCATGGAAATTCAATCGCAAATTTCTTGGGAATTGAATCAGCAAAAAGTAGGTCAAGAATTAAAAGTAGTTATCGATAGAAAAGAAGGAAACTATTTTGTGGGTAGAACAGAATTTGATTCTCCAGATGTAGATAACGAAGTGCTTATCGACGCTACAAAAACCTATTTAAAAACAGCAGAGTTTGTAACGGTAAAAATTACAGAAGCAGAAGATTTTGATCTTTATGGTGAGGTAATTTAACTAAGAAATAAATTTAAAAAAAAGGCAAGCGAGCTTATAAGGTTCTCTAGTGTTTAAGGGTGCAGATGCTATATTGTAAGTATTAAAACAGAAACAAGTACTTCTATACATAAAATTGTGTTGCAATAGTTTTAATTTGTAATCACTGTTTTATAGAGTATCTGTATGGTGAATGGTTATTTTTCTAAATTCTCTACAATAGCTTCAAAGTATCTAGTTGCAATTTCTTTTGCTCCTAATTCGTTGTAATGTAAATTATCAGCCATATACGCATCGGTCCAATTACTAGACATATCTACTAGAATAACTTTAGAAGAATCATTGGTTTGCTCATTGGCAACAGTGGCTAGGTTTTCAATAAATAAATTATAGACAACAATACCTTCTGGTGTCATTACATTGGATCTTCCAGGTGCAATACGTTCTAAAAATATAGTAATATTCGCATTGCTGTTTTGTAAAATATCGATGGTTTGGTTGATGTTATCTATAACTTCTTCCACCGGAATATTTCTAACTAAATCATTTCCGCCAATACCTAATAAAACAACATCTGGAGTTCCTACATCTGCAATAACATCTTCTATGTTTTCTAAAAGATCTTCGCTTTTAAACCCGCCAATACCTTCATGATCGGGGTCAAAAGACTTTCCTAGTAATAAAGGATACGAAGTATTGTCATTTTGAGTACCAACATAATCAATGTTCCATTGGTTAGAAATCAAGTTTTTCCATAAATCATATCGGTAACTTACAGAATTGCGAGTAGCGCCTTCCACTCTAGAATCGCCTAAAGGCATTATGGTAATTGCATTAGTATTAACATTATTTTGTATAAAAGTATTAGATTTTTCTTCATTTTTGTGACAGTCTTGAAAAACGAAGAATGTCGCTAAAAGAAGAAACGGGAAAAGAATAACAGTTTTTTTCATTAAAAATATTTTAAGGACTAATAGATTTAAGAGACTAAAGATAAGATATTTCCTTTTTATTATGATTTATTAGATTTAAAAGTGAAAATAAAATATCTGAAATTAAAGAATAAAACACTGTATCTTTACCTTAAATATTGAAGTTTACTATGCCAACAGAATGTATTGCTTTTAAAAAAACCAACTATTTCTCCTCTTTAATCTGTGATTATTTAGAGGAAAATAAGGAACTACAACCTTTTTATAATAATTTTCCGAAGCTAGAGAATTTTAAAAAGCAAATAGAAGAGAAAACAGCATCTGTTAAATCGGAGTCTAGAATTATTTTGTCGGAAGCCTTAAAAAAGCAATATGAGAACACGGAAGTTTCAGTGAAAACCCTTCAAAATATTGAAGACCTAAAACTAGATAATACCTTTACAATTACAACAGGACATCAATTAAACTTGTTTACAGGACCATTGTATTTCTTATTTAAAATTGTTTCTGTTATCAATCTAGCGGCGCAATTAAAACAAGAATATCCAGAGAGTAATTTTGTGCCAATCTACTGGATGGCAACCGAAGATCACGATTTTGAAGAAATTAATTATTTCAACTTCAAAGGAAAAAAAGTTCAGTGGAATAGAAATGCATCTGGAGCCGTTGGAGAACTTTCTACCGAAGGCTTAGATGATGTATTTGATGTTTTTACTAAAGAACTTGGTTCTGGGAAAAATGCAGAAACCTTAAGAGAACTATTTCAATCGGCATATTTAAAACATGATAATTTAGCAGATGCAACACTTTATTTAGCAAATGCTTTGTTTGCCGAATATGGTTTGGTAATTGTAGAAGCAAATACTAAAGATTTAAAACAATTATTTGTTCCTTATATCGAAGAGGAACTCTTAAATCAAACTTCTTTTAAAACGATTTCGGAAACCAATAAACGACTTGAAGCATTATCCAGCGTTAGTAAAATTCAGGTAAACCCGAGAGAAATAAATTTATTCTACTTAAATAAAAACCTTAGAGAGCGAATCGTTTTTGAAGATGAAGCCTATAAAGTGCTGAATACAGATATTACGTGGAGTAAGAATGAGATACTAAAAGAAGTCTCAGACTTCCCGCAACGCTTTAGTCCTAATGTAATCATGCGGCCTTTATATCAAGAAGTAATTCTGCCAAACCTTTGTTATACAGGTGGTGGAGGTGAACTTGCATATTGGTTGCAATTAAAAGATTATTTTGAAGCCGTAAAAGTACCTTTTCCAATGCTATTACTAAGAAATTCTGCTTTAATAAAAACCGAAAAGCAAGCGGGTAAATTAAGTAAACTTAACATATCTAATGAAGATTTATTTTTAAAACGAGATGCTTTTATTAATAAAAAAGTACGACAAATTTCTAATATCGATATCGATTTTTCTGAGCAATTAAAAGAATTGCAAGCGCAGTTTAAAGATTTATATACTTTAGCCGAACAAACAGATACCTCTTTTATAGGCGCAGTTGCAGCACAAGAAAAAAAGCAAATAAACGGATTGCAACACCTAGAGAAACGTTTGCTTACCGCACAAAAAAGGAAACTAAAAGATCAAGTAGAACGCATGACCGAACTGCAAAATGAGCTGTTTCCGAATGCGAGTTTACAAGAACGTAACACCAATTTCTCGGAACTGTATTTAGAATTCGGAGAGCAATTAGTGCCAAAATTAATAGAAGAGTTAAAACCGTTACAAGGCGATTTCACTATAATTACGATGTAGAAGAGGTTTGTAGTCGTAATTCTTTGTACAGAGTAAACGATTTTCCTTTTTACCTATTATTTCTTTCCATGTAGTTTTAATGTCACCTGGAGCGCAGTCGAAAGGTCTTTAGTGAGTAGCGATCCGTGTTCAGTGAACAGTCCGAGTTATCGATTTCAACTTAGCACCTTTACGCCTTCGAGAGGAATAGATTTCTCCGTGAATCTTAATAATCATTCACTTTTCTACGCTACGCCTTCGCGAGAACATCGTTTTTACCCATATTTTCAACTTCCAAAAAAACAAGTACCTAAAATTCTATTAAAAAAGTTTACGTATCGTTCCCGATTAAAAAATCAATTCCTATTTTTGCGCATGCAACACAACAAGGTACTTATATTAGATTTCGGATCGCAATACACACAACTAATTGCGCGTAGAGTTAGAGAGCTTAACATCTTATCCGAAATACATCCATTCAATAAAATTCCTGCAAACATAGAAGATTACAAAGCTGTAATCCTTTCTGGTAGTCCAAATTCTGTAAGAGGAGAAGACGTATTACACCCAGATTTATCTAAAATTAGAGGCCATAAACCTTTATTAACCGTTTGTTATGGCGCGCAATACTTAGCACATTTTTCTGGTGGTGAAGTAGCACCTTCAAACACTAGAGAATATGGTAGAGCTAACTTAAGTTTTGTAAAAGAAGACGAAGCATTTTTTAGCCAAATCTCTAAAGGAAGCCAAGTATGGATGAGCCATAGTGATACCATAAAAACCTTGCCAACAAACGGTGTGCTTTTAGCAAGTACGCACGATGTGGAAAATGCAGCATATAGAATTGAAGGCGAAAAAACATACGCGATACAATTCCATCCAGAAGTATATCACTCTACAGACGGAAAACAATTACTAGAAAATTTCTTAGTTCATATTGCAGGTTTGGACCAAGATTGGACACCAGATTCTTTTGTAGAAGAAAGCGTTCAAGCACTAAAAGACAAATTAAAAAACGATAAAGTAGTACTCGGTTTATCTGGAGGCGTAGATTCTTCCGTAGCTGCAATGTTACTGCATAAAGCCATTGGTGAAAACCTATATTGCATCTTTGTAAACAATGGTTTACTTCGTAAAAACGAATACGAAAGCGTATTAGAGCAATACAGCGGCATGGGCTTAAATGTAAAAGGAGTAGATGCTTCGGCACGCTTTTTGGATGCACTTGCAGGATTGAGTGATCCAGAATTAAAGCGTAAAGCAATTGGTCGTGTATTCATTGAAGTGTTTGATGACGAAGCACACCAAATAGAAGACGTAAAATGGCTAGCACAAGGAACCATTTATCCAGATGTTATAGAAAGTGTTTCTGCAACTGGCGGACCAAGTGCAACCATAAAAAGTCATCATAATGTAGGTGGTTTGCCAGACTTTATGAAGCTTAAAATTGTAGAACCACTAAAAGCATTATTTAAAGATGAAGTACGTCGTGTTGGTGCTTCTATGCAAATGGACAAAGCGCTTTTAGGTCGTCATCCATTTCCAGGACCAGGACTTGCCATCCGTATTTTGGGAGATATCACTCCAGAAAAAGTACGTATTTTGCAAGAAGTAGATGCCGTATTTATAGACAACCTAAGAAAATGGAATCTCTATGATAGCGTTTGGCAAGCAGGAGCAATCCTTCTTCCTGTAAATAGCGTTGGTGTAATGGGAGATGAGCGTACCTATGAGAAATGTGTCGCACTTCGTGCCGTAGAAAGTACCGATGGTATGACGGCAGATTGGGTAAATTTACCGTATGAATTTTTACAAAAAACCTCTAACGAGATAATAAATAAAGTAAAAGGCGTTAATAGAGTAGTGTACGATATTAGTAGTAAGCCACCAGCAACCATTGAGTGGGAATAACAAAACGTCACTTCGAGTGGTTTTTTGAGGCACGAAAAAATAGTGTCGAGAAGTTGGGCGTTACTTTTTGCTCATACCTACAAGGTTTTTAAAACCTTGCAGGATCACAAAAAGTCAGGCTTTCCGCTTTATCTTTTGTAAAAAAAACAAAAGGATATCGCATCAATCCTTAACGCAAGCATACTTACTAATGTAAGTAAACAGTACAAAGTTTAGGACTGTTAATAAAGATAAGAATCAATAAAAAAGATACCTGCTAAGTTTATCTAGAGCAGCGTCGAAAGACAGGCATTTAATATGAAGAATTTAATATACATATTCAGTTTCGTTTTATTATTCAGCTGTGCAACAACAACACAAGCACAAAACTATAAAACACATAAAGTAAAATCCGGAGAAACTATTGAAGCTATTGCTAAACAATACCAGGTAACGCCGTATGAGATATATGCATTAAATCCAGATGCTAAAAAAGAATTAAAGAACAATGCGGTTCTAATTATTCCAAATTCTAAAATAGCAACGCCAGAAACCACAACGACAATTGTAAGAGAGTTTCAAAGTTTTAAAGAACATAAAGTAAAACGTAAAGAAACGCTGTACAGTTTATCTAAAAAATATAATGTAGAGCAAGCCGAAATAAAAAAACATAATCCGTCATTATATGCCAATAACCTGCGTAAAGGAGATCGAATAAAAATTCCAATATATAAAACTAAAACAGTAGTCGAAACGGTAAAAACAACTAAAGATTATGCGGTTTTACCAAAGGAAGGAAAATGGAGAATTGCGTATAAATTTGCGATTACAGTAGCGGAACTAGAAGCGCTAAACCCTAATATGTCTGCGACACTGGATGTTGGACAAATAATACAAGTGCCAAATCTAGAAAAAGAAGAGGTAAAGCAAATTGACGAAAGATATTCGTACTATTCGGTGTTACCAAAAGAAGGTTTTTATAGATTAAAAATCAAATTAGGATTAGAGCAAGAAGAATTAGAAGCTTTAAACCCAATATTAAAAGAAACAGGATTAAAATCAGGAATGGTTTTAAAAATTCCTTTTTCTAGTGACATAACGGAAACAGGAGAATCTTTAGCGAATAGCACAACGGCTGCTGCTTCCAGTCTAGTTAGTAAAATTAGAAATTACGAAACTAAAAACATTGCAATCCTATTGCCTTTTAAATTAAATAGAGTGAATTCAGATTCTGTTTATGATGCTAAAAAGAAAATTGAAAACGATAACTTTTTAGGTACTTCCTTAGATTTTCATTCCGGAGTTTTAATGGCAGTAGATTCGCTTAAAAAATTAGGGATTTCTTTAAAAGTAGATGTATACGATACTAAAAATGAATTAAGCGAAGTTTCCAATTTATTAAGTACTAAAAATTTAGAAAATGCAGATGCGGTTATTGGTCCGTTAATAACTAAAAATTTCGAACGAGTAGCTTCCCATTTAAAAGGGAAAAATATTCCGGTAATTTCTCCTAATTTAAAGGATTTAAAATTATCAGAAAACGTATTTCAATCCATGCCTTCTTCCGCTTTATTAAAAACAAAAATGATTAGTTTTGTTAAGGCAGATAGTACAAAAAGTCATGTCATTATTATTGCAGACGCTAAAAATTCAGCAACTAGTAATGGGATAAAAAGAGAAGTTGGTACGGCATCACAAATACACTCTAGAAAAGATAAAGACGGGAAAGATTCATATTATGTTTTAGAAAGTGATATTGTTGGTAAATTAAAACCAGGAAAGAATATTATCTTTTTAGAAACCGAAAATTACACTTTTGTATCTAATGTGACTAGTATTTTAAACGCATTAAATAATGACGATACTAAAATTGTTTTAGCAACTACCAATATGAATGCTGCCTTTGAGCATGATGAAATTTCAAACTATCATTTATCAAACCTTAATTTTCATTTCCCAACCGTTTCTAAAACCTATAATGAAGATGATGATAATGGTTTTGCTAAAGCGTACAAGAAAAAATACGGAGCAACTCCAAATAAAACAGCAGTTAGAGGTTTCGATTTAATGATGGATGTGGTTTTACGTCTTTCGGCTTCCGATAATATGTATACTTCGGTAAATGAATTCCCACTAACGGAATACATAGAAAATAAATTCGCATATCATAAAAACCTTTTCGGAGGATATTATAACAATACGATTTACGTTGTAAAATATGAAGATTTAAAAATTGTAGAAGCAAAATAAAATGTTTTTAAGAATAGTCCTTATCTGTTTTTGTATAGGCACACTTCATAAAGAAGAGTCTACAATTGCTTGGAGCGAATCGTACCAACTTTCTTGGAGCGATTTTAAAGGACCTTCAAAAACAGATACAGATGCAGTAGCAACAACGGCTTCTGGTATAACGTTTAGCTATTCCATTAAAAAAACAAGAAAAAACGAAGTCGTAGGTTTTAAAACGAAAATACTCGCGCATTTTTATCCGGAGAAATCTTGGTATAAAGCAGAAATAGCGGATAGACATATTTTAGCGCATGAGCAATTTCATTTTAATATTACAGAGTTGTATGCTAGAAAGTTTAGACAACGCGTATCGCAATTAGAGGCATCACCTGCTTTAAATAAGCAATTAGATAAAATACATCAAGAGATTAATCAAGAGCTTTCTAATCTTCAAAAACTGTATGATGCAGAAACCGATTTTTCTAGAAATTACGAACTACAATCCCATTGGCAAAATCATATCGAAATCGAATTAGCCAAATTAGATACCTTTAAATCTAAACAATAGGCATGCAATTACAGCCAGATAGAGAATTCCTTGTAAAATTAGCACATACTAAAATGCCTTTTGGTAAGTATGAAGGTAGATATTTAATAGAATTACCAGAATATTACGTGGTTTGGTATCATAACAAAGGATTCCCAAAAGGGAAACTTGGTGAAATGCTAGAAACGGTGTATACCTTAAAATTAAATGGTTTAGAAAACCTAATTAGAAACATCCAGAAGAATTTTCCGAAGAAGTAGGTTTGTGTAGATGGATTGGAGGTTCGTTGCTGAGAAATCATTTCCATGGTTTTATACAATATCCAATGAAGTTTGGTTATTTCTCCAACAAAATCAAGTCCAAATATGCCCAAAACCGCGAAGAAATTCCTCTGAAAAATAAACTACCAAACCTGTAAATTTTCAAACTTAAAATTGTAAATTTGCTCGCGTTTAACAGCGCAACATGACAACTACAACAAAATACATATTTGTAACAGGAGGAGTAACATCTTCCCTTGGAAAAGGGATTATTGCTGCCTCTTTAGCTAAACTACTTCAAGGGCAAGGTTACAGAACTACTATTCAAAAATTAGATCCTTATATCAATGTAGATCCAGGAACGTTAAATCCGTATGAGCATGGCGAATGTTATGTTACAGATGATGGCGCAGAAACGGATTTAGATTTAGGACACTACGAACGTTTTTTAAACGTACCAACTAGTCAAGCAAACAACGTAACTACAGGACGTATTTACCAAAGTGTGATTGAAAAAGAACGTCGTGGCGAATTTTTAGGAAAAACGGTTCAAGTAATCCCGCACATTACCGACGAAATTAAAAACAGAATACAGATTCTTGGAAACTCTGGTGATTACGATGTGGTAATTACAGAAATAGGAGGAACTGTTGGGGATATAGAATCGCTTCCTTACATAGAAGCTGTGCGTCAATTGAAATGGGATTTAGGCGATAATAATGCGATAGTTATTCATTTAACATTAGTACCTTATTTATCGGCTGCTGGCGAATTGAAAACCAAACCGACCCAACATAGTGTGAAGACATTAATGGAAAGTGGTGTTATGGCAGACATTCTAGTTTGTAGAACAGAACACGAATTACCAGTGGAGTTACGCAAAAAACTTGCTAAATTTTGTAATGTAAGAGAAGAAGCGGTTATACAATCTATTGATGCTTCTACTATTTATGATGTACCAAATTTAATGCTAGAACAAGGCTTAGATAAAGTAGTTTTAAAGAAACTAGCTTTAGAAAGTCATACGCCAGACTTAACCCAATGGAATAAGTTTTTAACAAGACATAAAAATCCAAAAACCGAAGTTACTATTGGTTTAATTGGAAAGTATGTAGAATTACAGGATTCTTATAAATCTATTTTAGAATCTTTTATTCACGCTGGAGCGGAAAATGAAGTAAAAGTAAATATAGAGTCTATACATTCAGAGTATTTGAATGCCGATAATATAAAAATGAAGCTTTCCCATTTAGATGGTGTTTTGGTTGCTCCAGGATTTGGAGAACGTGGTATTGATGGTAAAATTGCAGCTGTAAAATATGTGCGTGAAAACAATATTCCTTTCTTCGGAATTTGTTTAGGTATGCAAATGGCAGTCATTGAATTTGCTAGAAACGTACTAAAGATTGAAGGTGCAAATTCCTTTGAAATGGATCCGGAAACTGAAAATCCTGTGATTAGTTTAATGGAAGAACAAAAAACCATTACAGATAAAGGTGGAACGATGCGTTTAGGTGCTTGGTCCTGCGATCTTAAAAAAGATAGCATTGTTGCTAAAGTCTATAAATCGGAAACCATTAAAGAAAGACATAGACATCGTTATGAGTTTAATAATGTGTATAAAGAACAAATTGAAGCAGCAGGAATGCTGGCAACAGGATTAAACCCAGAAACAGGTTTGGTAGAAATTGTAGAAATACCAGAACATCCTTGGTTTGTTGGTGTGCAATATCATCCAGAATATAAAAGTACGGTTTCAAATCCGCATCCTTTATTTGTCGCATTTGTAAAAGCAGCATTAAAACACAAAAAAAGTAAGTAAAGTGTCACTATGGCACAAATGTAAGATTGGTCATATTTTTGACTATTAAAACTTTTAGACCTGACAGGTTTTTGAAATCCGTCAGGTCTTAATTAATATAATATGGAAGAAAAAAAACTAGACATTAATTCAATAATAGGATTCATCCTAATATTCGGAATTTTGGTGTACATGATGTACATGAACCAGCCATCTGCGGAAGAACAGGAAGCGGAAGCAATTGCAAAACAAGAGCAACTTGAAGCAGAACAAAAAGCAGAAGTTCAAGACGATACTTTGGTTACCACTGCCGAAGATTTTTCTGTAGGAGCAGTTACAGATTCTACACAACTAGTAACATTAAAGAATAAATTAGGTGCTTTTGCTTATGCATCGACGCTAGCGTCTGCTACCAATAAAGAAACATTGGTAGAGAATGGTGTGCTAGCTTTAAAATTTAGTAATAAAGGTGGTTATCTTAGTGAGGTTAAATTAAAGAAGTTTGTAGATTACGATTCTGTTCCAATTTACTTGGTTAGAGATGGTAACACTGCTTTTAATATTAGTTTTAATACTTCAGATAATAGAAATTTAAATACACAAGATCTGTTTTTTGAGCCAACAATTACGAAAAGCGGAGAGAACACCGTAGTTTCTATGAAGCTAAAAGTATCTCCAACACAATTTTTAGAATACAGATACGAGCTAATTCCTAATGATTATATGGTGAATTTCACTATTAGATCGCAAGGATTGAGTAGCATCGTAAATGGTACTCAAAAAATAAATTTAGATTGGAAACTGAAAACCTTCAGACACGATAAAAGTGTCGCTTATGAAAATAGATATACGCGTTTAACGTACCAACATGAAGAAGATAAAATTGACAAGTTAAGTCCTTCTGGAGATGATGAAGAAACGCTAGAAGATGTAAACTGGTTATCGTACAGACAGCACTTTTTTAGTTCTATATTGGTTTCCGATAAACCTTTAAAAGATGTAGTGATAACATCTAAAAACTTAGTTTTAGATGAAGAAATAGACACCGTTTCAACTAAAGTATTTACAACTAAAATACCATTAGAGTTACAAGCGGGAGAGTTTGCGCAACCTTTACGATTTTATTTCGGACCAACAGATAACAAGGTTCTTAAAAAGTACGATATTGGTTTAGATGATAGTATTCCTTTTGGATGGGGGATTTTTGGTTGGATTAACCGTTTCCTTTTTGTACCATTATTTAGCTTTTTAAGTGGGTTCTTGCCTTATGGAATAGCTATTGTTGTAATGACTGTTTTAATTAAACTGTTACTTTCATTTGTGCAGTACAAGCAATTTTTATCGCAAGCAAAGCTTAAAATTATTAAGCCAGAATTAGATGCAATAAAAGAAAAGTACAAAGACAACAAAATGAAAATCCAACAGGAAACAATGGCGTTGCAAACAAAAGCAGGAGCTAGTCCGTTAAGTGGGTGTTTACCAGCTTTAATACAGCTCCCTGTGTTTTATGCACTGTTTCAATTTTTTCCTTCTGCTTTCGATTTAAGACAAAAAAGTTTCCTTTGGGCAGATGATTTGTCTTCTTATGATGTGGTTGCAGACTTACCATTTCACATTCCTTTTTATGGAGATCACGTAAGTTTATTTCCAATATTAGCTTCTATCGCTATTTTCTTTTACATGAAAATGACAACAGGACAACAAATGGCTTCACAACCTACGCAAGAAGGGATGCCAGACATGCAGAAAATGATGAAGTATATGATTTACTTTTCACCAATAATGATGTTGTTTTTCTTTAATAATTATGCGTCAGGATTAAGTTTATATTACTTTATTTCTAATGTTATTAGTATAGGTATTATGCTTGTAATTAAGAATTACATTTTAGATGAAGATAAAATACATGCTAAAATTCAAATCAGTAAATCGAAGCCTAAAAAACAGGGTAAATTTGCTAAAAAGATGTCGCAAATGATGGAAGAAGCAGAAAAACAAAAGCAATCTAAAAATAAGAAGTAATATAAACTTCTAATAAAATAAGAAAGCTGCTATTTGTTTTAAAACTTTGGCAGCTTTTTTGCTATAATCATTTAGTGATTGGGTTGTTGTTCTAACAATTTTAATTACATACTAACGTTATTTTAAATATGAAAAATATACTATTCCTTTTTGGTTTTTTACTTTCTATTTTAGCTACTGCACAAGATGTAAATCAATTAGATGCGGAAGGTAAAAGACATGGAGTTTGGAAAAAGAATTTCGAAGACACCGACGTTTTACGTTACCAAGGGGAATTTTCTCATGGTAAAGAAATTGGTGTTTTTAAGTTTTATAAGAAAGTAAATGGGAAAGCTGTTTTGGCTGCCAATAAGCAATTCCATACAGATAGTGATATTGCGCAAGTTTCCTTTTATGCTTCTTCAGGAAAATTGATTAGTGAAGGGCAAATGAATGGTAAATTATACGTTGGTACTTGGACGTACTATCAAAATAAAACCAAAAGCATTCTAAGTAAAGATACCTATAATGATAAAGGCGAATTACATGGTGCGCGTTTAGTGTACTATGATGATGGTGTTTTAGCTCAAAAAGAATCCTATGTAAACGGAAAACTTCACGGTCCTTCTACTTGGTATACAGAAAAAAGTATTGTGGTAAAAGAGTATGTTTATGATACAGGAGAATTACATGGTCCAGCAAGGTTTTTTGATAAAACCGGCGTTATGGTTTTACAAGGACAATACCAAAGAGATAGAAAACATGGTGTCTGGAAATACTACGAAAATGGTACATTGGTAAAGGAGAAAGATTTTACGAGAAAGAGTAACAATCCATATAAAAGATAATTACAAATAGGTGTAAAATATAAGCTCCTTACTTGCGTAAGGAGCTTTTTTTTAGGTAGTCTTTTTTTTAATGAATAAGCTATTAATCAATCTAAATGAAAGGGGATACCTAAATTATGATACGAAATTAATATTTTTTATAGTTTCTAGTTAATAATAACTTGTTTTTTCGACTAACGGCATGTTATTTTAACAAAGCATTATAATTTAAGATAATTCAATTTTTTTTATTCGTAATTTTGAAGCAGGAAAATAAACCATTGGAAACCGTTGTTTTTAATGGGTGTTTTTTTTGATGAATTACATCTGACCCTAAAATAAAATATAAAGAAAACAGATGAAAAGAGTAATAGTAGGACTTTCAGGAGGAGTAGATTCAAGCGTTGCTGCTTATTTATTAAAAGAGCAAGGTTATGAAGTAATAGGCTTGTTTATGAAAAACTGGCACGATGATACGGTAACCATTTCTAATGAATGTCCGTGGTTAGACGATAGTAATGATGCCATGCTTGTTGCAGATAAATTAGGTATTCCTTTTCAATCCGTAGATTTAAGTGTGCAATACAAAGAGCGCATTGTAGACTACATGTTTAAAGAATATGAAAAAGGAAGAACGCCAAACCCAGATGTACTTTGTAATAGAGAGATCAAGTTTGATGTGTTTATGAAAATAGCTTTAGAACTTGGTGCAGATTATGTCGCAACTGGGCATTATTGCAGAAAAGGAACTATAACAAATAATGGAAAAGAAACCTTTCAATTACTTGCTGGAGCAGATGATAATAAAGATCAATCGTATTTTTTGTGTCAGTTGTCACAAGATCAATTAGCAAAAGCATTATTTCCTATAGGCGAATTAAAAAAACCAGAAGTAAGAGAAATTGCTGCAAAATTAGATTTAATTACTGCAGATAAAAAAGACTCTCAAGGTCTATGTTTTATAGGTAAAGTACGTCTTCCAGATTTCTTACAACAACAATTAAAACCTAAAGAAGGTGTTATTGTAGAAATACCAGAAAGCAATGCATCTTTTCATAGAGAAGTACCTTCTTTTTCTAATAAGAAAGAGGAATTAGTATACTTATCGGAAAAAGCAGATTTTAAAGTCGCAGATGGTAAAGTTGTAGGGAAACATCAAGGAGCACATTATTTTACTAAAGGACAACGGAAAGGTCTCGCTGTTGGTGGTACCGTAGAACCTCTGTTTGTTATTGATACAGATGTTAATGACAATGTAATTTACACCGGACAAGGAAAAAATCATCCAGGTTTATATAAAAGAGCACTTTTTGTGTCTAATGAAGAAATTCATTGGGTACGTGAAGATTTAGCACTTCAAGTAGATGAAACTATGGAAGTGTTGGCACGAATTCGATATCGTCAAGAGTTACAAAAAGCGACCTTACATCAAGTAGATTCTGGAATGTATGTAGAATTTGAAGAACCGCAATCTGCCATTCAAGAAGGACAGTTTGTAGCTTGGCATCATGGAGATGAGCTTTTAGGTTCTGGAGTTATTTCGTAATACTTATCCTTGCGAAGATAAAAATGGAAGTGATTTGTAAATATTATGTTCTAATTATTTCGGTTTTTAAGATGCACAATTATTATTAATTACATTTTAAAGGCATTGTCAGTTCGAGTGAAATTGTTTTTACAATTTTGTATCGAGAACATTTCTATTGTCCAAGTGTAATCAAATTCTTAAATTACCATCTTTAAACTCACTGTCATGCTGAACGTAGTCGAAGCATCTTAGTAAATACAGAAAAATGCAAAATAGAATCACACAGTTATTCAAAATAAAACACCCAATTATTCAGGCAGGAATGATCTGGAATTCTGGATGGAAACTGGCATCAGCAGCTAGTAATGCTGGAATTTTAGGATTAATAGGAGCAGGAAGTATGTATCCAGATGTGTTAAGAGAACATATTCGGAAATGTAAAAAAGCAACCGATAAACCTTTTGGTGTTAACGTTCCAATGTTATATCCTAACGTGGAAGAAATCATGAATATTATTGTAGAAGAAGATGTCCAGATTGTATTCACTTCTGCAGGTAACCCTAAAACGTGGACCAAATGGTTACAAGAAAAAGGAATAACGGTTGTACATGTTGTTAGTAGTGTAAAATTTGCCTTGAAAGCACAAGAAGCAGGAGTAGATGCAATAGTTGCCGAAGGTTTTGAAGCTGGAGGACATAATGGTAGAGATGAAACTACAACGCTTACCTTAATTCCAATGGTAAAAGAACAGTTGCAAATACCATTAATTGCGGCAGGAGGAATTGCAACCGGACAAGCCATGTTAGCAGCAATGATTTTAGGAGCAGATGGGGTTCAAGTTGGGAGTCGATTTGTTGCTAGTGAAGAAAGCTCAGCACACCAAGCATTTAAAAAAGTGGTTGTAGATGCTAAGGAAGGCGATACACAACTTACATTAAAAGAATTAGCGCCAGTTCGATTGATTAAAAATAAGTTTTATAATCAACTTCAAGAATTGTATAAAACGTCTCCAACACCAGAACAACTTAAAGAATTACTGGGGAGGGCAAGAGCAAAACGAGGTATGTTTGAAGGCGATTTGGAAGATGGTGAATTAGAAATCGGACAAATAGCAGGATTGATTCATGATATTAAAACAACAACGCAAATTGTGGAAGATATGATGCAAGAGTTTGAGGAAGCGAAGAAAAATGTTTCTAAATTATAGATGTTAAATTATATTTATGTTTAAAAAAATAATTACAATATTCTTCTTGATTTTTTTCGTTACTACACAAGCGCAAAAAGTAAAAAAACGAACTAAAAAAACTGCGAATGAAAATATAATTTATCATGTGCTAAAGTCTGATAAAAAAATTAAGCATGGTTCCTATATTGTAAAAAATCGTTTTTCAGATAATTTAGAGATTTCTGGAGAATATGCTTTTGGTAAAAAGGATGGTTTATGGATTGAATATAATATTTTGTCGAATAAAATTAGAAGTAGAGGTTATTATAAAAGTGGTATAAGAGTTGGTAATTGGCAATTCTTTAATCATTCTGGAAAAACTATTCAAGAATATAATTATGATAATAAAAAATTAATTTCTTCAAAAGAAATTGAAAGAGATAAAGAATATCCTAAATTATTAGAATATGAGGTTTTTATTAATGATAGTTTAGTTATTACTGCTTTAGATTTACCACCTTCTTATATTGGTGGAAGAAGTAATTTAGTTTATGAAATTGGTGAAAAATTCAACGAAATTCGTGATTATCCAATAGATGATTATGATTCAGAAAAAGAATATGTTTATACAGAGAAATATGTGTCTATAAACTTTTCAGTTTTAATAAAAAAAGATGAAACTATAGGAGATATAAAAAATAATTATCCAATTTCTAATCCAAATATTGTTTTTGGAGTAGATAGTTTCAATTTTATAAAAAGCGAAATAGAAAGTAGAAAAGGACAATGGTTAGTTGCAGAAAAGAATGGAGATAAAGTTGCTGCATACTTAAAAATTGCTTTTGGGATAACTTATTATTCTAGAAAAGAAAAGTAACATAGTTTAAAATTAAATTCGCATAACAAAAAACGAAGCACTACTTTTGCCAAATGATTTATTCCTATTGCGATAGCTTATTTTTATTTTGAAATATAACGCAAAAGGTATTTAATTTTTTTAAAAAACCTACCGTTAAATGGTGCTTAGTGATTACACAAAAGAATTTAAATACAACTGGAAACTAGCAGCACCCGTAATGTTGGGTATGCTTGGTCATACCTTTGTACAGTTTGTAGATAATATTATGGTTGGCCAAATGGGTACTGCAGAATTAGCGGCGGTTTCTCTTGGGAATAGTTTTGTATTTATAGCCATGTCTTTAGGAATTGGTTTTTCTACAGCAATAACTCCTTTGGTTGCAGAAGCAGATACCGCAAATGATTTTAAACAAGGAAAATCGGCTTTCAAGCACGGTCTGTTTTTGTGTACGGTTTTAGGACTTTCCCTATTTTTTATGCTGTATTTAGCCAAACCACTTATGTATCTTATGAAGCAACCTCTTGAGGTTGTGGAGCTAGCAATACCTTATTTAAACCTAGTAGCTTTTTCGTTAGTACCGTTAATTATATTTCAAGCTTTTAAGCAGTTTAGTGACGGTTTGTCCATGACGCGTTACCCAATGTATGCAACTATTTTGGCAAACGTTATCAACGTGGTTTTAAACTATTTACTTATTTTTGGAAAGTTTGGCTTCCCAGAACTTGGTATTATTGGTGCGGCGTATGGTACTTTAGTTTCGCGTATTGTAATGGTTGTTTATTTGTGGTGGCTGTTAAAAGGAAAAGAGAAATCTAAAAACTACGTTACTAATATTAAATTTTTTGTGCTAGAAAGTAGCATGATAAAAAAGCTAATAGGTTTAGGAGCACCAAGTGCTATGCAAATGTTTTTTGAGGTTGCCATATTTACAGCGGCAATTTGGTTAAGTGGTTTGTTAGGGAAAAATCCGCAAGCAGCAAACCAGATTGCATTGAATTTAAGTTCGATGACCTTTATGATTGCAATGGGTTTAAGCGTTGCGTCTATGGTGCGAGTTGGTAATCAAAAAGGACTACAGAATTATGTGGAGTTACGCAGAATTGCTTTTTCCTTATTTTTACTAGGAACCCTTTTTGCAACCTGTTTTGCTTTGTTATTTTTTGCGTTTCATGACCAACTACCTAAATTGTATGTAGATTTAGACGATGCGAAAAACTTTGTAGATAATACAGAAGTAGTTGCTATAGCATCCAAACTAATGCTTGCTGCAGCCATTTTTCAAATAAGTGATAGTATTCAAGTCGTAGTTCTTGGTGCCTTACGTGGTTTGCAAGATGTGAAAATACCAACAATTATTACGTTTATTTCCTATTGGCTAATAGGTTTTCCTATCAGCTGGTTTTTAGGAAAAGAAGAAGCTTATGCTAGTTTTGGTATTTGGTTAGGTTTACTTGCAGGACTAACAACAGCATCTATATTATTGTATATTCGTTTTAACTATTTGACTAAAAAATTAATTAAATCAAAACATGGAACTACCTAAATTTATACTTGGCGACAATACGGATTATCCGAATGCAATCTTTGTAATACATACCGAATTTCCAATGTTTATTATCAACTTGGAAGATGATGAAGTAGAATGGTTAGAAGATTTTGATCAACACGATCAAAAAGAATTGGAATTAGAAACCGAAAATTTAATAGTAGAAGCAACTGCTTTCTACGATAGAGAAGTAGCGCGTTACGACGAGTAATTGCGTTAAGGATTGCAGTGAAAATCCTTTTTTATTTTTTTTAAAAAAGATTGTAACGTAAAGCCTGACTTTTTGCGATCCTGCAAGATTGGTACTACATTTGTTTTTGGTATCTACAGGTAGCAGGCAAGAGCAAAAAGAAACGCCCAAAAAATAGAAAATGTTAGACCAACTGATTCAATACGATAAAGAATTATTCTTATTTTTAAATAATTTAGGAACCCCAACTTGGGATGCTTTCTGGTTATTATTAACCAATAAGCTCACCTTTATTCCTTTATACGCTTTGTTATTATTTTTAATCTATAAGAAATTTGGGTTAAAAACGGTAGTCTTTTCTGTTTTGCTAATTGCACTTATGGTTACGTTTACCGACCAAATCACCAATCTTTTTAAACATGGTTTTCAACGTCCAAGACCTTGCAGACAAGAAGGTGTTATGGAACAAATGCGTTTTATAGCGGTGCGTTGTGGACCTTATGGTTTCTTTTCAGGGCATGCTTCAAACACAATGGCTGCAGCAGTATTTGCAGGTTTATTATTAAGACCTTATTATAAAAAACTGATTTTCATTTTACTTTTTTGGAGTGCTGTGGTTGCATATAGCAGAATTTATGTAGGTGTACATTATCCTTTAGATGTACTTTGCGGAATGACTTTTGGCGCACTTTCTGGTTTTATGTTTTATAAAATAATGAGTTATATTATTAAGCGTTATGTGGTAGTAAATGAGATGTAAAGGATGAAAAATATATTTGTGTTTTAATTGTTTAGAAAACGAAACACGGAATTAAAAGAAAAATGACATGTTTAGACATCAAGGTAAAAGTAGAACTTTAAAACACAATCTACGAATTGCTACCATCTTGTCTTTTGTAGCAGGAATTGTTAATGTTACAGGGTTTTTATCTTTTCATCAGTTAACAACAAATGTAACGGGACATTTTGCATTATTTATTAGTGATGTTGCTAATTTTGAATTTTGGAAAGGAACCATTTATTTCCTTTATATTTTTTCTTTTCTCTTTGGTTCTTTTCTGTCTAGTTTTCTTATTGAAAAGTATAGAGAAAACAAGAAACTTAATGTTTTTGTGCTGCCAACAAGTATCGAATGTTTTGTTTTAATCTGCATTGCTATTCTAAGTAATGTTACCGAAATGCAATATCCAGATGTTATTGTTTGTTTGCTGCTTTTTGCAATGGGATTACAAAATTCTTTTGTTACAAAAATCTCTAATGCTGTGGTTAGAACCACACATTTAACGGGACTCTTTACCGATTTAGGTATTGAACTTTCGCAATTGTTTTTTCCGGAATCGCATCCCAATAGAGAGAAAATTAAGCAGACTATAAAATTACGTGTCTACATCATTTGCTTCTTCTTTCTTGGTGGAATAATGGGAGGATTTCTATATTCTAATATTGGTTTGAAATTAAATACGCTTATTTTGGGAGCTATTATTTTATTAATAAGTCTGTTTTATGATGATTTAAAATATAGAGTAATCCGAACCAAAAGAAAGTATACACAAAGAAAAAAAAAGAAGCGTAAAAAAGTATAAAAAGAGTACTAGATCCTCTATGCTGCCGTTATTTGAAAACGAGTTATATAAAGACACTCCTAATTCTAAAAAACAGTTTCTTGCGCATCCTCATGCTTTTCGAAGTGAGTCCTGCGTTAGAAATGTTGTAAAAACCACCTTCACTTATAACCAGAGAAAGGAAGCTTAAATTAATTGAATAAAATAAATTAACTTAGCACTATAGCTAATGTATAATTTTAAGCGGCTTCTTTAGCTAATGGAAATTAAATATGCTTAAAGAAACCTACTCTTATGGAAGCGAATTTAAATTCTGAAATTACTGCAATAATAGCAATAAATAACGACGAAATTATTTATCAATTTAATGCGGGAGCCGAAATTTTATTAGGTTATTCTGCTTCGGAAATGATTGGCAAAAAAAAGACTAATTTTTTTCTAGTGGAAGAAGAATATAAAAACTTTGAAAAAGAGATTGCTTCCCGATATAAAGTTAATAATTCCAATTTAAATCCCTATCAAATATTAGCTCAAAATAATGATTATGATTCACGAGAATGGACGGTTAGGCGAAAAGATGGTACTACATTTATTGCGAATTCCACATTAATTCCTTTAAAAAATGATAGCGGTGAAAGTGTTGGTTTTATGCGCATATTGAAAAATGTAACCGATCAGAAAAAAATAGAAAATGATCTTTTACGTAAAAATCAAGTTTTAAATGCTTCCGAAAAAATTACCATGACCGGAAATTGGCAATTGGATACTATTTTTAATAAAGTGGAGTGGTCCAGTAACCTATTTAATATTTTTGAAGTAGACCCTAAAGAAAATTTAAATTTCGAGACTTACTTTAGTTTTGTACACCCAGAGGATAAAGAAATGGTTAGCAAGTCTTTTGAGAAATCGATTACCGATAAGAGGTTTTATGATCTGCTACATCGCATTAAATCTACTAGCGGAAAAACAAAAACGATACAATTGCTTGGTGAGGTTATTACAGATAAAGCAGGCGCTGTTATTGAAATCATTGGCACCTGTCAAGACGTAACAGAACAAAGGATGGCAGAGATTAAGTTTAAAGGACTATTAGAGTCTGCTCCAGATGCTATGGTAATTGTAAATGACCGTGGAGAAATACAGCTAATTAATAGGCAAGCAGAAAAATTGTTTGGTTACTTAGCGGAAGAATTAATTAATAAACCAGTAGAATTATTAATCCCAACTAGATATACACATAAACATACCTCGTATCGAGATATGTTTTTTAATATGCCCAAAACAAGAAAGATGGGTGAAGGAAGAGATCTTTTTGGTATTAATAAAAAAGGAAAAGAAATTCCCATTCAAATAAGTTTAAGTCCGCTTAAAACAGAAGAAGGTTTGCTAGTTTCTGCAGCTATTCGAGATATAACTATTCAAAAAAAGGCAGAAACAAAAATATTGGAAGCCAATAATAGTTTAGAAATATTGGCAAATAAATTGACCATGCAAAATGTAGCACTAGCTGATTTTGCACACATAACTTCACATAATTTACGTGCTCCGGTAAGTAATTTAAATTCCTTATTAGATTTTTATAAAACAGCAGAATCAGAAGAGGAAAAAAATATTTTATTTGATAAATTTGAAATTGTAATACATCATCTTACAGACACACTAAATACATTAATAGAAGCCTTAAAAACAAAAGATGCTAATGATGTAGAGATGGAAATACTTGATTTTAGTGCCGTTTTAAATAAAACGAAGGAAATTCTTTCTGGTCAGATTTTAAAAACGGATACCAAAATTACCTGTGATTTTTCAAAAAATCCAAATATTAAATATAATAAAGTTTATTTAGAAAGTATTTTTCTTAATTTAGTAGGAAATGCTATAAAGTATAAATCGGAAGATAGAACACCAGAAATTTTTATTTATTCTATAATAGAAGATGGTGTACAAAAACTCAAATTTAAAGACAATGGTCTAGGTATTAATTTAGAAAGACATGGTCATAAAATATTTGGTTTAAATAAAGTTTTTCATAGGCATCCAGATGCTAAAGGTGTGGGTTTATTTATGACAAAAGTACAAGTAGAAGCCATGGGTGGAAAGATATCTGTGGAAAGTGAAGAGCATGTCGGCTCGACTTTTAACATTAATTTTAATGAATAATAAATGAGTAGAAACTTTAATTTTTGTATTGTTGATGACGATGATATCTATCAGTTTACCATAAAAAAGACTATAAAAGCGCTTAATCTAGCACAAAATATAATTGCTTTTTCGGATGGAGAAGAAGCTTTAAATTTTATGATTGCCAATCTTAATAATGATGAAGAACTTCCGGATGTTATTTTGTTGGATATAAATATGCCAATAATGGATGGGTTTCAGTTTATGGAGGAATACATAAAAATTAAACCAAAGCTAGGAAAAAAAATCACCATATATATGGTTTCTTCTTCCGTAGATATTGCCGATTTAGGACGAGCGAAAAAGATAAGTGAAATTTCAGATTATATAATTAAACCTATTAGGAAAGCCAAAATAAAAGAGATTATTGAAAAATTACTTCGGGAAGAAAATATAGATTAGTAAATCGTTTAATCCTATTTTTTACTAAGTAAATAATAATCACACATTAATCTGCTATTGTACTTTCTAGAATCTTTAGAAACGGTATTTAAATCGTATGTCGTAACTTTTTCAATATGGTATAAGGAGGTTAAGGTAGATTGATCTTCAGGGCTTATACCATTAGCTAACATACCAAAAGTGTTTTCTTCAGGGAAGTGTAATGTATTCTCTTCCTTTTTTATTTCTGGAATGATACCACCAAACTGCCAAATCATTTCTGGAGAAACATAATTAAAACCATATACTTTTAATTGCTTTGTAGAAGCTTCTTCTTGTAACTTAGAAATAGGTTTGTAGTTGCTACTAGTAAATGCATTACTTAATGGTAAAGCTGTCAGTAAAACGGAAGCAAAGAATAATACCGTGTATATAAAAACCTGTTGTATGTTTTTCTTTTTTAAATGCATTAAAATTAAAACACCAAGAGTTACTAAAATTACAGAAGCCAGTATATACCAAAACCAATAACCTGCTAAATTATCTTTTAAAAATACATAGGCTAGTATTGGAAAAGCGATTCCTATGCAACCAATTAATCCAAAATTAAAATAGACAGGTAACGTTTCTTTCTTGTCTTTAAGATCTTTAAATCTTCGTATTAAATACTCGATGTAAAAGCCAATATTCATGGACAACGGAATTAAAACAGGCATCAGGTAACGCGATTTCTTTTCCGGGATTATGGAAAGTAAAACAACGGCAAGTACCGTCCATAAAAAGGAAAAAGTATAGGCTTTTTTATTTCGGACTCTATTTTTTAAATAGGGATATAGTAAGCTAATAAATGCCGGAATGGTCCATAATCCGCTTTGTGTAAAAAAGCTCCAATAATAGTAAAAAGGTCGCACGTTATAGCTAGACCAGTTACCCGTTTCTTTGGTGGTAATCGCTTCAAAAGTAGCAGGGTCTTGCATTCTTACATATAAAAACCACCAACACCCAATGAGAAGGGTTAATAGTAAAATACTAAAATAGGAAAAGGCTTTGGCTTTAAAATTATGGTATTTAAAAGTGAAGCCATAAGCTATTAAAAACGGAAGAAGGACGGCATACATAGAAACCGGACCTTTACACATAAAGGATAAACCAATAAATAGTCCAGATAAAAGGGTGTGTTTCCAGTAGTTGTTTTGGGCTTTAAAAAGCTGAAATAAATGGAAAATGGCAATTAACATAAAACCATGTGTAAAAATATCCCAAGGTGCTTCAATAATAATTCCTATAACATAGAAAGAGCTAATTATAAGGAGTGCATTAATAAAACTGTGTGTGTTGTTTTTTAGTGTTAATTGGGAGAGTTTGTACATGAAAACCCCAATAAACATCACCATCAATACGGCAGGTAAACGCAAACCAAAAACGCTTTTTATTCCAAAAATAAAACTAGAAATAGCAGCGAACCAAGTTGGAAGTGGCGGTTTTTCGTATCGTGCTTCCCCATTCATTGTCGTTAATAACCAATGGTTATCTTGAACCATTTCACGAGCAGTAATAAAATTTCGAGCTTCCATGATAGAAACAGGAATAATTTCTAAATTTGGTAAAAGCATAAAAGCTACCAAAATACAAATGCTAATTATTGGGTATTTCTCAAGTGTTTTTAACATGGTTCTTTTTTAATAAAACTAAATTTCTACTATAAATAACGGCTCCAAAAAGCTGACCGATAAATAAAACAGGGTCTTTTCTAATAATAGCATAGGTTAAAATTAAGGTAGAACCTATTAAACTTAAAAGCCAAAAACCAAACGGTAAAGAAGATTCTTTTTGTTTTTCTGAATACAGCCATTGAAACACAAAACGTAACGTAAACACTACTTGTGAAACAATACCTAATACTAATAACCAAAACGGAATAGCCTCGTTTTTAAACAAACGTTCTACATCAATAGTGTTATTATTAAAATAAAATATGGAAATAAAAACAGGAACTAAAAGTAAGAACAAACGCATTACTTTTGGGAATTTTTGCCACTGGTTTTGTAATTGTAAGTTTCGTATATAAATAAAATAGGTGAGTCCTTGACCTAGCATAATGGCAAAATCATCCCGTAAATAACCATACACAAATAATAAAAAGGAAGCGAATAAACTTAGTGTCCAGAAAAGTGTAGGTGTCGTAACTTTTTTTTGTTTTTCGCTAGTAATCCATTGTATAATTAATCTAGAAGAGAATAATATTTGTGCTGCAAATCCAATGCTATATATTATCCAAGTACTCATTAACTTTGTTTTGCTACGTTATAATTAATGTATTTTTTCTTCATCCATAAATACGCAAAGCAATCCATAAGCGGACCAACTAATCTATTCCAAACACCAAAATTTGCTTGACCAGCAATTCTAGGAAAGTGTTGCACAGGTATTTGTATTATTTTACCATCTTGTAATAAAATCATGGCAGGTAAAAAACGGTGTAACCCCTTAAACATAGGAATACGTTTTGCGTATGCTGTTTTAATAACTTTTAACGGACAACCAGTGTCGTCCATGCCGTCATGTGTAAAACTTCTACGAATACCGTTTGCAATGGTAGAAGACATGTTTTTTACAAAGCTATCTTTTCTGTTTTCACGTACTCCTGTTACTAAATCGTAAGGCCCAATATGTTCTAAAAGTAAATTAAAATCTTCGGGAGCAGTTTGTAAATCGCTATCTATATAGCCAACTAGTTCCGTTTCTGTATAATCAAAACCAGCTTTAATAGCAGCACTTAGACCTCTGTTTTCTTGAAAAGAAATAAATGAAAATTCAGGATTTCGAGTACAAATCGTTTCAATAAACTCTTGACTTTTGTCTTTAGAGCCATCATTTACAAATAGTATTTTTGTGGTTTTTGTTGCTATTTTTGTATACGCAAGTAAGTCTTTTTCAACACGAAATAGATTATCTTCTTCATTATAAACAGGAACAATAATAGTAAATTGGTAATTCATACAAACTAAAGTTGATATTACAAATGTATTCTTTTTTAGTCAATAGAAATTCTTTGTAAAAAAAAATCTGTTTCTTTGTATTATAAATTTTTTATATGGAACATCCATAACTAAAACTTGACACTCAAGAATAAAGATGAAATGGATGCTGCATGTGCCCTTTGAAAAATAATAGATATAAACACATGAAAATTTTAATAACTGGAGCTGCAGGTTTTATAGGCTCACATACCGCCGAACGATTAAAAGACTTAGGTCATGAAGTTATAGGCGTAGATAATTTTTCGCCTTACTATAGTTTAGACTTAAAAAGACTAAATGAAAAATCACTTGCAGATAAAGGTATTACTATAATTAATAAAGATTTACGCGATACAGATCTAGAAGAAGTATTACCAAAAGACATTAACTATATCTTTCATTACGCGGCACAACCAGGGATTTCTAAAACATCTACGTTCGAAGATTATTTCAGTAACAATATAATTGGGACCAAAAATCTAATTGATTATGCGCTTACGTTGCATAATTTAGAACTGTTTGTAAATATTGGTACTTCTTCTATTTACGGATTAGAGGCTACTTTTCCAGAAACTGTTGCTGTAAAACCAGCTTCGCATTATGGTGTTACCAAATTAGCAGCAGAGCAATTGGTACTTCAAAAAAGTAGAGAAAATATTTTTAAATCTTGTTCTTTACGTTTGTATTCTGTAATAGGACCACGGGAAAGGCCAGAAAAAATGTACACCAAACTTATTGCTTGTGGGTATAATAATGATGCTTTTCCTTTATATGAAGGTAGTGGAACTCACTTACGTAGCTTTACGTTTGTTGGTGATATTGTAGATGGCGTGGTTAGTGTGATTACCAATGAAGACAAAGTAAATGGCGAAATAATTAACCTTGGTACAGAAGTAGAACATACTACGCAAGATGGTATTGAAGCTGTGGAGAAGGTGATTGGTAAGTCTATTAAAATAGAGCATGTAGATGCTAGAACTGGAGACCAATTGCGTACTAAAGCAAATATTGATAAAGCTAGAGAATTATTAAATTACGATCCGAAAACAACCTTATTAGAAGGTGTGGAAGCGCAGGTAAATTGGTATAAAGCTAATTTTTTATAGTCGTTTGCTTTCTGAGAAAAACCAAGAATTTCTTTAAGATTTCTATAGGTTAAAATATATAATAAAGAAAAAGCATAGTTTTAGGACTGTGCTTTTTTTGTTTTATTTATAGGAAGGTTTTGTGCCTAATCTGATGCGTTATTAATCGGATGCATTATCAATGAATAGGCCAATTCTAGTAGGTTTTCTTTTTCTTTTAATGATAAGGTAATTGGCAGTTGTGCTAATCCAATTAGTCGACGCATTATTTCAATACCTGTTATTTGGGATAAAAGTTGCGAATCGATAGTATTAGGATAGTTTTTTTGAATAGTAGCAAGTACTGTTTTGTTTTGCGCTATTAAAATAGCATGTGCCGCAAGAACGCCAAGATCAAATTCAGGAAAACCTAAAAAGCTAAATTCTGGATCAATAATATATACCTCTTCCTTTTTGGTCATCCAACTTCCAGGGTAAAAATCGCCATGAATTAAAGTCTTTCCGTCGGATAGATATATACTTCCTATCTCTTTAATTTTTGCTTTCAGCAGTACATCTTTTTTGTATGGAATAGAAAGTTTTTCTAATCCTTGCTGTATTTCATTTAACGAAAAACCATTATTTTCCATAAATGGAAGTTCAAAAATATGCTGATAATTAAGTAATCGTAAATCTGTGTTTTTCGGATAGTCTTTCGGTGCCTTTGCATTATGAATATTAGCAATAATTTCAACCAATAATTCCAGTTGCTTGGTTTCCAATGTGCCAGTATCATACAAATACGTCATATCTTCACATGCGCCTAAATCTTCTAGAATTAGTAAATGATTTCCCGAATTATATTTTAAAATCTTAGGAAAGTGTTTGCTCAGTAACGCATTGCTAGCAATCGTTTTGTAAAATTGATATTCCACATCAATACGTGCTATAGGTGCTTCAATATCTTTATATTTTTGAACAAATGGACGCGATTGTTTTAAAATAAACGAACGTAAATTGGTGTTAATACGTAATACCACATTCATATTACCTTCACCAGGTTTGCTGACTTTGGTTATATATTCATCGGTATTATTAAAAAAACCAATTTTTTGTAACAGGTTTTTAATTTCTTCTATCGGAGTTTGTTGATCAATAAACATAAACGTATGCGATTATAAGTTTTTTAAAACCTTCCAGAAATTAGCGGTCATTGCTTCTGCATTTATATTGGTATGTATGCCAATAGTACGTTGCGTGTTTTCAGGAGGCGTTGTAAAATGTTTTATGGTAGACAATTCTGGATATGCCAAAGCCTCAATAATCGCAACATCCCACATGACCCATTTTTTCTTTTCCGGATCTTCTTTCGTCCACCAACGATCATAGGTTTCCCATCTATTTAATAAATAATTAGCAATCCCTTTTTTATTTTTTAGATGACTATCTACTTCTTGTTTTGTAAATATTAAATGTTGACTCGTGGTCGCCGTCATTATGTTAAGATCTAGTGTTTTAGTGTTGAGTAAAACTTCTACAGCAATAGGATCATTTCCTGAGTTGAATTCTTTTTTATTATACACATTTGTTTCTGGAGTATGCCAAAAACCGAGATAATGTACTTTTAGTTTCGGAATTATGGAAGGGTCTTCTAAAATAGCGGAAGCTACATTTGTAGTGGAACCTAAAATAACAACATGCAATTTTTGATTCTCTTTCATTTGATGCGCACTTTCTATGATAAACTGTGAAGCTTCAGAAGGAGCAGGTTCACCGTATTCTGTTAACGGGATATTACTTCCCAACGGAAGTGCAATTCCTTTCACATCCATTAATCGTATAATCTCTTCATTAATGACTTGGCTTTCCATAACCGTATTTTCTGAAGCTAATGGTGATGTGTGAAATTGTGCAGAACTTATAGCTAGAAGATGGAATTTGGGTTCTAAAATAGCGCTTACAATAGCGTATAAATCATCTACTTCATTTGCGGTATCCGCATCGATAATTAAATCTATGGGTTTGACAGTATCTTGTGCTTTTACAGAAAGGAAACAAAAAAGTAAAAGCCCATGAAAGAAGTAAAAATTCATTTTTTTAGAACGCTTAGTTAGATGTACTATTTTGGATAATCTCATTACTATATTTTTAATCCTTTATTTTAAAAAGGGCATTTTTTAAATTGTTCTTATATAATTCGTACCCTTAAAAAGCAGGAAATGTATGAGTCGTAAAATTTGTGTTTTATTACTAATTTTAAGTTTTTCTTTTAACGAAAGCGAATAGAAATATATGCTATACCGTGTTATGCATTTAAAAAGGCTAAATAAATTTTAAAGATTTGACAAAATAAAATTTAAATCCAAAAAGGAAATGGGTCTTAATATTAATGTAATGCGTTAAAATAGTTGTAGAATTCTTTTTATTTTCATCACAGAATTCAATTGGAAATATAACTTTAAAAAGAGAAAGCGTATTTCCTTATGAATGCTATTAAATCAAAACGAAACAACATGGAGATTATAGGTAATATTATAAAAGGAACTATTCATTTAAAAGATGCGCTTACGCCCGAAGTAAAACCAATGGAAGCGCAAGAAAAAGTACTACAAACATTATTAGAAACGGCGAAAGGCACGTTATTTGGTGAGCACTACAATTTTGAAGCTATTTTGGAAGCCGAAAATCCTTCCGAGGTATTCTCTAAAAAGATTCCTTATTTTGATTATAATGAAATCAATGACAAATGGTGGTGTAAATTACAGGATGGAGAAGAAAATGTGACATGGCCAGGAAGTCCTTCTTATTTTGCACTAAGTTCTGGTACAACAGGGAAAACTAGCAAACGAATTCCGGTAACAGACGCTATGTTAGATGCTATAAAAAAAGCAGGAATAGATCAAGTTACGGCATTAAGTAATTTTGATTTACCAGCAGATTTTTTTAGTAAAGAAGCTATGATGTTAGGTAGTTCTACAGATTTAATTGAAAAAGAAGATCACCTCGAAGGGGAGATTAGTGGCATTACAGCTAGTAATATTCCGTCCTGGTTTAAAGGTTTTTATAAGCCAGGTGAAGACATTGCAAAAATTGATGATTGGGATAAACGCGTCGCAACGATAGCAAAACGAGCTAAAGAATGGGATATTGGAGCACTTAGTGGCATACCATCTTGGATGGAGTTAATGCTAAAAGAAGTTATTGATTTTCATCAAGCGGAAAACATTCATGATGTCTGGCCAAACTTACAAGTATTCACTTCTGGAGGTGTTGCTTTTGGTCCGTATAAAAAGAGTTTTAATGCATTACTAGGAAAGCCGGTAACCGTAATTGATACCTATTTAGCATCGGAAGGTTTTATAGCTTTTCAATCCAGGCCCGAAACCGATGCCATGCAATTAGTAACCAATGGCGGTATTTATTTTGAATTTGTCCCATTTAAACCCGAATACATTAATACGGATGGATCGCTAAAAGATAACGCACCATGCATTACTTTGAAAGATGTGGAACTCGATCAAGATTATGTTTTAATTATAAGTACCGTTAGTGGCACATGGCGCTATTTAATTGGAGATACTATTGCATTTACGGATGTGGATAGAGCAGAAATAAAAATTACGGGACGTACAAAGTTCTTTTTAAACACGGTTGGTTCCCAGTTGTCTGTTAATAAGTTGGATGATGCCATTAGACATTTAGAAGAGAAATTCCATACTACGATTCCAGAATATACCTTATGTGCAAAACGATTTGAAGATGGTTTTTATCACAGTTGGTATTTAGGTTCTGAAGGTTTAAAAGGAGATAATAAAACCATTGTGGATGCTTTAGATAACTTTCTTAAAAATGCGAATAAAAATTATAAAGTTGCTAGAGGAAAAGCTTTAGAAGGAGTAAAAGTAACTATTGTTGCACCTGATGTTTTTTCAGAATGGAGTGGCGCGAATAAGAAAAAAGGCGGACAAGTTAAAATGGAACGTGTTATGGGAGAAGATAAATTTGAAGAATGGGAAGCGTTTACCAATGCACACTAAGACTTGGAACTTTCTAAATCTCTTTGATTTATAATTTCCATGATTTCTTCTGGCGACAAGTAATATTTATTAATTCTTGCAATATACTTTTCATCTATATTCGCCTGATTTAGAATAAAGTTTTTGGTTATTAAAATATACTTTTCCATACCAGATTTTACAGCAAAAGTATCTGCAGACCGCTCGGCTTCGGCAATGTGATTGTCTGATAATAGATATTTTACGCCAAACCAAATTAAGTTAAAGTTGCTTCTGTTTCTATAATCCATAACATGTCCTAATTCATGACCAATCCAACCAATGATAACCTCTTTGGGCATATCTTTCGTGTAGAGAATATCACCAGAAATGTTTACCGTTTCACTAATGTATATATTGTAAGAACGCTTTCCTTTTTTTCTAAAAACACTACCAAATGAAGGTTGCGCTTGCATGGTCGATTTTTTAATATTCTTTTTAAACTCGAAATTTATTGCAGTGTTTTTTAAATCTGGATAATACGATAAAGCCGTTTTAATTTCATCTTTTATAGATTCCGGAATAGTGGATTGTGCGTACAGTGTATTCGTCATTAATAATAGTAGGATTAGTTTTAATTTCATATTACTATTAATATAAAAGATAATAACAGAATTACTAAGCATTTAACTTTTGAGTAAAATATTTTAACATTAGAGACGTAAAAATAAGGTGCTCTTTTTTGTCAAGACTAATCCAAGGATCTCCGCTTTAATTTAATTAACAAATAACCTGTAATGCGTTTTCTAGTATCGAAATGGAAAGAGTAGGCTTGTTTATGATATGCAATTCTCCATCTATTTGTACTTGAAAGCTGGTGTTTTCTGAATGGCTAATTGTAAAATTTTTGTCTTGATACGTTTTTACTTCTTTCAATACCTGTTGTTTTTTAAACAGCACTAAAAAACCAAACAAAAGTGCTTTTAGCTTTCCAATCTTGGAGACTATTAATATATCTAATAAGCCGTCTTGTAACGAAGCTTTTGGTGTCAGGCTAACATGATAACCTAGCTCATTAGAATTGGATACAAATAGCATAAAAGGAGCTGTCAGTTCTGTTTTATTGTTAATGGTAAACGTGGCGTTGTTTTTATTCGTATTTAAAGACTTCATTGTCGCTTTTAAATAACTTGTAAATTTTCTACTTCCTGAAAGTTCGTAATGCTTGACAACTTGCGCATCAAATCCAATTCCTGTATTACTAAAAAAATAATGGGAATTAATAGAACCAACATCTACTTTACAGATATTTTGATTTATGATTGTTTGAATAGCATCTTCTATCTTTTTTGAAATTTTTAAATGAGATGCTAAACCATTACCAGAACCAATTGGGATAACACCAAAAATAATAGGAGTATGTACTAAGCAAGAAGCAACTTCATTAATAGTACCATCACCACCACAAGCTATTATAATATTAGCTCTTTCGTCTATAGATTCTTTAGTTAATAGAATGGCATGTTTTTTAAATTCGGAATATTTTATAGTTAAACTATAGTTTTCAGGATTAAAAAAAGTTTGAAGAAAAGCAAATGTAATCGGATGCTTCCCAGAACCAGCAATTGGGTTTACTATAAAATGGATATGTTTCAAATTATTTTATTTTAAGTCCTTTGTTACTATATAAATAATCTGCTACTTGATAAAATGCAGTGGTTTCCTCTAAAAAAGTATGGTTTATAGGATGCGGTATTAAATCATTACTTTTCTTTTCCCAAACGTATTGAGCTTTGGTTTTTTGGTCTCCTAAAACCATAAGAGAATCTCCTTTTAACAATCCTAGTTTTCTGTAGTTTCCTATAAAAGCACGTTCGTCTTTAGGTTGCATTTTTAATACATCTTTTCCAAAAAGATTCGATTTATATTCCCAATTAAGTAAACCAAACAGTGTTGGGAACATATCTATTTGAGAACATAATTGATTTATTTTTTGAGCATTTGTATTTGGTGCATTATAGATAAATCCTGGTATATGATAATTAGCAACATCTAATTCCCATTTTCCTGCACTTGCTGCACAATGGTCGCTCATGATTACAAAAATGGTATTTTTAAACCAAGGTTTCGTTTTTGCATTTTCCAGAAAAGAATGAATGGAAAAATCGGTGTATTGTATTGCTCCATCTCTTTCTTGACCAGAAGGAATAGATACTTTATGGTCTGGATAGGTGTATGGTCTATGGTTGGAAGTAGTCATGACAAAGTTGAAGAATACTTTGTTTTCGTGATATGATTTGTCTGCTTCGTTTAAAACTTTATTAAAAATATCTTCATCACAAACTCCCCAAGCATTTTCAAAAGTCACTTCATTATCTTCAATATTAGTTCGGGTTGTTTTAATAGCATCGTTTAATAAAAAGCCTCTTCCTCTATCTACAATATTAAAGCCATTACCACCAAAGTAGGTGTTCATATTATCAAAATAACCATCGCCTCCATAAAAGAAACTGTTGCTATAACCTTTGTCTTTAAACACTTCTGCAATCGTAAATAGGTTGGTGTTATTTTTTCGTTTTACAATACTTCTTCCGGGAGTTGGAGGAATAGATAGCGTTATGGCTTCCATGCCTCTTACTGTTCTGGTTCCCGTTGCAAATAGGTTGGTGAAGAATATGCTGTTATCTATTAATTTATCTAGGTTTGGTGTTATATTTCTTGTACTACCAAAATACGCTAAACGTTTAGCACCTAAACTTTCAATGCATATAAAAATCACATTTGGTTTTATGGGTTTGTTTATAGTATCTAACGGACTCATATTTCTAAGAATAGAATTTTCATTTTCTATAAAACGATCCCCATTTTTAGAGTAACTGTTTTTTACTATATCAAAAGCTTCCTGTTTATTAATCGTATTATAAAACTCGGTATAGGAAAGTTCATTGTTTCTAAAAGCGGCAAAAAAGGAATAAATACCAGTTTTTGCTATTTCGTTATTATATCTATTTTCAAATTGTTCTGCATTTTTATTTGTTATGAAAAAACCAAATAATAAGGAAGTGCATAAAATAATAATTGTAGGTGCTATTTTATGTTTAAAACTTTCATTGCTATTAAAGGTTTTAAGGAAAACACCTCTCTTCTTGGTATCATAGAATAGTAAAAATAGAATGCCAAAAACACCTAACAGAAGTAAAGGTATTGGGTACGATTCATTAATGTTTTTTAATACTTCGCTGGTGTAAATTAAATAGTCAACAGCAATAAAGTTAAACCTTCGGCTAAATTCTTCCCAAAAAGCAATTTCAGAAAAGAACGAAAAAATAAAAATAATGAGACCAAGTACAAATGCAAAGTAGGTAATAGCTCTGTCTACTGCAGATCCATACCATTTTGTAGGAATGAAAAGTAAGTAAATAGCATAAGGTGAAGCAAAAAAGGAAACAGTACCAATATCAAATAGAAATCCAATAAAGAATATTTTTAGTACACTAAGAATAGAAGTTTCTACTTCGGAATAATTCCATATAAAAAAGCAAATTCTTATTATAAAAGAGAGTGTTAGAAAGATTAAAATATATGTTTTTAATAATGAAAAACGATTAGGGAAAAGGTTTTTAAACATTTTGTATGGTTTTGATTTTTAATTTTTTATGAGAAATAAATAGTAAAGCTGTCATTAATAGAATGGATACAATGGAAGCGTTAAGTGTGCCAAGATCTAAACCTCCTTTAGATATAGATTTCGTTAAAAAATCACCAAAGGTTGCACCAAATGGTCTAGTGAAAATAAATGCAATCCAGAATAAGACAATCTGATTTATATTGGTCCAATAATGTAAAGACACGACTAATGCAATAATTAAAGAAGTTACTAATGCGCCATTTAGGTAGCTTAAGCCAATAACATCACTCAAGTAATCTCCAAAGGCTGTACCTAAGCTGTTAGAAAATAAAACAGCGAACCAAAAGAGGACTTCTTTGTTTTTATGGAAGATTGGGTAAACACTTAAATTTTTGAATTTTTTATACCAAAAATAGAGTACTAGTAATAAGCCTATAAACAATATTATGCTTTCAATAGTGTATCCTAAATGGAGGCTTCTATCTATAAAATCGGATATTTCGGTACCTAAAGTGGTAGTGGCAATTATGACTAGCCAAAAATAAATCGGACTGTATTTTGTTGTGTATAATTGAATGCATAGCACATTAATAAAAAACACCAAAGTGATAAATAGGCTTGTTAAATACCCTAGATTTAAAGTCATTGAAAGGTAATCACCTAATGTTTCGCCAAGTGTTGTAGCAACAATTTTCATGCACCAAAATAGCATGGTTACTTCTGCAACTTTATTCTGTTTTTCCATTTGATTTTTTATAAAATTTATTGACTGGCTTCATTGTCGAACTGAATATTTTATGCGCTATTTGTAGGGTTAAAATGTATACTTTAACCCTATTAAGTAAGTGCTATCATAACTAGTATAAGCAAGTTTAAGATGTTCTTTTTGGTATGGCGTAGTAAAGAGATATGTGCTACCAACACCAACAATAATCCCTCCTAAAACGTCCCAGCCATCATGTCTTTGTTTGTAACCTTCTATTCTAGAATAAGCTACAAATCCCGCTAATGCATACGAAGGAATTCCGTATTTCCAGCCATATCTTTTTTGTATAAAGGATGCGCTTTGAAAAGCTACAGAAGTGTGCCCAGAAGGAAATGCATGACCATCTGTTGCTCCTGCTGGACGAGGTTTGTTAATGGCATATTTTAACGCGTAGGTAACTGCAAGATTTACTGTAAAGCCTTTAGCAAATTGCCAAGTTCCTTTTTTATCTTTTATAAGTATGGTTGTTAAGCCTGCAGCAATTGGCATACCATATCGTAAATAGTCCCCAATATCTTGTACTGCTTTTTTAGTTTTGTATTCGCTATTTTCTTGTGAAAAAGAAGAAAGGGATATAAAAAAGAATGTAAAAAGAAATGCTGTTTTAATGAAATTCATGTGCGTTTTTTGTTCTTAACTAATTAAAGAACGCACTTAAAAAGGAGGTAATTATTTTGGTAGTGTTCAGAATAAGTTATCTGAACATATTTGTAGATTTATAAGAATTTCTTCTTGTATTCTGAAGGTGTTAATCCTTTGATTCTCTTAAAGGTAGCGTTAAATGTTGCCTTAGAATTAAAGCCCACTTCATTTGCTATTGCTAGAAGTGTATAATGAGCATATTGGTCGTTTTTAAGGAGTTTAATAAACGCTTCGACACGATATTCGTTTACAAAATCCTGAAAACTGGTATGCATATGATTGTTTAATATTTCAGAAATATATTGTCTTGGTATTTTTAGATCGTCTGCAACTTTATGAATAGAAAGCTTGGCATCTGTAAAAGCTTTATCCTTTTCCATTTTATGAATTAGGTCCTTTTTATATTTAAGAATTTGCTCCGGATTTAAATTCGAATTTTTATACTTGATTGCTTTCTTGTTTGGTAATGCATCTTTAGGAGAAAGGATTAGTTTTAACGTTATTGCATAAAATAAAAAAGCAATGACAACTAGTAGATAACTTCCAAAATTAGCATCTGTAGAAATGATAATTTCTTTAAAATGAAACCAACTGAATATTTCATTTACTATAGAAATACTTATTAGTAAAATTAATGGGATGATAAAATAAAGCATCCATTTCCTATCTTTACTTTTAAGTATTAAAAAGCTAGTATAGGCCAAATAACTTAAGAATGTAATTTCTACAAATAGTTCTAAGAGCTCTATAATTATGTTTTCTTCGAATACAAAAACCTCTAAGGATTCAATAAAAAAGTAAATAATATTAGGAATAAAAAATAAGTAATCCCTTTTCAAGAATATGGAGTCTTTAGATACATGATACTTGATAAACAGAAATAGAAAGGTGATAAATAACGATTTATCGAAGAAGAAAAAATCTTGGTTTTTTAGGAATATATTATTGTAATCATCTCCAAGAATATATAATATCACAGCGATAATACATCCAATGAGTAAATAAAATGCAGGTTTTAAATAGCTCTCTTTATTCTTAAAAAGGACAATTAATAAAAGTAAACCTTGTAGTAAAGTTACTATTTGTATAGTGTTAATCATGGTTGTTTTTTAATCCTAACAAATAATCTGCAGCAGCAAATGGAGTCGTTTTATTATCTTCAATACGTTGCAATTGTATTTGCAAAGCATCTTTAATTTCAGTATCGTTAAAAAAGCTGCTTTTTAATTGCGCTTCAATAGTTTGAATAAGCCAAAACTTATTCTGTTCGTTCCTATTGTGGTTTAAGTACTTGTTTTTAGTAGTAATTGCAATGTAGGATTCAATGATTTCCCAGATTTTATCAATTCCTTCATTATGCAAAGCACTACATAAAGTTACTTTAGGTTGCCATTCCGAATCTTTTGCAGGATAGAGGTGAAGCGCTCTGTTAAATTCTACTTTAGCAATTTTAGCACTTCTTGCGTTGTCGCCATCGGCTTTATTAATAGCAATAGCATCTGCCATTTCTATAATACCACGTTTTATTCCTTGTAACTCGTCTCCAGCTCCTGCAAGTTTTAGTAGTAAAAAGAAATCTACCATACTGTGAACCGCAGTTTCACTTTGTCCAACACCAACAGTTTCAATAATAATAGTATCAAAGCCAGCAGCTTCACAAAGTATAATGGTTTCCCGTGTTTTTCTTGCAACACCACCAAGAGATTCTCCAGAAGGTGAAGGTCTTATAAACGCATTTTTATCTTTTACCAAATCTTCCATTCTGGTTTTATCACCAAGAATGCTTCCTTTGGTAAGCGAACTACTAGGGTCAATTGCCAAAACAGCAACCTTTTTCCCTTGTGCAGTTAAATGCGTGCCAAGTGCTTCAATAAAGGTGCTTTTGCCAACTCCAGGAACTCCAGTAATACCAACACGAACAGATTTGTTTGCATGTGGTAAACAAGCTGTAATTATAGTATTTGCTTTTTCTAAATGTGTAGGGTTTTTACTTTCTACTAATGTAATCGCTCTACTTAAAGCGGTAATATTTCCTTTTAAAATCTGCGAAACTAAATCTGCAGCACTTGGCTGTGCTCTTCTTTTTCGTTTAATATTCTGTATAGAAGTAGCATTGGTGATTTCACTTTGTGAAACCCCTTTTTTTTCTTGTAATGCAGATTTGTTTTGTTTAGCCACTAATGTGATAGTTTTAAATTCCAAATTCCAAATTCCAAATTCCAAATTTTCAGAATTTTTATAAATTTATAACTTATTATTTAGATTTTTTGGAATCGTTACCATCATTTAAATAATCTATTTCATCCATTAGCGTTTCAAACAGTTTAAAAACGTTGGATAAGCTATTAAAATCTTTTTTCCGAATACCTCCTTTAAAAATTAAACTTTTTCCATCTAATTCAATAGTTGGGCTTTTACTATCCATTAAGAATTGTGTTTCTACACATTCAAGTAACAATTCAGAAAACATACTTTTTTGTCCGCTAAAATTATATGTTTTAGATCTAGAGATAAAAGTGAAAAATTGTGATTTACTAAGACAACAGGAAAGGAAATTAGATGCTAAGTCTGTTTTTCTAGCGTTTAAATTTATGTTTGTTTTTCTTCTGTTCCATGTAACAGATACATTAATCATCCAACTATTATAATTTTCAACAAAATGAACTTCTCCTTTGAGAAGTGTCTTCATGGATTGAATTATAGATGAAGTGAATTTATGTTTTTCTTTCAAAAGAAATATTTGTTAGACAACAACGGTTAAATATAAGCGGAGACTCTAAGCTAAATATTTATTTTAGAGGCACTACAACCATCGTATTATCCCAAGCCATAGTTAAGGATAAGTTATCTGTAGAATTATCAAAACCAATAGTAAATTGCTCTACTGTGGTATCTATTTTTTTAACAGGAACACTAATGTTAACCACATCAAATTCTGGAACACGCATTGGTTTCATTTCCATATCTACGCCCCAAGAATATTGTTTCGAGTTAAACATGACATTCCAAGTACTATCATTTGGTATCGTCCAAATAGTGTATTTTCCAGCAGGTAGCGAATCTTTACCAATTCTTAGCGGTTTATTGGTTTCAAAAGTAGTCGCTTCATTTGCTCCAGTACGCCAAACTTGATTATAAGGTACTAGTGCACCAAAAACTTCACGATCTCTTTTAGATGGCCTGTTATAAAAAACTTGAAGCTTAATATCTTCTACCTGAAAACTTACGTTTTTTTCCGGACTTAAGCGTTCGCTAAAGAATCCGTCATTTTTATATGAATATATAGAAACGGCAACTAATGCAATAGCTAATAAACCGATAACCCATTTTAAAAACCTATTCATTTTTACAAATTTTTTAATACCAATTAATAATGTAAAGATACTTTAAAGTAAGCATCTTTAAAAAGGTAATGCAAATTTCTTACCAATTATTAAAAAAAATATTATCTTTTTTGCAACACAACAAATTTTTAATCGTCTTTAAGGAGAACGAACCAAAAACCAAAAGAGAAAAGCGTGTTTCAAACAGAAATTATTGAAAAATGCAAACAGAATAACCGACTAGCACAAATGCAGTTGTACAACCAGTATTGCAATGGTATGTATATAGTTGCTAATCGGTTTGTGAAGGATGCAGCAGAAGCAGAAGATGTAGTGCAAGAGGCTTTTATTAAAGCATTCGAAAAACTACATCAGTATAAAGCGGAAGTTACTTTTGGTGCGTGGTTAAAACGTATTGTTGTTAATAAAAGTATTGATTACTTGAAATCTAAAAAGCAACAAGTGGTTGCATTAGAAGAAGTGCACTTAAAAGTAATAGATACTCCAAATGATGACAATTGGTTGGTAGACGATGGCATAACGATTGTTGAAGTTAAAAATGCAATAAGCACATTACCGGAAAAATATAAATATGTGATTACGCTGTTTTTATTAGAAGGTTATGATCATCAAGAAATTTCAGAAATTTTAGATATATCGCAAGTAGCATCTAGAACGCAATTATCTAGAGGAAAACAAAAATTGAAAGAATTATTAAAACACAAAAAAGATGGCACAAGATATTAGAGATTTATTAAAGCAAGATTTGCAAGAGCAAAACAAAAAAATGCCGGAAAATCACGAAGCTAGATTTCTTGATAAACTAAACAAAGCATTGCCAGAACAGCAAAAACCTAAATTTAATTGGTTACAAATTGCAGCAAGTATTGTATTGTTTATTGGTTTAGGTTATGGAGGCTTTACGTATTTTAATAATCCAGTTTTGCCTATAGACACTAATCCAACAGTGGTTGCTACTAAAAGCTTAGGAGATGTATCACCAGATTTAAAAAAGGTAGAAGATTACTATTTAGCTAATATTAATTTGGAGCTTTCTAAAGTAAAACTAACACCAGAAAACAAAGAAATGTTTGATGGTTATGTACAACGATTAGAAGATTTAAAAAAGGAATACAAAAAGCTATCTGTGGAGTTAACACAAGATGGGCCTAATGAACAAACTATTAATGCGCTTATCGATAATTTAAAATTTCGATTAAACTTATTACACCGATTAAAAGATCAATTAAAAACATTAAGTACGTTGGATACCATTCCAGATGTAATTTAAAAAAAATATACTAAAATGAAAAATTTAAGAATAACAATACTTACACTTTTTGTCGCTATTAGTAGCATAGCACAACAAAAGCTAGAAAAAATATCGCAATCTATCAACGTAAATCAAAACGCTATAATAGATTTAAATACAAGCCATACCAATATTGAAATTGAAACTTGGGATAAAGATATTATTGAAATTGAAGCGTATTTAGAAAGTGATGTACTGTCTAAAGAAGAATTACAAAAAGCTTTTAATGCTTGGCAGGTAAAAGTCGATGGATCGAAACAAGTAGTTACTATTAAAACGGAAGGATCTTTAAGTTCTTGGTCTAATGAAGGTATTGCGCTTTTTGATGAAAGCTCCTTAGATGCCCTTAAGGAACTAGAATTTAAATTGGCCGATTTGCCAGTAATGCCTTTGGTAGAAGGTTTGATGGAGTCTTTGCAATTAGAGAATATTCCGAGAATGCCTAATCTGCCAAATTTACCAGACGGTATGAATAGCTTTAATTTTGATTATGAAAAATACCAAGAAGAAGGCGAAGACTATTTAGCGAAATGGAGTAAAGAGTACGAAGATAAGTATGGTAAAGAATATTCCGATAAAATGGAAGTTTGGGCAAAAAACTTTGATGAAAAAGATTGGAAAGAATACGAAAAGAAAATGGAAGCTTGGGGAGAAAAATTTGGAGAACAGTTTGGAGGAGAGTTTGAAAAAAACATGGAGAAATGGGGCGAAGAATTTGGAAAGAACTTTGAAAAAAAGATGGAAGCTTGGGGAGAAAATCTAGAAAGATCTATAGAAGAAAGTGACTTTGAAGAAAATATGGAAGCTTGGGGAGAAGCATTAGGGAAACGTATAGAGGAATCTATAAATAGATCTTTTGTTGAAGAAGGTGACCATGAGGATAGTCCGGAAGATATATATGCTACATCTAAAAATTCGAACTTAAAAGTAAAGAAAACTATAAAGATTAAAATGCCTAAAAAAGCGAAGCTTAAAATGAATGTGCGACATGGCGAACTTATACTTGCTTCTGCAATACGCAATGCAAAAGCAGATATTTCGCATTCTAGTTTAATAGCAAATACCATTGATGGAAGTGAGACTTCCATCCATGTTTCGTATTCTCCAGTTAAAATAATCAATTGGAATGCAGGCGAATTAAAACTTAATTATGTCGATCAGGCAAAAGTAGAAGCAGCTACTAGTTTGGTTTTAAGTGCAAATTCCTCTAATGTTACGATTAAAAATATTGTAAGTAATGCGGTTATAGATGGTAGTTTTGGGGATTTAATTATTGGTAATATTTCTAACGATTTTAAAAATATTAATTTGGTTTTAGAAAACAGCGAAGCGAATGTGAAACTGCCTCAAGGAGATTATAACTTATTCTATAAAGGAACAAAATCGTTATTTAATAACGAAAGCACTTCTAGTAAAACGGTAAATAGTGATAGCAATAAAACCATCGTTATTAATGCAAAGTACAGTAATGTTGTTGTGAAAAAATAATTCTATAATTTTTGTTTATCGGAATGTATTTCTAATTCTGAAATACATGCAGAAGTACTAATTATCTCTTTTACATTTCAGTCTTTTATTCTTACTTTTGAAAGAAACTAGATTTAATGAATGCTGAAGATTTCCTCTTATTCTTAAAAAGCATCGACACTAAACCGCTTCGTGTATTGGATGCGTCTATTCCAGATTCAGAATATATTGCTATAAATCTATCTGAAAATAATGCAGCTTTAAACCATTTTGACATTTCTTCTTCCCAAGCTTGGCAAAATTATATGCAGCATTATTTGAAAAAGCATAATAAAACAGTTGCTTTTGGAGGTTACCTTGAGCATCGAAACCTTTATAAACGCAGTGCTTATTTTAATCAAGAAAAAAAGGACGAAGAACGCAATATGCATTTAGGTCTTGATTTATGGATTGAGGCAGGAGCCAATATATATACACCTTTGGATGCTACTGTGCATAGTTTTAAAAATAATACGAATTTTGGAGATTATGGTCCAACTATAATTTTAAAACATAGTATTAAAGAGGTAGAATTCTTCACGCTTTATGGTCATTTAAGTGTAGCTTCAATAACTAATTTAAAAGTTGGTAAAACCTTTAAAGCAGGAGAAACTGTTGCTACATTGGGAGAAGCAAAAGTTAATGGTGACTATGCACCACATTTACACTTTCAAATTATAAGAGATTTAGAAAATTATGTTGGTGATTATCCCGGCGTTTGCAACAAAAAAAATCTGGACAAGTTTAAAAAAAACTGTCCAGATCCTAATACGCTACTAAAACTAAATTACTGATTAATTAATATTTTAAATGTAGCGTTTTCGTTTTCTATAGATGTAATAGTTACAAAATATAAGGCTTCATTTAGATGCTTTACCGGAATAGCAATTTGGTTGCCAATAGTATTTATGTTTTTAATTTGCTGAATCCATTTACCATCGACACCATGTATATTTATGTCCTTAATTTCGGAAGGCGTATTCGTTTTTATATACAATACATCCCTTACCGGATTTGGAAATATCGAGAAACTATTACTAAAATCGTTTTCTTCCGTAGTAAGTGTTGCTAGAATGATATCATTAGTAGATCCTGTAATGTTTTCTGCATCTGTATTAGAAACTCCAGTCCCATTAGGGTCTGCAATTGCGTATAATACGTGCTCTATTCTAACACTTTCACTGGTGCTAATAACTTCAAAAACGGCAGTAAATAATGTTGTTGTTCCAAATACATCATTAAAAGCACCAGCTGAATATCGAATAACTCCCGGAACACTTGTATCATTAGATAATGGTACGTTTAAATCTGTATTGTCAGGTGTTAAGCTATTTAATTGTATCACAGTTTCATTAAACTCCAAATAAAGTTGTACTACTCGGTACGGTGTTGTTCCAGCTAAAGCCTGAATGGTATAGGTAAATGTTTGCCCAACGGTTAAAGGAGGAGTTACATCTACATTAGAAACTAAATCTACTGTTTGTGCCGTTACGTTTATGCTACCAATAAATAGTAATAGTATAAACGTTTTAATTTTAAATAATTTTAAAGTTTTCATAGTTCTTAGTTTTAGTCATTTTGTGTTTCACCAGATAGACCAAAGTTTCCGGAGAATAAGCCAAAGTCAAAAAAGTTTATAGTTAAATTATTATCATAATCTGCACGACCATCATATCCAATCTGTGTTGAGCTTAATCCGTATGTTCCAGATAATATACCAAAGTCAAAAAAGTTTATGGCATTATCATTATTTCCATCTCCAGCTAGTAATTCTGTTACAGTTTCTGTCTGATTTCCAATTAGATTAACGGTTATCAATCGTTGTAAATAAATTTCATGTTTTACTAATACTTTATAATTTCCAGGAAGAATTCCTGTGCTAAGAATTATATTTCCAGAAGCATTTGCAGTTTCGATGAAGCTGTAAGCAGGAGTTGCTAAATCATTAACATTGTAAAAGACAACCGAATAGCTTCCAGAATGATCTATTCTACCTTGTAAAGAAACATTTAAGTTTAATTTGTACGTAGAAGTTACTGTTATTGTTTGTTGGCAAGCAGTAGATTCATTTCCTGCTGTATCTGTTGCTGTCCAAGTTATCACTGTATCTCCTAAAGGGTACGGGTCTGTTAGTAATAAAGCATCGTTTCTTATGCCAATATATGTAATGGTTCCTGTACAATTGTCTGTTGCAGTTGGTTTTATAATAGTTATAGTTGCTTGAGTGACTCCTTGTGCAACAAGTTCTTCGATATCTAACGGACAAGTAACAACAGGTAATTCATCTTCTGTAATGGTTATGGTTTGATCATAAGTAATGGAATCATTTCCTGTAGTATCTGTTGCGGTCCATGTAATAATAGTATCCCCAACTGGATACGGATCTGTTAATAATAAGGCATCGTTTCGTACGCCAGTATAAGTAATCGTTCCGGAGCAATTATCGGTTGCTGTTGGTTCTATGATGGTAACTAAAGCATCGCAAGAAGCTATATCCGCTGTTTGTGTAATATCTAACGGACAAGTAATAACTGGTAATTCATCTTCTGTAATGGTTATGGTTTGATCACAAGTAATCGAATCATTTCCTGCAGTATCTGTTGCGGTCCAAGTTATCACTGTATCTCCTAAAGGATATGGGGCTGTTAATAATAAAGCATCATTTCGTACGCCAGTATAAGTAATCGTTCCTGTGCAATTATCAGTAGCAGTCGGTTCTATGATGGTAACTAAAGCATCACAAGAAGCTATATCCGTGGTTTGGGTAATGTCTAACGGACAAGTAATAACTGGTAATTCATCTTCTGTAATGGTTATAGTTTGATCACAAGTAATGGAATCATTTCCTGCAGTATCTGTTGCGGTCCATGTAACAATAGTATTCCCAACTGGATAAGGATCTGTTAATAATAAAGCATCATTTCGTATGCCAGTATAAGTAATTGTTCCTGTGCAATTATCAGTAGCAGTTGGTTCTATTATGGTAACTAAAGCATCACAAGAAGCTATATCTGAAGTTTGTGTAATGTCTAACGGACAAGTAATAACCGGTAATTCATCTTCTGTAATGGTTATGGTTTGATCACAAGTAATGGAATCATTTCCTGCAGTATCTGTTGCGGTCCATGTAATAATAGTATCCCCAACAGGATAAGGATCTGTTAATAATAAAGCATCATTTCGTACGCCAGTATAAGTTATTGTTCCTGTGCAATTATCAGTAGCAGTTGGTTCTATTATGGTAACTAAAGCATCACAAGAAGCTATATCTGAAGTTTGTGTAATGTCTAACGGACAAGTAATAACTGGTAATTCATCTTCTGTAATGGTTATGGTTTGATCACAAGTAATGGAATCATTTCCTGCGGTATCTGTTGCGGTCCATGTAATAATGGTATCTCCAACTGGAAAAGGATCTGTTAATAATAAAGCATCATTCCGTACGCCAGTATAAGTAATTGTTCCTGTGCAATTATCGGTTGCTGTCGGTTCTATGATGGTAACTAAAGCATCGCAAGAAGCGGTATCCGTGGTTTGGGTAATGTCTAACGGACAAGTAATTATTGGAACTTCTGTATCTTCAAGAACAGTCCAAATAAATGTTTCAATCGCGTCTGTACTTCCTAGTTTAGAAACAGTAACCGTTACTTGATGCACACCATCGCTATTTAATCCTCCAGTTATTGCACTAGGATTAATAGTACCAAAAATAAGTCCGTTGGTAGGTTCTATTTGTAATCCGCTTGGTTGTCCGCTAATAGAATATGTGAAGTTTTCCGAAGTACTTCCGCCATTAGCTATTGCGGAAAAATCTGAAATTTCTAAGACACAATTTGTAATATCTGCTATAGGATCGATAATAATATCCGAAGCTTGTAAAGCAAGAATTTCAATAGCATTAACCATTGGATTTTCTATATTTCTGAAAAATTCTATTTCTAAAATCCCATCTAATACCAATACATTCTGCTGAATCATTCCTACTCGTCTATGTCCAAACCTTGCAGAAGGATCCACATTTTCTAAGAAACGTTGGTTTTCAATATCTACGCTATAAATTCGTTCTCCAGGATCTGAAGTTCCATTATATAAATTAGCAACATAAAAATTAACGATATAATCGCCATTAGGAACAGGAATAGAAAAGATCATAGGAATAGAAGTCGCACTAATACTTCGTTGTGAATTTAGAACTGTTTCATAGGTTGTTTGGTCTACATACGAAGGAATAGATGCATCTTTATAAGAATAATCTAGAGTAGAAATGGAGTATCTAGATCCAGAGGAAACGGCATAAGATGTACCTGTAAAAGTTCCGTTGCTATTGTTTGCTTCCCAGTCTGGACCAGAATCGCTTGCTGTTACTAATGGGCCACCCGCGTTTATTCTTACTATAGGGGAATAGGTATCTGTAATTTCTCCGGTTACATTTACTTGAATAGGAGAGTTGCTTCCAGAATGTACCATTTGTAGCGATGCGTTTTTTACTCCTAAAACACTATTAGAAATAAAATGAATAGGAAGATCTTCGTTAGTCCCCGCATTGATAGTTAACGGTAAAGTTATATTGGTTGAAAACATAGCGGCATCCGTACCAGAAAATTGAAGTGCCGTTATTGTAATGGCGTCATCTGTTGGTCCTCCTTCATTACTAATATTAAGTTCTTTTGTTCTTAAAGAATTTGTGGTAGGAGTTAAACCAAAATCTAATGGGTTAGGAGTTGCGGTTAATATGCCGTTTTGGTTTTCGTAAACTTCTATATAATCCCAAGTGGCTGTAAACGGATTGGAAGCACTTCCAGAAGCGTCTCTTGCTGTCGAAATCATTCCAATAGCTAATCCTTTAGTATCCAATGGGTCTAAAAAAGTAGAAGGTAAGGATATTGGGCTTCCTAAAACGAGTAGTGTTTGTCCGTCATCAATAGAATAAAACGGTTGCGCAGTATTCGCTGTAGGATCTATACTAAAGTATAAACTTACAGATCCAGCATTTAATATTCCAGGAACATCATAGGTGTTATTGATGGTAATCACACCATTATCTTCTAGTAATACTTGTAAGCCATGCACGGTATCCACATTAGTTGTACCATTCATTAAGACGAGTTTTAGATAATTATCTTGATCTCCATTACCAAAGCTAATACCATACGATTGATGATCTATAGGTTGTGTTTGCGAACCGTTTATACCAAAAAACGGAGATTCAATTTTAGAATGAATAGTAAAAGGATTCGAATTGATATCTACATTTACACCAAACTGAAAACCATTTTTTTGTGTATTGTTAGCAGCATCACCAATGGTTACGTAATCAACCGTTGCTTTACCAGCAGCACCACCAAAGGATAAATCGACTTCGTCAAATTGGGTTAAGTAATCTGTACTTCCGGAAGGATCTAATAGTAAACCAGTAAAACCTAAACCGAAGAAACCTGTTCCTGGGTCATTATTCCAAAAAGCAAAATCAACAGGAAGATTCGTGCTTAAACCATTATTTACATCTAACGCAAAAGCATCATTAACATCTAAAATGGTATCATTATCATCATCTGGATCATTTAAATCGGAAATAAAATCGCCATCATTATCATTCGGTTTACTTCCTTGCGAACAAATATTTGTGCCATTATCTATTTCATCTTGATTAGAAAATCCATCGCCATCATTGTCGGCTAACGGATCATATCCAGGTTCTCCAGGTTGCGTACAATCTAAGTCAGATGGTTCAAAAACGGTAATATTATTTGCGCCATAGGTTGCAGCCCAAACCGTACCTGGAAAAATATCGGTATCTCCTTGTGCTGAAATATCTAAAGGCAAGGCTCCAAAACCACTAAAGATGATTTCCTGTTCTAAAACACTATCTCCAGCAGCATTTAGTACATATCTATTAATATCGCCATTAAAGGAAGCTGTTAAGATATTGCCTTGCATAATACCACTAAAGTTTGTTGCGGTATACTCCAATATACCATTGGTGGAGGAAGGTCTAACATCTAAAATATTATTTTTCGGACTTCCAATAGGTTCATCTACCAAGTATTCTCCTAAACGTGGATCATCCGGAAAATCGCCAATAGCAAAAGAAGTGTTGAAATATCCAGAGGTTCCAACTATTAAAGACTGTAAGGTATTTGTGCTGGTAGCAACCCATGAACCATTAATTTTTTGGTAAGCAATAACTTCTGCACGAGAAGGGAATGCATTAATAGGAATTGGATGCCCTCCATAATATGTTTTATTTGCATCATTGATAGTACCTACATAATGTAATGGGTCCCCAATTAAACTACTTCCAGATTCATTCATTTCATTTTTCACATAATGATTTACCGGGTCGTAGGTTATTGTGCTTTCATCTCCTAGATATGTGTTTGTGTTATTGTCGTAAACTCTTGGAACGCCGCCCCAAAGGGAGTTCGGACCATTATCTGAAGTGTAAATTCTTCCGTTATCAGTTACAACAACATCATAAGCATTTCTAAAACCAGGAGCAAACAATTGTATTGGTCCTCCAGTTTCCGGAAAAGCTTGGTTTAAACTATTATTTCCTCCAAAAGGATCATTAACATCTATGGTTGCATCTCGTAATGGATGACCAATAGGATATGGGAAATCGGCATGTGTTTTGTCTATATCTAATCTTGTAGGATCATTTAAGGTTGGTAAATCGTAAACATAATCTGTGTTGTTTCTAGGGTCTGTATACGTTGGCATAGCGTCTAATTGCGTGAGATCTACAATGAGCATAGAAGCCGATAAAAAATATTCTGGAGTACCAGCAAAGTTATTACTTGGTGCTCCTTTATTGGTATTCCCACCTTGAACAATTAAAAGGTAGTTATTGCCATTGCGTTCAAAAAGATCCATGCCGTTTATCGCATGATTTTCTTCACAACGTGGCAAGCCTCTAATTAAATCTACTTTGTCCCAAGAAGTACCATTCCATTCTAATTTAGATAAAATACCAGAATTTGTGTCTAGATTGGTATCACTACCAGCGCCTCCGCCTCCAAATAAATAGTCGGATGAGGTTACATATAGAATAGGATTTGTAGAAGTTCCTGCAGTCGCTATTCCCGTTATTAAACGCTGTTGTGTTGTATTTGAAATCCCACTATCATTATGGTTTACAATACCATTTTGTATGGTTGTAATAGCTTCGGTACTTGTAATGGTATATGTTCCATTTCCAGAGGTGGCAGCATCTCTATTTATAGTATATGCCCAAATTTTCCCATCTTGTTGCGATACGTATAATCTATTATCCGGACCAAATTCTAAAGAAGTAGGATTCAACACCGATTCTCCAACCAAGCCGGATGCTCCAAAACTAATCGTTTGAGCCATGCTTTGAAAAGATATAAGTAATGTGGAAATTAAGATGAATAGCACAAAATTTCGCTTTAAAGTAACATAAAGCTTCATAGTTTTTTTTCGTATTTTATTAGGTGCTATTAATCGAAAAAAAATAAAGGAGTATATGTTGCTGTTATGCAACGGAATAAATTTAAGGAATATTGAATAAACTTCGGTGTAATCGGAAATATATTCGTTGAAACGGAATAAAATCGGTTGTTTTGTTTATCGGTAAAAAGGAAGCATTAAAAGATAGATTTATTCTTCATTCATTTTATTGATGGCAGCGATTCTACCCACAAAAAAAGCAGCAATTACAGCAATTATTCCTGTGATTATTGACCAAGTAGGATGCGACATGGCTAGAGAGCCTCCAATAGAACCTAAAATTATAATTCCGGAAACGATATACGCAGGGATTAGGGACGTTTCTGAAACTGCTGTAGAAGCAATCATACCTCCAATAATACCAAAAAAGTGTGCTACAATAACTAAGAGCATTGCGCCTGCAGGTATTAAATGCATGTTTTGTTTTATAGATTCTGGATCCATAGGATTTGCTCCTGGTGGAAAGGTGAAAAATTGTGGACCTAAAATATATAATAAAAATACTACTAGTCCGGCAACAACTAGACCAACAGCAACAGCAAATGCATTTCTCATATCTTCAATTTTGGTTAGGTATTTTTAAAGATACAAAAAATAAATTGTTAAAAAATTAAAGTTTATTCTTTTTGGTGGCCTTTTTTGTGAAAATAGGATAATAAAAAACCTGAAGTATTACCTTCAGGTTTTAAGATCCTGAAACAAGTTCAGGAAGATGTATTAGGTTTTTATTACTCTACTAAAACCCATTCGCCTTTAGCGATTAAAGGTTCTGCTTGTTTGTATTTTACGGTTTTATTTTCGCCACTCATAACGTGTTTAATAGTAACCTTGTCATTACGTCCAATTTTTGGTTTGTCACGTACAATAGTTTCTACTACTTCTGGTTGACGTTGCGTATTCCCGGCAGCTCTATTTTGAGCAGAACGTTCGTCTAAATTAGGAATCTCGTCTTTTTGCGTTTGTAAATTTTCTTTTTTACGCGTTTCTTTTGCTTCTTGAATATTAGATTCTTGCGTTGGTAATTCTCCTTTAAATAAGAAAGAAATCACATCTTTATTTACTTGATCTATAGTTGTTTTAAACAACTCAAAAGCTTCAAATTTATAAATTAATAAAGGATCTTTTTGCTCATGCACTGCTAATTGAACCGATTGCTTTAACTCATCCATTTTACGTAAATGTGTTTTCCAAGCATCATCAATAATAGCTAGTGTAATATTCTTTTCAAAATCGGTTATAAGTTGTTTTCCTTTCGTTTCATACGCTTTTTCAAGGTCTGTAACTACTTGTAAAGATTTTACACCATCTGTAAATGGTACCACTATTCTTTTAAACTTTTCGCGTTGTGTTTCATATACATTAGCGATAATAGGGAATGCAATTTCTGCATTACGAGCCATTTTTGCTTTATAATGTTCAAAAGCAGCTTTATATACACGTTGTGCAATTTCTAATACGGGAAGCTTTACAAATTCAGCTTCCGTAATTGGAGAAGCCATAGAGAAATAACGAATTAATTCAAACTCGAAATTCTTAAAATCGGAAGCACCTTTATTTGTTTCTGTAATGTTTTCCGCAGTATCATAAACCATGTTGGCGATATCTACACGAAGACGTTCCCCAAATAAAGCATGATATCTACGTTTATAAACAACCTCACGTTGCGAGTTCATGACATCATCATATTCTAGTAAACGCTTACGTACACCAAAGTTATTTTCTTCTACTTTTTTCTGTGCTCTTTCAATAGATTTAGAAATCATAGAATGCTGAATTACTTCCCCTTCTTCTAATCCCATTCTATCCATCATTTTGGCAATACGTTCACTACCAAAAAGACGCATTAAATTATCTTCTAATGAAACGTAGAATTGGGAGCTACCAACATCTCCTTGACGACCGGCACGACCACGTAACTGTCTGTCTACACGACGAGAATCATGACGTTCTGTACCAATAATTGCTAAACCACCTGCTGCTTTTACTTCGTCACTTAATTTAATATCGGTACCACGACCAGCCATATTGGTTGCAATAGTTACTTGTCCGCTTCTACCAGCTTCATCTACTATTTCGGCCTCTTTTTTATGCTGTTTTGCATTTAAGACATTGTGCGGAACTTTACGAATAGAAAGCATTTTTCCTAAAAGTTCTGAAATTTCTACGTTAGTAGTACCAATTAAAACTGGTCTTCCTGCTTGAGATAGTTTTGTAACTTCATCAATAACCGAATTGTATTTCTCCCGTTTTGTTTTAAATACTAAATCTTGTCTATCATCACGTGCAATAGGTTTGTTAGTAGGGATTTCTACAACATCTAATTTGTATATTTCCCAGAACTCACCAGCTTCTGTAACCGCAGTTCCTGTCATTCCAGAAAGCTTTCGGTACATTCTAAAGTAATTTTGAAGGGTTACCGTTGCGAAAGTTTGCGTAGCATCTTCAATTTTTACATTTTCTTTTGCTTCAATGGCTTGGTGTAAACCGTCACTATAACGACGACCATCCATAATACGACCCGTTTGCTCGTCTACAATCATCACTTTATTATCCATTACCACATATTGGTTGTCTTTTTCAAAAAGAGCATATGCTTTTAGTAATTGGTTTAGGGTGTGAATACGTTCGGACTTGATTGCGAAATCGCGGAATAATTCTTCTTTTTCTTCTGCTTCGTCTTCTTTGCTTAATCCTTTTCCTTCAATTTTTGCAATTTCAATACCAATTTCTGGCATGACGAAAAAGTCCGGATTATCTTTTCCAGAGATGTATTCTATACCTTTATCTGAAAGTTCTATTTGATTATTTTTTTCTTCAATTACATAGTACAATTCTTCATCTACCTTAGGCATTTCACGATTGTTATCTGCCATGTAATGGTTTTCCGTTTTCTGAAGTAATTGTTTAACACCTTCTTCACTTAAAAACTTAATTAAAGCTTTGTTTTTAGGAATACCTCTATATACACGAAGTAGTTGAAAACCACCTTCTTTTTCATCCCCAGCAGCGATCAGTTTTTTTGCTTCGACTAAAACCGTTGTTAAGTATTTACGTTGTACCGAAACAATATCATCTACTTTAGGTTTTAAGGCATCAAATTCATGTTGATCTCCTTTTGGTATCGGACCAGAAATAATTAATGGGGTTCTAGCATCATCGACTAAAACAGAATCGACCTCATCGACAATAGCGTAGTGATGTGGACGTTGTACTAAATCATCTGGATTATGCGCCATATTATCACGCAAGTAATCAAAACCAAATTCGTTGTTGGTACCATAAGTAATATCTGCATTGTACGCTTTTTTACGAGCAGCAGAATTAGGTTTATGATAATCTACACAATCGACACTCAAACCATGAAACTCAAAAATTGGAGCCATCCATGCGCTATCCCTTTTTGCTAGATAATCATTTACCGTTACTAAGTGAACACCACGACCAGCTAAAGCATTAAGATACACAGGAAGTGTTGCTACCAACGTTTTACCTTCTCCAGTATGCATCTCGGCAATTTTACCTTGGTGCATTGCAATACCACCAATTAATTGCACATCATAATGAATCATGTCCCAAGTAATCGCTTTTCCTGCAGCATCCCAAGAGTTTGCCCAAGTTGCTTGGTCTCCCTCTAAGGTTACATAATCATGTTCTCCAGAAATTACTCTATCAAACTCATTTGCTGTAACGGTTATGGAAGTATTGTTTGTAAAACGTCTAGCAGTTTCTTTAACTACACCAAAAGCTTCCGGTAAAATATCGTTTAGTACGTCTTCGGTAACTTTATAAATTTCGTCTTTTATAGCATCAATTTCTGAATAAATATCTTCCCGTTTATCGATGTCCTCTTCATTCTCTGCATCTACTAAAAGCGCATCTATTTTTGTTTGAAGTGGCTTACGTGCTTCGGCTATTTTCTCTTTGAAGAAAGCTGTTTTTGCTCTTAGTTCATCGTGAGATAATGCTTCTAAAGCAGCCTCAAAGGTTTTGATTTTATTTACTAAAGGTGTTATGGACTTTACGTCTTGCTTAGACTTGTCGCCAACAAATACTTTTAGTACAGAATCTAAAAAAGTCATGTGTGGTATGTTTTTGTTCTTATTATTTTCAAGCCTTTGCTTGCAAGGATAATAAGTTTTTGATTGTTATTATGTAAAGATAAAACCCTAATAAAAAGGATTTCAAAGATACGTTAAGTTGTTATTTTATTATAATTATAACCAAAAAAAAGTCTCATATGAGACTTTTTTATTGATAATTTTGTGATATTAATACTCGTCCTCATTCCAGAGGTAATCTTCGTCCGTTGGATAATCAGGCCAAATTTCTTCAATTGAGTCGTAAGAGTCTCCTTCGTCTTCAATTGCTTGTAAGTTTTCAACAACTTCTAAAGGTGCTCCCGTTCTGATTGCGTAATCAATAAGTTCGTCCTTTGTTGCTGGCCAAGGTGCATCACTTAAATAAGATGCTAGTTCTAATGTCCAATACATTTCTAAATGTTTTTATTTTTGCAAAAATAAATTTTTAGTTTAGATAGTCAAGAGAAAAGTGAATTATTTTTTCAATAAATTAAAAGAACGTCCATTTTAACTGTAAACTACTAGACACTAAAGTACTTTGCAGTGTTACTAATTACAGGCGGTAAAATTTATTGCTTTTCAGGAATCCATTTTACTTCATCTGCTTGCAAATCATAAGACAATTTTCGTGCCAAGACAAAAAGATAGTCTGATAATCTGTTTAAGTACATTAAAGTGGTAGGTTCTACGGTCTCTATGTCGTTTAAAGCTGCTGCTAAGCGTTCTGCACGTCTACAAACACAGCGAGCAATATGACAGAATGACACGGTTTGATGACCACCTGGAAGTACAAAATGCGTCATTTGAGGCAGGTCTTCATTCATTGTATCCATTTCTTTTTCTAGTAGTTCTATGTTTTCTGAAGAAATTTTAGGAATGTTTAATCGTTCTTTTCCATTTTTAAGAATTGCTTTTTCGGGATCTGTAGCTAAAACAGCACCTACCGTAAAAAGGCGGTCTTGTATATGGATAAGAATTTCTTTGTATTTGGTATTTATTTCTTGGTCTCTAATTAAACCAATATGCGAGTTTAGCTCGTCTACAGTACCATAACTTTCGATACGGATATGGTGTTTTGGTACTCTTGTGCCTCCAAAAAGTGCGGTGGTACCTTTATCTCCTGTTTTTGTGTATACTTTCATGCTTCTAAATTCAAGGTTTTGGATTTAAGATTCAAAGTTAGTGAAAATGAAAATGAAAATGAATGTGAAGTTGAAAACTGTGACAGTGAACTGAGACTGCATATTATTAAAAATATCTGATAGATGTTTTTTTTTATACAAAACGAAAAAGCAATTTCACTTAAACTGACATAGACAAAAGGCAAAGGGAAACACCCATAAAGAGCGATACTCGGTATCTTTGATGATGCTATGGTTTTTTTTAAAAACACCCCTAAAGTCCCCTCAAGGGGACATTGCCGCGAGGTTGCTTCGTGTTGAGGTTTTCCTAATTGGCTTTGTTGGGTGTCTTTGATGAAAATATGTTTTCATTTCGATAATTCTTATGGGACTGGTTTGCGTGATTACTCTTGTGGAATAGCTAGAATAACTAAAAAGACACTTATTTACTGCTCCTTCCTTTAGCTAAAGGAAGGTGGTTTTTCGTGCGAACGAAAAATCGGATGGTTTGGCGTAAAAGGCGAAGCACTTTGTTACAAGAGAATAGGATAGCAGGTTTTGTTTGTTTTTGGATTATTGAAATTGAAAACTACAACTGCATATTAATTTCTCTCGCGAAGGCACAAAGCTTATTCTTGTATATAATTAGGAATAACTAAAGAGATACTTATTTACTGCTCCTTCCTTTAGTTAAAGGAAGGTGGTTTTTTGTGGTAACGAAAAAGTGGATGGTTTGGCGTAAAATAAGCAAAGCGCATTTTAAAATGTGGACTGTAGTAAAAGGATGGTCTGGTTATTGGCAGATGAAAAAGTACCTGTGTAGATTGGTCTGCAATAAGGATTGTAATGGTGTTCGTTCTGGAAACACCCATAAAGAGTGATGCTCGGTATCTTTAATGATGCTATGTTTTTTTTGAAAAACACCCCTAAAGTCCCCTCAAGGGGACATTGCTGCGAGGTTGCTTTGTGTTGAGGTTTTCCTAATTGACTTTGTTGGGTGTTTTTGATGAAAATATGTTTTCATTTCGATAATTCTTATGGGGACAGGTTTGCGTGATTACTCTTGTGAAATAACTAGAATAATAAAAAGACATTCGATTTCAGCTCCTTCCTTTAGCTAAAGGAAGGTGGTTTTTTGTTGTGACAAAAAAGCGGAAGGTTTGCCCTAAAAGGCGAAGCGCTTTTTAAAATGTAGCATAAAAAAACGGATAGTCTAGATATTGGCAGCTAGAAAAGTACATGCAGGATTTCCCCGCAATAAGGATTGTAGTGGTTAGCTTTTGTAAAACTTCTATTTAAGGTTTTACAAAACTAGAAACGAAAAGCGTGGTTATTTTTGGTTTTTTCTGCCAAAAATAAATTGCCCAAATAAAAATGAGATTTCTCGACTGTGCTCGAAATGACAGTTTTACAAAGATTAAAGAAAAAAGATTTCTCGGCACGCTCGAAATGACAATTTCAACTAAAAACTATTAAATAAATTAACTTCAAATTATAAAACTACTTCTCTTTTTTCAAGGAAAGGTGGATTTGATTTCAATAAAATAAATCAAAAACGGAAGGGTTTGTATATGTCTTTAGTTAGTATTGGTTCTCGATACTAAATTGCAGAAAAAAAAGCAATTTCACTCGAACTGACATGTATTAGAGGAAAAGACAAAAGGCAAAGTGAAACACCCATAAAGAGCGATACTTCGTATCTTTGATGATGCTATGTTTTTTTGAAAAACACCCCTAATGAGCGATACTTGGTATCTTTGATGATGCTATGTTTTTTTTGAAAAACACCCCTAAAGTCCCCTCAAGGGGACATTGCTGCGAGGTTGCTTCGTGTTGAGGTTTTCCTAATTGACTTTGTTGGGTGTCTTTGATGAAAATATGTTTTCATTTCGATAACCCTCAAGGGGACATTGCCGCGAGGTTGCTTCGTGTTAAGGTTTTTCTAATTGGCTTTGTTGGGTGTTTTTGATGAAAATATGTTTTCATTTCGATAATTCTTATGGGACTGGTTTGCGTGATTACTCTTGTGGAATAGCTAGAATAACTAAAAAGATACTTGTTTACTGCTCCTTCCTTTAGCT
>NZ_JBSHNV010000127.1:0-228 GCF_053601575.1 Lacinutrix sp. MEBiC02404 | reverse complement strand
GAACCAACGAATGTTACACCAATTGGTGGAGGTTCAGTATCAGCAGGAACAGATGGATATACTACAGCAGGAACGGTAACCGGAACCGTATATAACGATGAAGATGGTGATGGAACACAAAATGGAACAGAAACCGGATTCACTTCTCCAGTAACTGTATTTGCTGATTTAGATGGCGATGGCGTGTTAGACGCAGGAGAGCCAACAGCAACTACAGCGGCGGATGGA
>NZ_JBSHNV010000126.1:0-297 GCF_053601575.1 Lacinutrix sp. MEBiC02404 | reverse complement strand
GCAGGATCTGTAAACATCCAAGTGGATGAAACAACACTACCAACAGGTGCAAGCTTAACGGAAGGAACAGAACCAACTAACGTAACGGTACCAGTAAGTGGAACAGTTGCAGCAGGAACCGATGGTTATACTACAGCTGGTTCAGTAATGGGAACAGTATATAACGATGAAGATGGTGATGGAACACAAAATGGAACAGAAACCGGATTCACTTCTCCAGTAACTGTATTTGCTGATTTAGATGGCGATGGCGTGTTAGACGCAGGAGAGCCAACAGCAACTACAGCGGCGGATGGA
>NZ_JBSHNV010000125.1:0-793 GCF_053601575.1 Lacinutrix sp. MEBiC02404 | reverse complement strand
AATTATTTATGTTTTAAGAAATTCAGTTTGTTGAAATTGAGGATTCTCGGCTATTTTTTATAACGTGTTTGTATATGGTTTGTTGCGTGGTTTAAGCAACTAATTTAGTAAATAATTACCGACCAAGAAAGTCCGCGAGGACTTTCGTAAGTAGGCGAGAAGCCAGCAATAAATTATATACGGTGTTAGCCATTGGTTTTATTCCGTTTACTTATTCCATTTATTATGTTAATCGGAAATACAATTTGGACTAATATAATTATTCCAGAAATCAGATAAACTATGATTTCTAAATTTTCATTAAAAGCGTATTTAGATAAAGTGTCCACATCAAATGACTTTAGTTTGAATTCGTTTAAAATCAGAATTATAAAAATTCCGCCAAAAGTCAGCGCAACGTGAATCAAGTTCAGCCGTTTAGAGAGGTTTCCGTTCACTTTTTTCGCAATCCAATAAATCAGTCCAATTATTCCGAAAAGAATTGAAATCAGCGTTGCAAAATGATAATTACTCATCACAAAATATGTGTCGTGAATATTTACAGTAATTCCTCCGTTTGCATTAAATCCGAGAATAAAAGTGATTACTGCAAATACAAGAAAAATAATATGTGGTCTTTCAGTTACTCGGTTCATTTAACTTGTGGCTAACGTGTTTGTATATGGAAAGTTGCGTTTTGGTACAGGCGGATTTTCCGAAGGAAAATCAGAAGTAACAAAAGAGCAACGACCTTTATTTAAGCACTAATCTAGCAATTTTTTATATACGTTGTTATAAAATGTAGCTAAACATC
>NZ_JBSHNV010000124.1:0-361 GCF_053601575.1 Lacinutrix sp. MEBiC02404 | reverse complement strand
TTCGTCTAAGTTACTTACTCCATCACCATCACAATCTGCAGTTGCCCAGTCACTTGTTGTGTCTGTTAAATCTACATTGGATAATGTTCCTCCGATACATGGATCGGTATCATTTGGATCCGTATCACTTGTTTCTCCATCACCATCACAATCTGTGATTGCTGTTACAGGTAATGTAATATCTGCTGCTGTAAACTCACATGCATCATTTGGATCGGTATCGTTTGGTCCTTGAACGCCGTCTCCATCAGGATCTACTTCGTCTAAGTTACTTACTCCATCACCATCACAATCTGCAGTTGCCCAGTCACTTGTTGTGTCTGTTAAATCTACATTGGATAATGTTCCTCCGATACATGGA